>NZ_AP024546.1:654124-981186 GCF_018406645.1 Lysobacter helvus
TACGCGGTGCGCATGTTCGCGCTCACCGCGTTCTACCACCGCTACTTCTCCCACCGCACGTTCCGCGCCTCGCGCACCGTGCAGTTCGTCTTTGCATTGATCGGCGCGGCGTGCGTGCAGCGCGGGCCGCTGTGGTGGGCCGCGCACCATCGTGACCACCACCGCCACACCGAGACCGCGCGCGATCCGCATTCCCCGCGCGTGCATGGCTTCCTGTGGAGCCACGCCGGCTGGTTCCTGACGCCCGCGGCCTTCCGCACCAACCTGGCGCGCGTGCCGGACTTCGCGCAATACCGCGAACTGCGCTGGCTGGATCGCTTCGATACGGCCGTGCCGGTGCTGTTCGCGATCGCGCTCTACGCGGCGGGTGCCTTGCTCGAACGCTACGCGCCGGGCCTGCACACCAACGGGCCGCAGCTGCTGGTGTGGGGGTTCTTCGTGTCCACCGTGGTGCTGTTCCATGCGACGGTCACGATCAACTCGCTCGCGCACCGGTTCGGCCGGCGCCGCTTCGACACGCGCGACGACAGCCGCAACAACGCATGGCTGGCGCTGATCACCTTCGGCGAAGGCTGGCACAACAACCACCACTTCTTCCCGGGCACCGTGCGCCAGGGCTTCCGCTGGTGGGAAATCGACCTGTCGTACTACGTGTTGCGCGCGATGGCGGCGGTTGGCCTGGTGCGCGACCTCAAGCCGGTGCCCGCCTGGGTGCTGGCGAGGGCGAAGGCGCCCTGATGCGCATCGCGGTCATCGGTTCCGGGATCTCCGGCCTCGCCAGCGCGTGGCTCCTGTCGCGCCGGCACGCGGTCACGCTGTTCGAAGCGGACACGCGCCTGGGCGGGCACACGCATACGCACATCGTGAAGGTCGATGGCCAGGCGGTGGCGGTCGACACGGGCTTCATCGTGCACAACCGCGCGCACTATCCGTTGCTCTCGCGCATGTTCGATGCGCTGGGCGTGCAGACGCAGCCGACGACGATGGGATTTTCCGTCAGCAACGCGCGCAGCGGGCTGGAATACAACGCCACCTCGCTCGATGGCCTGTTCTGCCAGCGTCGCAACATCGCCTCGCCGCGCTTCCTCGGCATGCTGCGCGACCTGGCACGCTTCTACCGCATCGCCCCTGCGTTGCTGGACGCAGGCGCGGGCGATCCGACGCTGCGCGAATTCCTGGCGCAGCATCGCTTCGGCCAGGCGTTTCGCGACGACCACCTGGTCCCGATGGCGTGCGCCCTGTGGTCGTCGCCTGCCGCCACCATCCTCGAATTTCCCGCGCGGCATCTCGTCTGCTTCATGCACCAGCACCAGATGCTGCAGGTCTCCGGGCGCCCGGAATGGCGCGTCGTGCGCGGCGGGTCTTCGCAATACATCCGCGCGCTCGAACGCGACTGGCGCGTCGACGTCCGCCTGGGCACGCCGGTGCGGCGCGTGCGCCGCGATGTCGAAGGCGTGGAAGTCCAGGTCGATGGCGGCGGGGAGCGATTCGAGGCCGTGGTGATGGCGTGCCACAGCGACCAGGCGCTGGCGCTGCTGGGCGATGCGGACGCAACCGAACGCGCGGTGCTCGGTGCGATTCCCTACCAGGCCAACGACACCGTGCTGCACACCGATGCGTCGCTGCTGCCGCGCCATCGCAAGGCGTGGGCCGCGTGGAATGCGCACGTGCCCACCGATGCCACCGGGGCCTGCACGGTGAGCTACTGGATGAACGCGCTGCAATCGCTGGAGGTCGGCACGCCGTTGATCGTCACGCTCAATCGCACGACGGACATCGATCCCGCCAAGATCCTGGCGCGCATGTCGTACACGCACCCGGTGTTCACCCGCGCCGCGGTCGCCGCGCAGGCCTTGCGGCCCACGATCCAGGGGCGCGCACGCACGTGGTACGCCGGCGCGTACTGGGGCTGGGGCTTCCACGAAGACGGCATGCGCAGCGCGGTGGAGGTGGCTGAATTGCTCGGCGTGCGCTGGTGCGTCGAAGGCATCGGGACGTCGATGCCCGACCCCGTCGACGCCCCATCCCGGGAGGCCGCATGAACGCCGTCGTGCACAGCGCCCTGTACGAAGGCGGCGTGCGCCATCGCCGCTTCCTGCCGCGCGCGCATGCGTTCGGCTACCGGATGGCGCAATTGTTCCTCGACCTCGACGAAGTCGACGCGATCTTCCGCGGACGCTGGCTGTGGTCGGTGGATGCGCCCAACCTCGCCGAGTTCCGGCGCGCGGATTTCCTGGGGCCGGCGACGCAACCCTTGAAGGACGCCGTGCTCGCGCGCGTCGAAGCGCAGACGGGCACGCGCCCGAGCGGCCCGGTGCGCCTGCTCGCGCACCTGCGCTACGGCGGCCATGTCTTCAACCCGGTCTGCTTCTACTACTGCTTCGAACGCGACGGCTCGCTCGCCGCCATCGTCGCGGAGATCACCAACACGCCGTGGGGCGAACGCCACGCCTACGTGCTGCCGGTCGCCGAGGCCGCGCGTGCGGGCCGCGCGCTGCGGTGGGACTTCGACAAATCGTTCCACGTCTCGCCGTTCATGGGCATGGCGCGCGCGTACGACTGGCGCTTCACGGTTCCGGGCGAAGACCTGCGCGTGCACATGCGGGTGCTGCGCGAGGGCGCGTGCGAATTCGACGCCACGCTCGCGCTGCAACGCCGCCCGCTCGACGGCCCGGCGCTTGCGCGCGTCCTGTGGCGCTACCCGCTGATGACCGTCCAGGTGATCGGCGCCATCCATTGGCAGGCGTTGCGCTTGTGGTGCAAGCGCGTACCGATCCATTCCCATCCCCGTTTGCAGGAACCGCTGGCATGAATGTCCAAGTCAATGTCGTCCCGCTGGCGCGGCCGCGCTGGTCGCCGCTGGATCGCCTGCTCCGCGATCGGCTGCTGCACACGCTGGCCGGCCTGCGGGGCGGCACCCTGCAGGTCCACGATGCCTTCGGCACCACGCTGCTGGGCGACGGGACGTTCCCCGCGCTCGAACTGCATGTCCACAACGCCGCGTTCTACCGCCTCGCCGCCGCCAGCGGCAGCGTCGGCGCCGCGGAGGCGTACATCGACGGTGCGTGGGACTGCAACGACCTGGTCGCGCTGGTGCAGGTGCTCGTGCGCAACCGCGCATTGCTCGATGCGATGGAAACCGGCCCCGCGCGCCTGGGCGGCGCCGCCTTGCGCCTGTGGCATGCGGCACGACGCAACACGCGCGCCGGTGCGCGGCGCAACATCGCGGCGCACTACGACCTCGGCAACGATTTCTTCGGATTGTTCCTGTCCGACGACCTGATGTACTCCTCGGCGATGTTCGCGCGCGAGGACGACACGCTGGAAGTCGCTTCGCGCCGCAAGCTGGATCGCATCTGCCGCAAGCTTCAGCTCGCGCCGGGCGATCGCGTCGTGGAAATCGGCACGGGCTGGGGCGGCTTCGCGCTGTTCGCCGCGGCCAACTACGGGTGCCACGTCACCACGACCACGATCTCGGGCGAACAGCACGCGCTGGCCACCGCGCGCGTGGCGGCCGCGGGTTTGCAGGATCGCGTGACGCTGCTGCGCGAGGACTACCGCGACCTGCGCGGCGACTACGACAAGCTGGTGTCGATCGAGATGGTGGAAGCGATCGGCGCCGCGCAGCTGCCCGGCTACTTCGAACGCATCGGTGCGCTGCTGCGCCCCGGCGGCCTGGCGCTCGTGCAGGCGATCACCATCGAGGACCACCGCTACGCACGGGCGCTGCGGTCGGTGGATTTCATCAAGCGCCATGTGTTCCCGGGCTCGTTCATTCCTTCCCTCGCCGCGTTGATCGACGCGAAGACGCAACGCAGCGACCTGGCGCTGCTGCACGTGGAGGATTTCGGGATGTCGTATGCGCGCACGCTGCAGGCCTGGCGCGAACGCTTCGAGGCCCGCTTGCCCGAGGTCTTCGCGCTGGGGCACGACGCGCGCTTCGCGCGCCTGTGGACGTTCTACCTGGCGTATTGCGAAGGCGGGTTCCGCGAGCGGTCGATCGGCGTCGCGCAACTGGTGTTCGCGAAACCCGGGGCGCGCGATGCAGGCGCCGTGCCTGCGCTCGATGCGATCGAGGCCTGAGATGGACTTCTTCGCGGACCATCCGCTCTCGCCGCTCGCGCTCACGTGGGCCCTGGCCGCCCTGGCGCAGGCGCTGGCGTGGGCGTGGCAGCGCGCGCATCGCAATGCGGGGATCGTCGATGTGGTGTGGGCATTCGGCGTCGGCGGCGCGGCCGTCCTCGTCGCGGCGCTCGGGGATGGCGCGGTCCTGCCGCGCGTGGCGCTCGCGCTGCTCGGCGGCGCGTGGGGCCTGCGGCTCGGGCTGCATCTCCTGCGGCGCGTGCGGGGCGAAGGCGAAGACGGACGTTATGCGCAACTGCGCGAACGCTGGGACGGCGACCAGCGCAAGTGGTTCCTGTTCTTCCAGGCGCAGGCGCTGCTCATCGTGTTGTTCGCGGTGCCGCTCCTCGCCGTGGCGCGCAATCCGGTAACGGCGTGGACGCCGTGGTTGGTCGCGGGGATCGTGGTGTTCATCGCCTGCGTCGCGGGCGAGGCGGTCGCCGATGCGCAGCTCGCGCGCTTCCGCGCCGACCCCGCGAACAAGGGACGCACCTGTCGCAGCGGGCTGTGGCGGTTCTCGCGCCATCCCAACTACTTCTTCGAATGGCTGCACTGGTTCGCGTACGTGCTGCTGGCGATCGGCTCGCCGTGGCATTGGCTGGCGTGGACCGGGCCCGGGGTGATGTACGTGTTCCTGCGCTACCTGAGCGGCGTGCCCTTCACCGAGGCGCAAGCGCTGCGCACGCGCGGCGAGGACTACCGCGCCTACATGCGCGACACGCCGATGTTCTTCCCCTGAATCCCGAAACCGCCCGCCAAGCCTGCACGGAGCGCGCCATGAACACTGCCATCGAACACCTCGAGCCGCACCACGATGCGCCCGCGCCCGGCCTGCTCGGCCTGGCCGAACGGGGCTGGTTGCCCGATGCCGCGGTGCGCCTCGGCATCCGCAGACTGTGCGCGCAGCGGTTGCGCGACGAACGCGCGGGCGGACCTGCCCAACAGGAAGCCACGCTGCAGGCGCACCTGCGCATGCTGCGCAGCAGTCCGGTGGCCGTGCACGTCGATGCGGCGAACCGCCAGCACTATGAGCTGCCGGCCGCGTTCTTCCGCGCCTGCCTCGGGCCGCGCATGAAGTATTCCGGATGCCTGTATCCGCGCGGCGACGAAACGCTGGCCGAAGCCGAAGAGGCCATGCTGGCCGCGTATGCCGAGCGCGCGCAGCTGGAAGACGGCCAGGACATCCTCGAACTCGGCTGCGGCTGGGGCTCGCTCACGCTGTGGATGGCCGGGCGCTATCCGAATGCACGCATCACCGCCGTTTCCAATTCCAACGCGCAGCGCCAGCAGATCGAAGCCGTCGCGCGCGAACGCGGGCTCGCCAACGTCCGCGTCGTGACCAGCGACGTGAACAAGCTCCTCTTGCCCGCGGCGCACTACGACCGTTGCATCTCGGTGGAGATGTTCGAACACATGCGCAACTACGCAACGCTGATGGCACGCATCGGCGACTGGCTCCGCCCCGGCGGCGCGCTGTTCGTCCACGTGTTCTGCCATCGCACGCTGCTGTATCCCTTCGAGACGCAGGGCGAAGACGACTGGATGGGCCGGCACTTCTTCACGGGCGGCCTCATGCCATCGGCGGACACGCTGGCGATGTTCCAGCGCGACCTGCACCTCGAGCACCGCTGGCTCGTCGACGGCACGCACTACCAGCGCACGGCCAACCACTGGCTGGCGCGCCAGGATGCCGCGCGCGACGAAGTGCTGGCGATCCTGCGCGAGGCCTACGGCGATGCGGCTCCGCTGTGGGCGCAACGCTGGCGCATGTTCTGGATGGCGTGCGCCGAGTTGTTCGGCTACGACGGCGGCCGCGAATGGATGGTCGCGCATTACCGCTTCCGCAAGGAGGAACTGCGATGAAACGTTTCGGCAAGCTGGGCAGCGCGTTGCTGGGCTCGATGCTCTCGGTGACGGCGTGCGCCTCCGACGCAACGCCGCCCACGGTCCCGCCCGTGGCCCGGGTGGACATCGACCGCTTCATGGGCGACTGGTACGTCATCGCGCACATTCCCTCCAGGCAGGAGCGCGACGCGTGGGGCGCGGTGGAGCGCTACGCGAAGAACGCCGATGGCACGATCGGCACGACGTTCCGCTTCCGCAAGGGCAGCTTCGAAGCGCCGGTGCAGACAATGACGCCGAAGGGCTTCGTGCGCCCCGGCACGAACAACGCCGTGTGGGGCATGCAGTTCTTCTGGCCGATCCGGGCCGAGTACGTGATCGTGGACCTGGCGCCCGACTACAGCAGCACGATCGTGGCGCGCAGCAAGCGCGACTATGCGTGGATCATGGCGCGTACGCCGCGCATGCCGGCGGCGCAGTACGAGGCAGCGGTGCGCAAGCTGCAGGCAATCGGTTACGACACGACGAAGCTGCGCAAGGTGCCGCAGCGCTGACGACTCAGGCGCCGATCGCGCCCACCGGTCGCGTCACCATGCGCGCCACTTTCGACAGCAGCGCGTCGGCCTCGTAGGGCTTGGTCATCATGTCCATGTTCTCGCCGAGGAAATCGCCCACCGCGAGCGTGTGCTTCGCGTAGCCGGTGAGGAACAGCACCGGCAACGTCGGGCGCCACGCGCGCGCGGCCTCGGCGAGCTGGCGGCCGTTCATGCCGGGCAAGCCGACGTCGGTGAGCAACAGGTCGAGGGACTGGTCGCTGCGCAGGATTTCGAGTGCGCGTTCGACATCGGCCGCCTGCAGGCAGACGTAACCGAACATCTGCAGCAGCGTCGAGGTGAGCTGGCGCACCGTGTCGGAGTCTTCGACGACCAGGATGGTCTCGCCGTTGCCCGGGATGTCCGCCAGCGCATTCGCGGGGCTGCGCACCGGATCGGTGGCCAGCGTGCGATCGTTCGCCAGCGGCAGCAAAAGCGACACGCACGTGCCCGCGCCCGGCTCGCTCGTAATGCGCGCCGTCCCGCCGCTCTGGCGCGCGAAGCCGTAGGTCATCGACAACCCCAGCCCCGTGCCCTGCCCGATCGGCTTGGTGGTGAAGAACGGATCGAACACCTTGTCCAGCAGTTCCGGCGCGATGCCGGTGCCGTCGTCGGACACGCTGACTTCGACGTAGTCGCCGGCCGGCAGCACATCGGCGCGCGTGGGCGACACGCGCCGCGTCGCGATGCGGATGGTGCCGCCGTTGGGCAGGGCATCGCGCGCGTTGACCGCGAGGTTGAGCACGACGTTCTCGAGCTGGTTGGCATCCACGCTCGCGATGCCCGCTTCCGGATCGAGGTCGAACTGCAGGGCGACTTGTTCGCCGATCGTGCGGTGCAGGAGTTCTTCGAGCGACAGGATCCGCAGGTTGACGTCCACCGCGCGCGCATCCAGCGGCTGCTGGCGCGCGAACGCGAGCAGGCGATGCGTGAGCGCGGCCGCGCGGCGCGCGGCGTCCAGCGCGGTGGCGGCGTGGGCCTTGGCGGCCTGCGCGTGCCCGGTGTCGATCTCGTGGCCCATCAGGCCGAGCGAGGTGATGATCCCCGTCAGCAGGTTGTTGAAGTCGTGCGCGATGCCGCCGGACAGTTGCCCGAGCGCATCCATCTTCTGCGCCTGCATCAGCTGCTGTTCGGTGCGCTCGCGCGCGGAGATCTCGTCGGCCAGCGCGGAGTGCGCCGAATCCAGCCGCTCCGCGTGCACGCGCGTCTCGCGCTCGCGCAGGGATTCTTCGGCGGCGCGCACGCGCAGCAGCGTGCGCACGGTCGCGAGCAGCACGTTCGGGTCGACCGGATGCACCAGGTAGCCGTCGGCGCCGCCTTCCAGGCCCGTCACCATGTCGCGCGTGTGCGTGGAGGCGGCGGAAATATGCACGATCGGCAACAGGGCGGTGACCGGATCGGCGCGCAGCAGCCGCACCATGTCGAAGCCGCTCATGTCCGGCAGGTTGATGTCGAGCATCGCGACATCGACCATCCCTTCGGCGATGCGCGCCAGGCCCTGTTCGCCGGTGCCCGCTTCGATCACGCGGTAGCCCTGGCGACCAAGCACGCGGCCCATCGCATAACGCGTGGCCGGGTTGTCGTCGACGATCAGGATCGTCGGCAGGCCGGGGTGCGCCGCGTCGCTGGGGTCAGGCGACATCGCCCGCCTCCGGACCGGCCAGCGCCACCGGCAGCACCACGTAGAACGCCGACCCCACGCCGACTTCGCTGCGCATGCCGACGTGTCCGCCCAGCAGCTCCGCGAAGCGCTTGGACAACGCCAGGCCCAGGCCGGTGCCGCGCACGCGGCGCTGGAGCGGCGAGTCGATCTGGCTGAAATCCTCGAACAGCTTGTCGTGCAGTTCCGGCGGGATGCCGATGCCCGTGTCGGTCACGGTGAAGCGCACCCAGTCCGCATCCTCGGACGCGGCTTCGATGCGCACGGTGCCCGACGGCGTGAACTTGAGCGCGTTGGAAATGAAGTTGCGCAGGATCTGCGCGACCTTCTTGTTGTCGGTGTACAGCGCCGGCATGCCTTCGGGTTCTTCGAAGACCAGGTCGACGTCTTCGCCTTCGACGATCGGGCGGAACATGCCGCGCAACGCGGCGAACAGATCCACCATCTCGAACCAGCCCGGCGAGATCGTCACGCGCCCGGCTTCGATCTTCGCCAGGTCCAGCAGGTCGTCGACCATCTCGGTCAACTCGCCCGCGGCGCTGCTGATGAAGCGCACCTGCGTGTGCTGCTCGCCGTTGAGCGGGCCGTCGAGTTCGTCGTCCAGCAGGCGCGTCATGCTCAGGATGGATCCGAGCGGCGTGCGGAACTCGTGGCTCATGTACGACAGGAACCGGCTCTTCAGTTCGGAGGCTTCGCGCAGTTCTTCCGCCTGCTTGTCCAGTTCGGCGTACAGCGCGACGACGCCCTGGTTGGTTTCGTCGAGTTCGGTGCGCAGCGCGTCGCACTCGGCGCGCAGCGCTTCAACGTCTGATCCGGACTGCGTCATCGCGAATGTCCAAGTGCGAGTGCCACCACGGTGGCGTCGTCGCGGCCCCGGTCGTGGTCGCGCAACAGCACCGTGGCGACGACGGCCGGATGCCGTCCCAGCAAATCCGGGTAATCGCGCAGGCTCCAACGCGACAGCAAGCCGTCGCTGTGCATGATCAGCAGGCGGCCGCGCGATTCCGGGAAGTCGAAGGTCTGCATCTTGCGGTACTGCGTGCCGACGATGCCGGGATGCGAGGCCAGCCCGCGCGAGCCCTGCCCGTTGTGCGTCGCGGCGGACAGGTTGCCGATGCCGGCGAAGCGCAACGCACCGGAGTCGCCGTCGTAGCGCGCCAGCGCGACGGCGCCGCCGCGGGAGCCGTGCATCGATTGGTGCAGCGACGCCATCAAGGTGTCGGGTTCGCCGAGCGGATCCGCATCGAATCCCGCGACGCCTTGTTGCGCGGCGTCGTGCGCAAGAAGGCCGTGCCCGAGCCCGTCGATCATCAGCACGTTCGCTTGCGTGCCGTCGAACGCGATGCGCCAGGCATCGCCGCTCACCGATTCGCCGTGCACCGCGTGCGCCGCCGCGCCGTAGCGCAGGTCCTGGTGCGGCGTGCCCCGCTTGTACAGGCGCGCCAGCACCACGGCGCCGCGTGCGTCGGCATACAGGTCCATCACGTCGGACTGGCGCGCGACCGCACCCAGCCCGATGCCTTGCGTGCCGCGCGTGGAGAAGCCATCGTCGAAGCAGGCCGCGGCGTCGAAGCCGGGGCCCTTGTCGACCGATACGATTTCGAGCCCCGTGCCCGCCGGCGAAGCGACCTGCTGCAAGCGCAGCTCGCCGCGTTGCGCGTGCTTGAGGATGTTGGTCGCCAGCTCCATCGCCACCAGCGATGCACGCCCGGCATCGACCTCGTCGAAGCCGAGCGATTCGGCGAGCTGCTGCACCACGCGGCGCGCCTGCCCGACGCGGCTGGCGTCGTCGACCGGGATCGTGCGCGGCAAGCCGCCGGCGAGGACGGCAGGCACGGCGCTCACGTCCACTTCGTGATGGTGACGCGCGTGCCCATGCCCGGCGCGCTGTCGATCGCGAACTCGTCGACCAGCCGGCGCGAACCGGTCAGCCCGAGCCCGAGTCCGTTGCCGGAAGTCCAGCCATCGGTCATCGCGCGCTTCATGTCGGCGATGCCGGGGCCTTCGTCGCGGAACAGCAAGCGCAGTCCCGTGCGGAGGCCGTCTTCCAGCACGTCCCAGTCCATGTGCCCGCCGCCGCCGTAGATGACGGTGTTGCGCGCCAGTTCGCTCGCGGCGGTGATCAGCTTGGTCTGGTCCACCAGGCGCATGCGGCATTGCAGCGCCAGCTTGCGGACGGTCTGGCGGGCCAGGACGACGTCCTGCTCCACCGCGACCGCCTGCGTCCCGCTCTCGCGCACGTTCATGCCTGCTGCATTCGTTGGTGCAGCAGCGCCATGCCGCGCTCGACGTTCAACGCGGTCGCAACGCCCGGCAGCGTGAGCCCGAGTTCGACCAGCGTGATCGCCACCGCCGGCTGCATGCCGACGAGCACCGTCTCGGCGTCCATGATGTGCGACAGGCCGGAGATCGTGCTGATCATGCGGCCGATGAAGGAGTCGACGATCTCCAGCGCGGAGATGTCGATGAGCACGCCGCGGGCCGACGACTTGCGGATGCGCTCGGACAGGTCGTCCTGCAACGTCAGCGCGAGCTGGTCGTGCATGTCGACCTGGATGGTGACGAGCAGGAACTGCCCCATCTGGAGGATCGGGATGCGTTCCACGTCAGGAGGCCTTGACCACCGTCATGTTCAGTCGCTTCAAGGCCAGCGCCAGTGCATCGGCGAGGTTGGCCTTGGTCACGATGCCCTGCAGGTCCAGCCCGAGGTGCACGATGGTCTGCGCGATCTGCGGACGCACGCCGCTGATGATGCAGTCCGCGCCCATCAGGCGGATGGCGGTGACCGTCTTGAGCAGGTGCTGCGCGACCAGCGTGTCGACCGTCGGCACGCCGGTGATGTCGATGATCGCGATCTCCGAGCCGGTGTCGACGATCCGCTGCAGCAGCGATTCCATCACCACCTGGGTGCGCTGCGAATCCAGCGTGCCGATCATCGGCAGCGCCAGCACGCCGTCCCACAGCTTCACGACCGGGGTCGACAGCTCGAGCAGTTCTTCCTGCTGGCGGTTGATGATGTCCTCGCGCGTCTTCTGGAACGCGCGCACCGTGTGCATGCCCAGGGCATCGAGCATCTCGGACACGCCCACCAGCTGGTCGGCCAGCTGCGCGGGCGAATCGGCGTAGGCGCGCTGCAGTTCCTCGAACATCGGGCGCTTCAGCGAGAAGATGAAATTGGCGGTGTGCTGGGAATCGAAGCCCTGCTCGGCGCGCGTGCGCGACAGGCCATCGAGGAACGTGCGCGTGTCGGCCCAGTCCTTGCCGGTGATGTTGGTGGCATCGGCCGTGGCGGCGGTGCTCACCAGCAGGCGGAGGAATTCGCGCGTCTGGCGCGACAACTCATCGGCGGTGATGCGTGCGTCGCGCGTCGCGCCGCTCGTTTCCAGGCCCTGGCCCCAACGCGCCAGCAGGCTCTGTTCGTTCTTGGTGATCGCGTCGATCGTACGTTGCGGCAACACGGGCATTGAGGCGCTTCCAACAGGCAAGGCCTCACATCATGTGCCGACGCGAGCGGCAATGGAAGTATCTGATTTACAAAGACAAATCACGTGGTCTTCACATGTCGCCGCGTACTCGCGCGCATCGCGCGCGCATCAGAACGTCGGCGCGCGATGCCAGCGCAGTGCGCTTTCCAGGATCGGCGCAAGGGCGTTGTGCACCGGCGTCCATCCCAGCGCCGCGCGCGCAAGATCGCTGGCCGCCACGAGCACCGCCGGATCCCCTGCGCGCCGGGGTTGCACGCTGAAAGGGATCGCCTGCCCGCTCGCCGCCTCCGCCGCCGCGATGACTTCGCGCACCGAGAAGCCCGCGCCGTTGCCGAGGTTGAACGCGTGCGCGCCCGGATGCGCGTCCATGTAGTCGAGTGCGAGCGCGTGCGCCTGCGCCAGGTCGTCGACGTGCACGTAGTCGCGGATGCAGGTGCCATCCGGCGTCGGCCAGTCGTCGCCGAAGACCTGCAGCCCCGGCCCCGTGCCCAGCGCCGCGCGCAGCACGTTGGGGACCAGGTGCGTTTCCGGATGGTGCGATTCGCCGATGCTGGCATCGTCGCTGGCGCCGGCCGCGTTGAAGTAGCGCAGCGCCACCGAACGCAGGCCATGCGCCGCCGCGGCATCGGCGAGCAGGCGCTCGGCCATCGCCTTCGTGGCGCCGTAGGGATTGATGGGCTGCAGCGGATGGGTTTCGTCGATGCGGTCCGTCATCGGATGCCCGAACACCGCGGCCGTCGACGAGAACACCAGCCGCTCGACGCCATGCCGCCGCATCGCCTGCAGCAACGACAGCGTGCCGCCGACGTTGGATTCGTAGTACGCCAGCGGATCGGCCACCGATTCGGCGACGAGCGACTTGGCGCAGAAGTGCATGACCGCGTCGAAGCGATGGGCCGCGAAGGCGCGGTCGAGCGCGCTGGCATCGCGCAGGTCCGCTTCGATCAGCTCGCCCCACTGCACCGCGGCGCGATGCCCGGTGGAGAGGTTGTCGAGCACCGTGACGCGCGTGCCGCGCAGGGCGAGCCAGCGCGCCATGTGGCTGCCGATGTAACCCGCTCCGCCGCAGACGAGGATGTGCATGCGGGCAAGCATGCGGGGAGTCGCCCCAAAAAAACAGGCACGGGACGGATCCCGTGCCTGTCGCGTTGTCCCGCTGGCCGTGCCGTCAGAAGCCGGCGCGCAGCCCGAAGCGGAGGGTCTGGCCTTCGAAGTTGTCCAGCGCGCTGCCCGCGGTGCCGTATTCCAGCTGCAGGGTCACGCCGTGGAAGGCGGCCTCGACACCGAACGCCGCCAGCACCGCGCGATCGTCCACGCCCGGGCGGACCAGCAGGTACTGCGTGGCCGGACGGTCGACGTACGCCATCGCCTGGCTGACGTCGTCGCCGTTGCGCTGGCGCATCTCGATGCGCAGGCGCGGCGTCAGCGTGCCCCAGTCGAAGTGCAGGCCGTAGCCCAGCTCCGTGCCGAACACGAAGGACGTGGTGCGCGTGCGCAGCTGGCTGTACGACAGCGCCACTGCGTTCGGGCCCGCTTCCGCATAGCCGTCGAGCTGCGTGCTGGCGAACTCGTAACGCGCGTACGGGGCGAGCGTGGCGGCGCCGATGGTCCAGTCCGCCGCGATGCCGATGCCGCCGAACGTGGTGTCGCCATCGCGGTTGCCCAGCGCCGTGCCACCGGTGGTGGTGCGGCGGTTGTCCAGGTCGAGCGAGGACTTGCCGGCCACCACGTCGATGGCGATCGCGTCCTGCACCGGGATGCGGCCGTAGACCATCATCGCGCGGCTGTCGACGTCGCCGCGCACGCCCGAGGCGCGCGTCGCCGCATCCCAGCCCGAACCCAGCGCGACACCGAAGCGGCCCGTGCCGACGGCGACGTCGCCGCCGACGGTGAACGCGCCGAGGTACGAACTGCCATCGCGGTTGTAGTGCTGTTCGCGCGTGCCGGTCGCCCAGACCTGGATTCGGTCGTCGCAGGCGTCGTCGTTCGACGCCTCGCCTTCGCGCACGGTGCAGTTGGTCGGCGAGGACGCGAGGCGGCGGAACACGTGGCCCATCTGCAGCTCGCCGGCGCGGCGTGCGGCGTCCACCTGGCCCTGGATGCCATCGCTGACGCCCGGATCGCGCGTCGGATCGGCGCGCAGCGAATCGCCGATCAACAGCGTGACGGTGCGCGTGCCGAAGTTGCCGTTCGCATCGTCGCCGCGCACGGTGAACGTGTACGTGCCGGCCGCGGTGGGCGTGCCGGACAACACGCCGTTGCTGCCGAGCACCAGGCCCGGAGGCACCGCACCGGATGCCACGGTGTACGTCGCAGCGACGCCACCTGCGTTGAACGCCTGCGAGTAAGGCGCGCCGGCGTTGCCGTTCGGCAGCGTGCCCGGGTTGATGGTCAGCGACTGCGCGCCGGCCACGACGAGCGTGTAGGCCTGGGTGCCGGAGTTGCCGTTCGCATCGGTGACGCCGACGGTGAGGGTGTACGACCCCGACGTCGTCGGCGTGCCCGACAACGCACCGGCGCTCGTGAGCGTCAGGCCCGACGGCAGCGCACCACTGGTGATCGTGTACGCGTAGGTGGGCGTGCCGCCGGTCGCGGTGATCGCCTGCGTGTACGGCGCACCGTTGGTGCCGGCCGGCAGCGTCGCCGGCGTGATGGCCAGGTTGGTCGCACCCGCGATCGCCACCGTGTAGGCCTGCGAACCGAAGTTGCCGTTGGCATCGGTGACCGACACGGTGAACGTGGAGGTGCCCGCGACGCTCGGCGTGCCCGACAGCGCACCGCCCGAAGCGAGCGACAGGCCCGTCGGCAGCGTGCCGCTGGAGACGACGTAGGTGTACGGACCCGTGCCACCGACCGCCGCCATCGACTGCGCGTACGCCGTGCCGTTGGTGCCGTTGGGCAGCGTGGGCGGCGTGACCGTCAGCGTGTTGGCGCCGGCGATCGCGACGGTGTACGCCTGCGAACCGAAGTTGCCGTTCGCATCGGTGACCGACACGGTGAACGTGGAGGAGCCCGACACCGTCGGCGTGCCCGTGAGCGCACCGCCCGAAGCGAGCGACAGGCCGGTCGGCAGCGTGCCACTGGAGACGACGTAGGTGTACGGACCCGTGCCACCGATCGCCGCCATCGACTGCGCGTACGCGGTGCCGTTGGTGCCGTTGGGCAGCGTGGGCGGCGTGACCGTCAGCGTGTTGGCACCGGCGACCGTTACCGAGTAGGTCTGCGAGCCGAAGTCGCCGTTGGCGTCGATCACCGACACGGTGAACGTGTAGGTGCCAGCAACCGTCGGCGTGCCAGTGAGATCACCGGTCGAAGACAAACTCACACCGGTCGGCAACGCACCACTCGACACCGAGTAGGTGTAAGGCGCGGTGCCACCGGAAGTCGTCAGCGTCTGGTTGTACGCGGTGCCATTCGTTGCGGCCGGCAGCGTCGACGGGGAGATCGTCAGCGCATTCGCGCCAGCAACCGTGACCGAGTACGTCTGGGAACCGAAGTCACCGTTCGCATCGATCACCGACACGGTGAGGGTGTAGGTGCCGGCGGTCGTCGGCGTGCCCGTGATGTCACCGGTCGACGAAAGCACCAGGCCGGTCGGGAGCGAGCCGCTCGACACCGCGTAGGTGTAAGGCGCGGTGCCACCGGAAGTCGTCAGCGTCTGGGTGTACGCGGTGCCATTAGTTGCGGACGGCAGCGTCGACGGGGAGATCGTCAGCGCATTCGCGCCGGCAACCGTCACCGAATACGTCTGCGAACCGAAGTCGCCGTTGGCGTCGATGACCGACACGGTGAAGGTGTAGGTGCCGGCGGTCGTCGGCGTGCCGGTGATGCCACCCGTCGACGACAGCGCCAGGCCGGTCGGGAGCGAGCCGCTCGACACCGAGTAGGTGTAGGGCGCGGTGCCACCGGCGGTCGTCAGCGTCTGGTTGTACGCAGTGCCGTTCGTTGCGGCGGGCAGCGTTGCGGGCGAGATCGTCAGCGCATTCGCGCCAGCAACCGTGACCGAGTACGTCTGGGAACCGAAGTCACCGTTCGCATCGATCACCGACACGGTGAAGGTGTAGGTGCCAGCCACCGTCGGCGTGCCGGTGAGAACACCGGTTGAGGACAGCGTGACACCGGTCGGCAGCGAGCCGCTCGACACCGAGTAGGTGTAAGGAGCAGTGCCGCCCGAGGTCGTCAGCGTTTCGTTATAAGCCGAACCATTCGTTGCGGCAGGCAGTGTCGACGGCGAGATCGTCAGCGCATTCGCACCGGCAACCGTCACCGAGTAGGTCTGCGAGCCGAAGTCGCCGTTGGCGTCGATCACCGAGACAGTGAACGTGTAGGTGCCGGCGGTCGTCGGCGTGCCGGTGAGATCACCGGTCGAGGACAACGTCACACCGGTCGGCAACGAACCACTCGACACCGAGTAGCTGTACGGAGCGGTGCCGCCCGAAGCGGTCAGCGTTTCGTTGTAAGCCGAACCATTCGTTGCGCCAGGCAGCGTAGCCGGAGCGATCGTGAGGGCGTTCGCGCCAGCAACCGTGACCGAGTACGTCTGGGATCCGAAGTCGCCGTTCGCATCGATCACCGACACGGTGAACGTGTAGGTGCCGGCGGTCGTCGGCGTGCCGGTGAGATCACCGGTCGAGGACAGCGTGACGCCAGTCGGCAGCGAACCGCTCGACACCGAGTAGCTGTAAGGAGCAGTTCCGCCCGAAGCGGTCAGCGTTTCGTTGTACGCCGAACCGTTGGTGCCAGCCGGCAGCGTCGACGGGGAGATGGTCAGCGCATTCGCGCCGGCAACCGTGACCGAGTACGTCTGGGATCCGAAGTCGCCGTTCGCATCGATCACCGACACGGTGAACGTGTAGGTGCCGGCGGTCGTCGGCGTGCCGATGAGATCACCGGTCGAAGACAGCGTGACGCCCGTCGGCAGCGATCCGCTCGACACCGAGTAGGTGTAAGGAGCCGTGCCGCCCGAGGTCGTCAGCGTTTCGTTGTAAGCCGAACCATTCGTTGCGGCCGGCAGCGTCGCCGGCGAGATCGTCAGTGCATTCGCGCCGGCAACCGTCACCGAATACGTCTGCGAACCGAAGTCGCCGTTGGCGTCGATCACCGACACGGTGAAGGTGTAGGTGCCGGCGGTCGCCGGCGTGCCGGTCAGATCACCGGTCGAAGACAAAGTCACGCCGGTCGGCAACGAACCACTCGACACCGAGTAGGTGTAAGGCGCGGTGCCACCGGAAGTCGTAAGCGTCTGGTTGTACGGGGTGCCATTCGTTGCGGCCGGCAGCGTCGACGGGGAAATCGTCAGCGCATTCGCGCCGGCAACCGTCACCGAATACGTCTGCGAGCCAAAGTCACCATTCGCATCGATCACCGACACGGTGAAGGTGTAGGTGCCGGCAACCGTCGGCGTACCGGTCAGATCACCGGTCGAGGACAGCGTGACGCCAGTCGGCAGCGAACCGCTCGACACGGAGTAGCTGTAAGGACCAGTCCCGCCCGAAGCCGTCAGCGTTTCGTTGTAAGCCGAACCATTCGTCCCCGCCGGCAGCGTCGCAGGCGAGATCGCCAGCACGTCCGCGCCGGCGATCGACACGGTGTAGCTGCGCGAACCGAAGTCGCCATTCGCATCCGTGCCGGTGACGGTGAAGGTGTAGCTGCCAGCGATCGTGGGCGTGCCCGAGAGCAGGCCCGCCGAATCCAGCGCCAGGCCCGCCGGCAATGCGCCGCTGGTGACGGCGAAGGTGTAAGGCGCGGTGCCGCCGGATTCGACCAGCGACGCCGAGTACGCGGTGCCGTTCGTGCCGCCCGGCAGCGTCGCCGGATCGATCGACAGCGTCGCGGCGCCGGCGACGGCGACGGTGAACGCCTGCGTGCCGAAGTCGCCGTTGGCGTCGATGACCTGGATGGTGAAGGTGTACGTGCCCGCCGTCGTCGGCGTGCCGGTGATGCCGCCGGTCGGCGACAGCGTGAGGCCGGCCGGCAGCGCACCGCTCGACACCGAATAGGTGTACGGGCCCGTGCCGCCGGTCGCGTTCAAGGCTTCGTTGTAGCTGGTGCCGTTCGTCGCGGCCGGCAGCGTGGTCGGCGACACCGACAGCGTGTTCGCGCCCGCGATCGTGACGGTGTACGCCTGCGACCCGAAATCGCCGTTCGCATCGACCACCGACACGGTGAACGTGGACGTGCCCGCGACCGTCGGCGTGCCGGACAGCGCGCCCCCCGCGGCGAGCGTGAGGCCGGTCGGCAACGCACCGGCAGACACCGTGTACGCGTACGGGCCGGTGCCACCGGTGGCGGCCATCGACTGCGCGTAGGCGGTGCCGTTGGTGCCGTTCGGCAGCGTGGGCGGCGTGACCGTCAGCGCGTTCGCACCCGCGACCGTCACGGTGAACGCCTGCG
Organism: Lysobacter helvus; assembly: GCF_018406645.1. NCBI lineage: Bacteria > Pseudomonadati > Pseudomonadota > Gammaproteobacteria > Lysobacterales > Lysobacteraceae > Lysobacter > Lysobacter helvus. The sequence continues at coordinate 672,220 of NZ_AP024546.1, forward strand.
TGCCGAAGTTGCCGTTGGCGTCGACCACCGACACGGTGAACGTGTACGTGCCCGCGACCGTCGGCGTGCCGGTGATGTCACCGGTCGAAGACAACGTCATGCCGGCCGGCAGCGCACCGCTCGACACCGCGTAGGTGTACGGGCCGGTACCGCCAGTGGCGTTCAACGTTTCGTTGTAGCTCGTGCCGTTCGTCGCGGCCGGCAGCGTCGTCGGCGAGACGGACAACGTGTTCGCACCGGCGATCGCGACGGTGTACGCCTGCGTGCCGTAGTTGCCGAGCGCATCCGTGCCGGTGATGGTGAAGGTGGACGTGCCCGCGACGGTCGGCGTGCCGGAGAGCGCGCCGTTCGACGCGAGCACCAGGCCGGCCGGCAGCGCACCCGCGGTGACCGCGTACGTGTACGGCGCGGTGCCGCCGGTCGCAGTGATGGTCTGCGCGTACGCCGATCCGTTCGTGCCGCCCGGCAGCGAGGCCGGCGCGAGGGTGAGCGTGGCCGCGCCACCGACGACGATGCTGTAGGACTGGGTGCCGAAGTTGCCGTTCGCGTCGACCACCGACACGGTGAACGAGTACGTGCCCGCCACCGTCGGCGTGCCGCTGACGACACCGGCGGCGGAAACCGTCATGCCCGCGGGCAGCGCACCGCTCGACACCGAGTACGTGTACGGCGCCGTGCCGCCCGTCGCGCTGAGCGACTGGCTGTACGCGGCCCCGTTGGCGGCGGCCGGCAACGTCGCCGGCGAAATCGACAACGTGTTGGCCCCGGCGATCGCGACGGTGTAGCTGCGCGCGCCGAAGTTGCCGTTCGCGTCGGTGCCGGTGACGGTGAAGGTGTAGGAACCCGCGATCGTCGGGGTGCCCGAGAGCACGCCAGTGGACGAAAGCGTCAACCCGTTCGGCAACGCACCCGCGGTGACGGCGAAGCTGTAAGGCGCGGTGCCGCCCGTTGCGGTGATGTTCTGCGAATAGGCGGAGCCGTTCGTACCACCAGGCAGCGTCGCCGGATTGATCGTCAGCGTCGAGGCGCCCGCGACAACCACGGTGTAGCTGCGCGAACCGAAGTTACCGTTCGCATCCGAGCCGGTGACGGTGAACGTGAACGAGCCGGCTGCAGTCGGCGTTCCAGAGAGCACGCCGGCCGACGTCAGCGTCAAACCCGTCGGCAGCGAACCCGCCGTGACGGCGAAGGTGTAAGGGGCAGTGCCGCCCGTTGCAGTGATGTTCTGCGAGTACGCAGATCCATTCGTGCCACCAGGCAGCGTTGCGGGATTGATCGTCAGCGTCGAGGCGCCCGCGACAACCACGGTGTAGCTGCGCGAACCGAAGTTACCGTTCGCATCCGAGCCGGTGACGGTGAACGTGTACGAGCCAGCTGCAGTGGGCGTTCCCGAGAGCACGCCACCGGACGTCAGCGTCAAACCCGTCGGCAGCGAACCCGCGGTGACAGCAAACGTGTAAGGCGCGGTGCCGCCAGTCGCAGTGATGTTCTGCGAATACGCGGAACCATTCGTGCCACCCGGCAACGTCGCCGGATTGACCGTCAGCGTCGAAGCACCCGCGACGACCACCGTGTAGCTGCGCGTACCGAAGTTACCGTTCGCATCCGTGCCGGTGACGGTGAAGGTGTACGAGCCCGCAACCGTCGGCGTGCCCGAGAGCACGCCACCGGACGTCAGCGCCAAACCCGTCGGCAGCGAACCCGCGGTGACTGCGAACGTGTAAGGCGCGGTGCCACCGGTCGCCGTGATGTTCTGCGAATACGCCGTGCCGTTCGTGCCACCCGGCAGCGTCGCCGGATTGACCGTCAGCGTGGCGCTGCCGGCGATGGCCACGGTGTACGCACGCGTGCCGGTGTTGCCGACGTTGTCGGTGCCGCGCACGGTGAAGTTGTAGGTGCCCGCGACCGTCGGCGTGCCGGTGATCGCGCCGCTCGCCGACAGGGCCAGGCCCGTCGGCAGCGTGCCCGCGGAGAGCGCGAAGGTGTACGGCGCGGTGCCGCCGCTCGCGGAGACCGTCTGGCTGTACGCAACGGTGGTCGTGCCGTTGGGCAGCGTCGCCGGCGCGACGGTGATCGTCGCGGCCGGGGCGATGGTGACGGTGAACGTGCCCACGCCCGTGCGCGCGCCCACGTCGGTGACGTAGATGCTGAAGGTGTAGGTGCCGGCGGTGGTCGGCGTGCCGGTGAGCGCGCCGGTCGCGGTGTTCAACACCACGCCGGGCGGCAAGGTGCCGGAGGTCAGCGCGTACACGTACGGCGAAACGCCGCCGCTCGCCGTGACCGCGCCCGCGTACGACACACCGACGACGCCGTTGGGCGGCGTGCCCGCGACGGTGACGGCGCAGCTGCCGGTCGGCGACGTCGTGACGTTGACCGAATGCGCGTTGCCGGCGGTGAAGTCGGCGACCGTCGGCGTGGCCTGGTTCGTCGAGATGCGCAGGCCGATGCCGGCGTAGTTGCCGTTGTTCTCGCACGTGGTGCCGGTGACCAGCCCGGTCGGCGACACGGTGATGCCCTGGGGCAACGTGCCGCTCAGCTGGCTGAAGTTGTAGGTGCCGACATACCCGGACGGCCCGCTCGGGGCGATCTGGTAGGAGTACGGGAGACCACGCTGGATCTGGCTCCAGTTTGTCTCGACGGTGATGCCGTTGACGGTCTTGTTGTTCGCGTTAGCAGGCGCAGCGATGAGTGCCGCGAGCACCACAAGCGTGGCGCCCATCGCACGGATGAGACGGCTGAACATGGACTTCCCCCGAGTAAAACCCTGCACTCCCCGGGTTCTTCACAATCCGTGTACAGCCCCCTGTGCGAGGCGGACTGTGACAGACCAACTCATCCGTAGCAAACCCCCGTCACAGAACGAGGCTTCTCTCATTGACGAATGGGTGTTTTGTTGACGGGTCGCGTCTGTGACTGACGTCGCACGTCACCTGTTGACCTGCGGTGGCAAGTCCGAGCGCGTGTTCGCGTCGCCCCGCTGCGACCCGTTGCGCGAACGCGCGACGCGATCGGGGGATCGCGACGCGCGCATGCGTTCGCACTTACGGCAAGGTCCAGGGCTTGTTCCAGACCACGTTGCTGATCTTGTTGCCGCCGCCATTGGTCGTGCAGCTGGAGATCGTCGCGTAGACCGGGCTGCCCGTCTGTTCGGTCAGGCCCACCAGGACCAGGCCGCCCTGCGGGATCGCGCTGAAGGTGATCGTGGTCGACTCGGTGATCTTGCCGTCGTTCAACGGCAGGCCGATCGTGCCGGCCACCGCGTTGACGCTCGCCGATGACACCACGTAGTTGTGGAAGGTCGGCACCGCGAGCGTGTCGGTGGCCGAACGCGTGCCGCAGGTCGCCGTGACGGACTGCGACGTCGTGTTCTCGTACCAGTAGTTCGACACGCGCACCGTGCCCGACTGCGGCAACACGGTCCCGGAACTGGTCACGCAATGGTGGTCGGCGCCCGCGGGCTTGAGGCATTCGCGATCCGTGTCGGTGCCCAGGGTGAAGAACACGAACGGCGTGCCGGAACCGCCGGTCACGCGCACGTCGAACGTCGCGCCGGACGGTCCGCCGCCCACGGTGAAGGGTTGCTGGTCGGCGTAGGTCTGCGTGTCGTCGTTGGGATCCACGCCGGCGATGTTGGCCTGCACGGAGTTCACCGCCGCGCCGGAGTTGGACCGGCGGATGCTGGCCAGGTTGTTCGCCGCGCCGTTCGCCTTGCCGATGGTGCGGCCGCCCGAGGGTTGCGCGGGCGTGGTCGACAGCAGGTTGCCGCTGTTGATCGTCAGGATGGCCGTGTTGCTGGCCGTCCATTTCGCGATCTCGGTGAGGTTGGCGGTGACGAAGGGCAAGTGCGGCATGACGCAGTCTTCGGCGGCCGTGCCGGTGGGGCACTCGCCGCGCGTGCCGGTGTCGGCCAGCGCCTTGGTCAACGCATCGCGCGCCTTCTGCTCCAGGTGGTCGACGTACAACGCACGGCCATGCATGTAGCGGTAGTCGGTGTTCGACGCGGTGGGGATCGCGACCACCGTCGGCACGTCGAACGCGGTGTTCGCCGTGAACGCGGCCTGCGCATCGGTGGGCGGCAAGCCGGAGCTGCCGGTGTACTGCGCGAGGAAACTCTTGACGAAGTTCGTGTACAGGTTGACCGCTGCGGTCGTCGGCACGCCGGTCTTCGCGGTTTCACCCGACACCGTTTCGGTTTCCAGCAACCCGAACTGCCGCGCGTACAGGTCCGACGCCGTGCGCCAGAAGCCATCGATGCGCACGAGCCGGCACGAGTCCACGTAGTCGCCGTTGTTGGTGTTGTTGACGATCACCAGCGCGTTGGAATTGTTGAGGTCGTACTTCGCCACCGAGCCATCGTCGCGTTCGGGGTCGAACTTCACGTCGGTGGTCGACGTCGTGTCGTGGTGGTCGCGGCAGCACTCCTGGCACAGCGCGCTCTGGTCCACGCCGTTCTTCGGGCCCGAGGCGAGCGATTGGCCGGGCGCGGCGGCCGCGGTGTCGGGCACGTGCACGTCGTAGCGGTCGCCCGTCCAGATGGCCGGCCACTGCGCGGTGCGGAAGATCTCCGGCAGGTTGTTGCCGCCCGCGCCGTACTTGCACTTGCACTTGACCACTTCGTTCTCGAAGCGCTTCTGCACGACCACCGAGCTTGCGAACGGCGGCGTGTAGTTGAGCACCGTGAAGCGCGTGCCGATGATCTGGTTGCCGGTCTGGCCCACCAGTTCGGGCACCGGGTTGGTCGTGGCGCTGGTGGATTCGGTGCTCAGGGCGATCGGGATGACGCCCGCGGTCGCCGGATCGCGCGTGCGCACGATCGGCCCCGTGCCGCCGACGCCGATCGGATCGGGCGGCACGATGATGTTGTTGGTCAGCGCCATCGCGCTGACGTCGGAGGTGATCGCCATCGAATGCGCGCCGTTGGTCGCATCGGTCCACGCCGCGGTGAGCGTGATGCGCTTGAACTGCGCGACGCGCGGATCCTGCGAACCCAGCGCCGGCGCCGGGGTGGCGAACGTCGATGCGCCGTACCAGGTGTCGACGCGCTGCGTCGTGGTGAGGCTGCCGAGCGCGGCCTGCGCGCGCGTGCAGTCGATCCAGTCGGTGGCGTCGGGCGTTGCGGGATCGCAGTCGCCGGTGGTGCTGGTGACCGGCGTCGCCGCGCCTTCCGGCGTCAGCCCGCCGTAACCGCCGCTGCGCAGTTCATCCATGCGCCCCGCCAGCATGGCGGCGACGCGGCCACGCACCTTCGCTTCGGACGATGCGCGCGAGAGGCTGCCTTGCAGCGCGGCCAGCGCGAGCAGGCCGACGGACAACACGACGATCGCGATCAGCACTTCGAGCAGGCTGAAGCCTTCGGAGTCGTGGCGACGCAGGATGCGGTGCTTCATGGCGTCCTCCACTCAGTACGAACGCTGGTCGGACCAGGCGCCCGGCAGCGTTGCGTACACCAGTCCGGCTTCGTCGATCACGCCGCGCAGCACGGTGCCGTCGTAGATCACCGCCGCGGTGCCGTTGACCTTCATCTGTCCCTGCAGCACGAGCGCACCGTAGATGGCGGAACCTGCGTTCATCTGCAGCATGCAGTTGCTCGGGCAGTTGCCGCTCAGGCTGCTGCCGGTCACGGGATTGAGCGTGCTGGCGGTCTCGCGGATGAAGACGAAGCCGAAGATCACGCCGTGGATCTGCACGGGCCCATCGAGGATCAGCAACACGGGCGCGTTGGGCGTACCGACCTGGCCATTGGGGATGTCGCAGCCGCCGGGCGCGCCGGCCTGGCACCAGATCACGCCGCTGCTGTTTTCATCCGACAGCATCGCGGACGTGGCCTGCTGCCCCACCTTCAGCAACGGGACGTTCGATGCCTTCGCGATGATGTGGTCGGCGATCTTGTACAGGTACGCCTCGTCGGGCCCCACGGTGGCGATGGCGGTGGCGTTGTCGGGATTCTGGTAGACGACCGAAGCGGCCTTGGTTTCGGCGAAGCAATCGTTGTCGGTGTCGGTCCAGGCCTGCACGCCGAACACGTAGCGGAACATGTCGGGCGGGAATTCGCAGGTCGGGAAGGACTGCGCGTCGGAGCGCACGTTGTAGTTCGTGCCCGTATGGCCACCGGTGTTGTATCCGGTGGTGGAGTTGGTGCCCGTCTCGACGTCCAGCACGTCGATGCCTTCGCAGTCCGAGCTCGGGCCCGTGCAGCGGTTGACGCCGCTGGTATCGAAGCTCAGGGTCTTCGGCGCGCCGTTCGCATCGCACTTGCAGTCGTCGCAGCGGATGGTCGACTGGTACACCGTCGGCGTGTGGTTGCCTTGCGTGTAGCGGAAGAATTCGTCGGCGTAGCAGGTGTTGGGCGTGCCGTGCTTGTCCACGTCGTGGCGCGTCCACACGGACACGGGCACGCCGGGGCCGCCGGCGTTGGGATTGGTCACGATCTCCAGGCCGCCGGTGACATCCGACGAGCCGCTGGTGGTGATCGGGGGCTTGGTGAGCAGGTCGTCGCCGATCTTCGGGTACTGGCCCACGGTCTGCACCAGCGTGCTGCTCGCGTTCTCGCCCTGCATGCGCGCCACGCTCACGAAGGTGGCGATGCTGGTGCTGCTGGCGCCCACGTTGCCGCATGGGATGCCGGTCGCGCCCGCATTGGCGGGCCGCGTGGCGAAGCACACCACCGGCGCCACGCCATACGACACGACGGCGCCGTTGGCCATCGACGCGATCTTCGAACTCGCCGGCATCGGCAGCATGTAGCGCGACAGCGCGCTGTCGATGCCGGTGATGACGTTCGTGGTGTCGGCGCGCAGGCGGAACATCTGCGCGCGGCGCGAGACGGGCGCGGTGTCCGGGTCGCCGTCGTCGTCGAACGTCGCGGCGCTGACGGCGCCGCACGGGAAGGTGTTGTCGTTGGCGGCGCAGCGCTCCCACAACGCCGCGTTCTTCAGCATCGCCGCGTGTTGCCGCGTGAGGTATTCGAAGCCCTGCGCCAGGCCGGCCTCGGCGACTTCGCCCACCACTTTCGCGCGCACGTCGTTGCCGGTGCTGCGCTGTTCGATCACGCCGGCCTTCAGCGCGATCACCGTCAGCAGGCCCGCGAGCAACAGCAGCACCAGCGCGACGAGCAGGATGCTGCCCGAGGGCCGTTGCGGCATCACGCGGCGTTCGAAAGTACGCATGGCAGGCTCCTGCAACATCAGATGCCCGCGCCGACCGACCGCACGTACACCGTGCTGGTCATCGTGCGCGTGGTGGCCACCAGGTCCGGGTCGTTGTCGATCAGGCGGCCGGTGACGGTGACGGTGAACTGGCGCGCGACGGTTTCGTCGGTCGCGAGCGGCGGCGTGTTGCTGGTGGTCGTCGGCGAGAACGTCATCGACGTGATCTCGACCTGGCGCGAGCCGATGATTTCGCCGGCGGCGGACGTGCAGTCGCCGGCGGTGGGGCGATCGGCGAAGGCCTGCAACCGCACGCGTCCGCCGTTGAGCTTCATCAGGTGCCAGCGTCCGCCGGCCGCGCCGTCGTACGCGTAGATGATGCAACCCGCCGTGGCGGTGCTGATCGCACCGATGGGGTTGGCACCGAGCACCGCCGAGGACAGCGGATCATCCACCGAGCGCGCGCGCCGCACGTCGGCGGCGACGACGGCCAGCGTGGCGCGCAGTTCCTGGTTGAGGCGCGTGGCCTGCAGCGTCAGCCGGTTCGACTTGATGATCGCCAGCACGAGCGCGAGCACCGCGCCGGCCACGAGCAGGCTGAGCACCAGCGCGACCATCAGCTCGATCATGCTGAAGCCGCGCACGTTGCGGGGGAAGGCGCGCATCAACATACGGCGACCCCCGTCATCGTCGGCTTGTCGGGCTTCGTGCACGCCCGCGCCTGGCCGAGCGCGTTGACCTCGACGGTGACTTCGTACTTGCCCGAGGACGACACGAGCGGGATCTCGCGCGAGCCCAGCGGCACGATCATCCCCAGCGTGCTGTTGAACGTGAGCGACGCGGGCAATGCGCCGATGCTGACGCCGCGATAGTCGGCGCTGTCCACCGCCATGCGCTGGCCCGAGATGCGGCACTGGGCCGCGTCGCTGCAATCGCAATCCGTGGCGCCGCCCGCGGAATTGCCGCCGGTGGGCGCGGTGGCCGCGTTGCCGCCGATGCACCAGGTGGTGCCCGAGCCCGTGGCGGCGATGCTCACGTCGAGGTCGTTCTTGACGCCTTCGGCGCGCGCGTTGCTGATCATGCTCGCAATGTCTTCGGCCGCGCCGCGCACGCGGTGGCGATCGAAGAAGTCGAAGAACGACGGCACCGCCAGGATCACCAGGATGATGAGCACGGCGATCACCGCCATCAGCTCGATGAGCGTTACGCCGGAAGAATGCTTCGGACGCATGCGGGTTGCCTCGGTGCGCGCAGGGGATCGCGCATGGGGATTACTACGCCGACCGGCGCGCGATACGGGCATGGGACGGACGGGCGGGCTCGCCGGCCGGACGAGCGCGGATGCGTTTGCGCCGGCGGATGCGCCGCGCGCCGTTGGAACGAAACATGCGTGCGTTATTGCTGAGCTTCCGCGTGCGTCAGCTGAATGCGGCGAGCCGCTGCACGCACCACATGCCGGCGATGGCCGCGATCCCCAGCGACATCGCGGGCATCAAGGCGCGTGCGTAGATCGCGCGATGGCGCAGCGCGAACAACAGCGGCAGCACGAGCGCGACGACGGCGAGTTGTCCGATTTCCACGCCGAGGTTGAAGCCCACCAGCGATGCCAGCCGCGCGCCGGTCGGCAGGCCGAGTTCGGTGAGCGCGCCGGCGAAGCCGAACCCGTGAATGAGTCCGAAGCCGAACGCGATCGTCCACAGCCGCCGCGTGGCGACGGGGCGCAGGTTGTTGAGCGCGGCAAGCAGCACGCTCGCGGCGATCGCCGCTTCGATCCAGCGCGACGCGGGCACCACCCATCCGAGCGCGGCGAGGCTCAAGGTGAGCGAATGCGCGAGGGTGAACGCGGTGACCACCGCCATCGTGCCGGCGAGGCTGTCGCGCAGGCCGGTGCCGGGGCGCCACGCCTTGCCGTTCCACACCAGCGCGGCAGGCAACAGCAGCGAGAGCAGGAACGCGAGATGGTCGTAACCGGTGAGGATGTGGTGGATGCCTTCGCGCAGGAACGCGAGGAACGATCCGTTGGCGGGATCGCCGAGCACCACCTGGCGCTGCGATGTCGTCACGACGGTGTTCGTCACCTGCGCGCCTTCGCGATAGGTGACCAGCGCGCGATGGCGTGCGTCGCGATCGAACAGCAGGCGGTAGTCGACGGTGACGGCGCCGCTGCCGGGGCAATCGAGGGTGAAGGGCATCGCGATGTAGGCGGCTTCGTCGTAGCGGCGCAGGGCGACGGATGCGAATTGCGGCGTGCACCGGCCTGCGCGCGTGTGGAAGACGACGTTGGCCTGCAGCAGTTGGCGCAACGCGGCTTCGCTGCCCTGCACTTCGCCCCAGGTCACGATCTCGTCGTGGTTGGCGTCCAGCGCGAGCGTGAGCGCGAGGTCGCGGACGGAGACGTCGATCTCGGCGCGCGTGGGGCCTCGTGCCGGCTTTTCGACATCGACGTAGGCCACGGACAGCGAGTGCGCACGTGCCGGCGACGCCAGCGCGCACAGCAGCAATGCACCCGCGAGCAGGCGACGCATCATCGCGGCACCGCGATCGGCAACGATTGCGCTGCCGCCCATTGGCGCAGCGGCACGAGCGCTTCGGGTTGGCGTGCGGCCGTCGCGGTCCGCAGCAGCAGGTCGACGTCTTCCCAGTCGCGCTGGGTGGCGAAGTTGCGCTGCGCCAACGCCAACGCGCCGGCGGGATCATGCTGCGCCAGCTTGAACTCGGCCTCGTCGCGCAATTCCGGCTGCACCCCGATCGCATGCGCACGCGCGAAGCGATCCGCGAGCATGCGCGTCATCGCGGCCGCGCGTGGATCGTTCGACGCCGTCGCGGACAGGGCTTGCTGCAAGGCCAGCGTTTCGGTGGCCGGCGCGGTGCCGACGAGTGCAACGACTTCGCGATGCCGCCCCGATGCCCGCAGGTAGCGCGCGTACGCCGAGCGTGTTCGTACATCCCCGGGCGACAGGACCAGCGCCTTGCGGAACCAGGCATCCGCGGCCGGATCGCGTGCCCGCGCCGCGATCTCGCCGCGCATGACCAGCACGTAGCGCAACGTGCCCGCATCGGTGGAAGGCTGCGCCAGCCATTGATCGGCCGCGTTGGCGGCCTGCGCAAGATCGCCGCGTCGCAACGCGACCGACGCGATGCACAACATCCCGTCCTGCGCATCGATGCCGAGCACCAGCGTCGCGCAATCGCGGCGGGCGAGATCCAGCCGACCCTGGACGAGATGGAGTTGCGCGAGCGCCAGGCGTGTCTCGCCGTCGCGTGGCGCACGTGCCGCAACGGCATCGAGCATGCGCGCGGCGTCGGAAAAGGCATGTCGGTGTTGCGCGGCGAAGGCCCGCAAGCGCAGCACGTCGAGATGGTTGGCGTCGGCCCGCGTGGTGGGGAGCAGCGATTCGGCACGCGTCGCAAGCCGCGCATCCCCCGTCGCCGCCGCCGCGGACAACAACGCGGCCGCCTGCACGACGGGCGGTTGCTGCTTCGCGGATTCGAGCGCCGCATAGCCACGCGGCAGGCGCTCGACGATGGTGGCCGCCGCGTTCGGCCGTTCCAGTGGCGGGCGCTGCGCGAACGCGTTGGACGCGAACGCGCAGCACAGGACGACGACCACCGGTTGCAGCCCCCGCTGCACCAGGGCCCGCCACGGCCGGCGGACTGCACGCACCCCGCCGGCCATGTCGTCTTCCCGGAGCATCGTCAGTCCGTCGCGCCGGGCAGCGGCGTGTTGAGGTACGGGAACGTGTTGCGGAATTCCACCGCGCTCACCGCCGCGCCATCGGTGTACGGCAAGGTGCGCGACGGCGCCTGCGCATCGGTGAGCAGCACGCCCATCGCCACGCGCAGTTCGATGTCCACCACGTCGTCGCCGGGGCGGCGGCCGTTCGGGAACCCGGCCGTGTCGCCGGCGAGCACCGCCAGCGACTTCTGCATGCTCGCGGTCTTCGGTGCGATCGAGGTGTTGAGTCGCATCATTTCCGCCGGACGCACGCCCGCGGGCTGGTTGAGGCCGTCGACGCCGGTGAGGAACGCCGCGACCAGGTCCGTGCGCGGGAACAGCGTCGGTGCCTTCACTCCGGGGAACAGCACTTCGATCAACGCAGGCAGCGTCGGATTGGTCACGTACTTCGCGAACTGGCCGTCGTCGCGCGGATTGGAGGCGTTGAAGCGATCCTTGTCCGGCAAGCCGATGACGACTTCGTTGACCAGCGGCGCGGACAGGCGCGACACCTGCTTCCACGCGCTGCCGTCGGGCGTGCTCGCCGTCGTCCATGCGCCGATGATCGGATTGCCGGCGGTGAGGCAGGCGATCGGGACTTCGATGGCGATGGAGGTGACGTTCTTCTTCGCGAGCGTGTTCTGTTCGCCGTGCGTGTCGCCGACCGGGTTGGTGTGGATCAGGTCGAACACCTCGCCCAGGTTCACCGAGAAGCCTTCGCGGCGCTGGCCGACGAACACCTTCGACTGGCTCGCGCAGCCGGCGAAATCGAGCTTGCTGATGTACTTGTTGGCGTAGGCCGCGTAATCGGGAATGGACTTCGTGCCGATGTTGTCGTGCGGCTTGACGAAGGTGCTCGCGCCCGTCGCGGCGTTGGTGGCCTTGATCGTCGGCTTGCCCGGGCGGATGACTTCGACCGTGTAGCTCTCGACCAGGTTGAGCGTCGGATCCTTGCTGGAGGAGAACGCGCCGACGTTGTTGAGCGGCACGGCGACCTGTTCGCCGCCGACCGGGATCTTGATGTTGCGGTAGGTATTGGTGAAGCGGAACCGGAACGTCACGTCCGGCAGTGCGTCGCCGTTGTTGTCGATCTTGATGTCGTAGGCGGCGGCGGGGTCGAGGCTGAAGTAGTTGGGACCGCCGTACGAATCCTGCAGCGGGTCGTAGTTGGCGACCAGCGTGACGTAGCCGGCGCGGCCGGTTTCGTAGCTGCGGAACAGGTAGAAGTCGGTGCCGTCGACCTTCGGCGTCTTGGTGAGCAAGGGTGCTTCGCGATGGCTCGAGGCCTGCACGGCGCCGCCTGCGAGCAGGGCCAGGCAGGCGACGGTGAGCGTGATGCGTTTCATGGGTGGGCTTCCAATGGCGGACGGGCCGGGGGACAACGTCGGAAGCAGTCGCTCGTCGTTGGCTGCTTCGCGGGCTCGCATCAGGTGCGATGCAAGAGGCGTTGTCGGCTTTACGCGGCGATGTCGGTGGCGGATGCAGTTGCGGCGACGAACGCGCGTTGCGCGCGTTGCGCAAGCTCAGCCGTGGGCGCGGGGATGCGCGATGAATGCGAGGAGCGCTGGCATGACCTGCGGCGCGCGGCGCGGGTCGTAGAACGCCGCGAGCGGCGTGGTGTGCGTGCCGTCCGGGAGCATCGTGAGTTGCACGGCATCACCGTGCGCACGCAATCGCGCCGCCAGCAATTCGCTGTCCACCGCTTCGACGGTGCGGTCCTTGCGCCCGTGGACCAGCAGGAATGGCGGCTCGTCGCCGTCGACGAACGCGATCGGTTGCGCATCGGCACCGCGCGTGCCGAACACGGGTTGCAGGTTGGGGCCGATGTTGAAGTCGTACGGCCCCGACAACCCGATCACGCCGGCGAGATCGCGCGGCTGCATGCCGACGTGTTGCAGGTAACGCGCATCGGTGCCGAGCAACGCGGCGATCTGCGCGCCGGCCGAATGCCCGGCGACGAACAGGCGCGCCGGATCGCCGCCGAAGCGTGTGGCATTCGCGCGCGCCCACGCGACCGCGTGCGCGCCGTCTTCGATGAAGCCGGGGAACGTAGTGCGCGGATACGTGCGGTAGTCGGCGACGATCGCGACCACGCCGGCCTGCGCCAGGCGTTGCCCGACGAAGCGATAGTCCGCGCGCGCGCCGCGCTTCCATTCACCGCCGTAGAAGAAGACGACCACGGGCGCCGCCGTCGCGGACACGGCCGGCCGGTACACATCGAGTGAGAGGTCGTGGGCGGCGTCGAACACCACGCTCGTCGCCGGCGGCGCCGCGTTGCGATTGACCACCGCGAACAGCGCACGCTCGCACCCCGAAGCGAACAGCGCGGCGATGGCGATCGCCCACGCCCAGCGGCGCGTCGGGTGGGGCATGTGCGTCCTTTCGATGGATGTGCGTTGGATACGGTGGTGTTGCGAATGTGGATGCAGTGCGATTCGGGACCAGGGACCGGGGACCGGGGACCTGGGGATGTCCCCAAACGGCCTGCCTCCCGCCGCTTTCACGTTGGAGGGTTGAACCTACTCGATCCCCGGATGGATACCCCTACCATGGACGGCATGACATCCCGGATGCCTGCTTGAACGTGCGCGCCTTCCGGCTGGCGGGCTGGCCGTGGCTGTCCGCCGCGCTGCAGGCGGCCACCTTGCTGCTCATCGTCCGGTTGCTGGGGCTCGACGACTACGGGCGCTACGCCACGGCCTACGCCATCGCCTCGATGCTCGCGCCGCTGCTGGTGGCCGGCCCCGCCTTCGTCTATCTGAACAGCCATCCGGCCTTCGGCTGTTCCCGCGAGGGCCTGGGCAACGTGTGGCAGCGCGCCTTGCTGGTCATGGGCACGGGCTGCGCGGCGCTGGTGCCGGTGTGCATGGGCGCGTTCGCGGGCGAGTGGGAGCACGCGGCGCTGTGGTTCGTGGTGGGCCTGACGGAGATCGTGCTCGCCGGCTTCATTGAGATGGTCGTGCGGCATTTCCAGGCGATCGGCCACGGCAAGGCGATGGCGGCCTGGCGCGTGGGTCCGCATGCGGTGCGCCTGCTCGTGGCGATCGTGGCGCTGGTGGCCGCGATCGAGCTGACACTGCCGATGTGGGTCGGCGTGTCGTTCGTGATCGCGCTCGTCGCGGCGGTCGTCGGGATGCGCAGCGTGCCGCGCCGCAATGCGCCGCGTGCGTTCGATGCGTTGTTCCGCCTGCTACGTACGGGGTTCCGCTACGACAGCGGCGGCGCGGCCAACCGCGTGATCAACGATGCGGACAAGCCGTTCGCGATGCGGATGATCGCGCCGGGCGGCGCGGGGTCGTTGTTCCTCGCGCAACGCCTGGTGGATTTGTTGTGCGTGCCCCTGCATGCGACCGTCGCCGACGCCCTGCCCCAGCTGCTGCACGCCGACCCGCAGGTCCGTCGCGCGTTGTGGCGGAAGGAGACGCTTACCTCGGGCCTGTATGCCGTGCTCGTGGGCGGCGTGTTGCTGGCCGCGGCGCCGCTGCTGCGCGCGTTGGGGCCCGACTATGGGATGGCCGCATCCGTGACGACGTGGTTGTGCTGGCTGCCGTTGCTCGGATTCGCGCGCGGCATGCTGGGCAATGCGGCGATCGTGTCGGGGCACGGCAACGTGTATTCGCGCGGGCACTGGTTGGGCGCGTTCCTGCGCATCGCCGGCGCGGTGGTCGGCATCGGCCTGTTCGGCTGGCGCGGCGCGGTCGGCAGCCTGTTCGTCGCCGAACTGGTGCCGATCGTGTACTTCCTGCTCGCGACGAAAGCGATGCCGACGACGCGGCACCGCTCGCTCGTCTAGGGCAACTCCTCCGCCGAGTGCGGATCGATCGAATACGGATGCATCTCGTGCAGGAAGCCGGGTTGCGCTTCGACGCGCGCGATCCAGGCGCGCACGGCGGGGAACGTGGCGAGCGGGACGTTCGCCTCCTCCGCACGGCTGGCGTACGCGAACACCGCCATGTCGGCGATCGTGTAGTCCTCGCCCGCCAGGAAGGGCGTGCGTGACAGCGCGTCGTCGAGCCGCTGCAAACTGCGCGCGGCGCCGGCGCGCTTCGCCGCGACGATGTCGGGCGCGCGGCGCGCCAGCTTGCCCGTCAACGTCCAGTGCCGCAGCGCACCGATCACGGACTCCACGTTTTCCTGCTCGAACGACAACCACTGGTGCACCTTCGCGCGCGTGAAGCGATCGCTCGGCAGATACGGCGTGCCGTCGGCGAGGTAGGCGAGGATCGCGTTCGATTCGGCGAGCGTGCGGCCGTCTTCGAGTTGCAGCGCGGGCACCTTGCCGGTCGGGTTGATCGCGAGGAACCACGGCGCCTGGCCTTCGCCCTCGAAGATCGAGACGGGCACCGTGCGATACGGCGTGCCCAGGTGATGGAGCAGCAGGCGGACTTTCCAGGCGTTCTGGGAAGGCAGGTAGTCGTAGAGCGTGAGCATCGGCGGACCGTGGCGTGAGCGATGCGCCAGTGTCGCGGGCGCCCGCCCGGGCCGCTATCCGGATCTTGCGCTATTCGGTTTCCGGATTGATCCGGACGCCCTGCACGCTGTTCTCGACGATGGTGACGATGAAGTCGCGTTCGCCGCGGCGCTTCTTGACCAGCACGTCTTCGCCGTCGTCGGTTTCCACGTGGTAGCGCTTGCCGACCTGCGCGCGCAACGCATCGCGCACGTCGCGGGCCACCGCGTTCTCGCCGCGGCCCTTCCTGATCTCCGCCGTCGCGCGCATCGGCTCGCCTTCGGCGGGCGTGATTTCCAGGACGATGCGGCCGTCGGAGTCCGCGCCGCCGCTGAACTGCAGGCGCCATTTGTTGCTCGTGCCCGCGGCGAGCGCGACGGTGGCGACCAGGGCCAGGCCCAGGCCTGCGAGGAAGGTGCGCATGGCGGTTGCCTCCAGCGGTGCGATGCCGCCATTGAACGCCGCTGCGGTGATGGCCCGGTGATGGCAAGCTGTCGGCCGCGCTTCCCCCGAGCCGCCCCGTGTCCGGATTCTCCGTCGACGTGCTGCTGCAGACCCCGACCGTCACCGTCAGCGATGTCGTGTGCGCGGGCGAGTCGACGCATCGCAGCGATGTCGAGACGTCGGCGCGCACGCACCTGGTGTTCCCATACCGCGGCACCTACGTGCGGCACGTGGGCGAGGACGAAGTGGTCGCCGACGCGAGCCAGGTGTTGTTCTTCAACGCGGGCGATCCCTACCAGGTCAGTCATCCGATCCCCGGCGGCGATGCCAGCCTCGTCGTGCACGTCGCCGACGCGATGCTGCGCGAGATGGCGCCGAAGGACCTGCTACGCCACGGCGACGCCCTCGCCTTCCGCATGCCACGCCTGCGCATCGATCCGCGCGCGCAGGCACTGGTGGCGTTGTTGCGGCACAGCCTGCGCGAAGGCATCGCCGAACCGCTGGAAGCCGAAAGCCTCGCGTTGACGCTGGTGCAACGCGCGCTCGGGCCGCGCACCACGCACGCAGCGGGCGCGAGCGTGGCGCGGCAACGGTTGGTGGATCGCGCGAAGCTGGTGCTCACCAGCGACCTCGCGCGTCGCTGGACACTGGCGGAAGTCGCTGCCGAAGTCGGCGTGTCGCCCGTGTATCTCACGCAGAGTTTCGCGCAGGTGGAAGGCGTGCCGTTGTATCGCTACCAGCTGCGCCTGCGCCTGGCGCGCGCGCTCGCCTTGCTCGCCGACTACGACGATCTCAGTGCACTGGCACTCGACCTCGGCTTCTCGAGCCACAGCCATTTCAGCGCCGCGTTCCAGCAGGCGTACGGGCGCTCGCCGTCGGAATTCCGCCAGTCGGCGCTGCACCGCTAGCGATCGCTAAAGATTGTGATAGTCGCGCCGGACGCATGGCGGTCCAATGGCGTCGCCCAATCGCGGGCGACCAACGAAGCCACTGCCATGACCAACACGAAGACCTGTGCGGCCTGCGACTACCCGCTCGACGAGAACGCGATCCAGGTGCGCATCGGCGGCCAGACCGTCGAGGTGTGCTGCGAGGACTGCGCGAAGAAGTTGAACGAAGCCTACGCCTCCGCCAACGCCACCACGACCGGCTGATGCCGTCGCCTGCACTGGACGGCCTGCGCGCGCAGGCCGCCGGTGCGGTCCCGGGCGGCGCTATGCTGCGCGCATGCCGCCCCCGCCCTCGCCTGCAGCGCAACTCGGTGTCCGCGGTTTCGCCCTGCGCCAGCAGGCCACCAGCGAGCTGGCGATCGCGCACCTGCGCCCCACGATCCCCGAACACGACATCCACCGCCACCAGCACACCGACATGCACCTGGTGTTGTTGCTGGCCGGCGACTACGTGAGCGACGCCGCGGGCATGCCGGCGGTGTGCGCGGAACCTGCGCTGCTGTTCAATCCGCCGGGCACGGAACATCGCGACCGGTTCCGGTCGCGCGATGGCCTGTTCCTGACATTGACGATGCCGCAGGCGGCATTCGCGCGGCTGAGCGATGGCGTGCCGGTCAGCGACCAGGCAGTGCGCCTGCCGCGCCCCTCGCTGTCGCGCGCGATGCAGTTGCTGCGCGAGGTGTGGGACTGGGACGACGCCTCGCCGCTGGCGATCGAATCGGTCTTCAGCGAACTGGTCATCGATGCGCAGCGCAAGCCCGCCGCGCCCGGTGCGGAGGACAAGCTGCAACGCGTGCTGGATCGCCTCGAAAGCGATCTCGCACCGCCCACGCTCGCCGAACTCGCCGCGATCGCCGACCTGCATCCGGTGTACCTCGCGCGCGCATTCCGCAAGCGCTTCGGCCTGGCGCCCAGCGAGTACGTGCGCAAGCGTCGCCTGCATCGCGCGGTGTCGGAGATCGCGCGCGGCCGCACGCTCGCCCGCACGGCGGCGGCGTTGGGCTTCGTCGACGAAAGCCACCTGCATCGCTGCTTCGTCGCCGAGTTCGGCATGACGCCGGGCGCGTTCCGTCGCCTGGCGCTGGGGCGCACCGAGGTTGCGCGGATACAAGATGCGGGGCTGGCGAAGCGATAGAGTCCCGCCATCGCCAAGGAGGCTCCCATGCATCGCGCTTTGCTGTGTCTTTGTCTTGCAACGGTCACGTTCAACGCATCCGCCGCCGATCCCGCGCGTTTCGGGGCTGCGCAGAAGGCCATCGAGGCCGGCGAATTCAAGGCGATCACCAGCGTGCTGGTGGCGCAGGACGGCAAGGTCGTCTACGAGCACTACTTCGACAAGGATGGCGCGGAAGGCCGCCGCAACACGCGGTCGGCGACGAAGACGGTGGCCGGCATGCTCGCGGGCCTGGCGATCGCCGACGGACGCCTGCCGGGCAAGTCCGCGCGCATCTTCGATGTGCTGCCGCCGGCGCGCCGCGCACGCATGGCCAATCCGGATCCGCGCAAGGATGCGATCACGGTGGAGGACCTGCTCACGATGTCGTCCATCGTGGAGTGCGACGACGAAACCGAGTTCTCGCGCGGCAACGAAGAGCGCATGTATCTCATCGAGGACTGGGTGCAGTTCTACGCGGACCTGCCGGTGCAGGGCTTCCCCGCGTGGATGCCGAAGCCCGCCGATTCGCCGCACGGCCGCAGCTTCCGCTATTGCACCGCGGGCGTGACCACGCTGGGCGAAGTGGTGCAGACCGCCGTGGGCGAACCGCTGCAGGCGTACGCGCAGCGCAGGTTGTTCGATCCGTTGGGCATCGAAAAGCCGGAGTGGCAGTTCTCGCCGCTGGGCCTGGCACAGGCGGGCGGCGGCCTGGGATTGCGCACGCGCGATCTGTGGAAGCTCGGCCAGTTGTATCTCGACGGCGGCCGCGCCAACGGCAAGCAGGTGATGCCCGAAGCGTGGGTGCGCGCGTCGTTGTCGCCGCAGGCGACCAAGGGCGAGGAAGCGGACTACGGATACCTGTGGTGGCTGATGAAGGTGCCCGTTGGCGACAAGGTGATGACGCTGCCGGCGATGGCGGGTACGGGCGGCAACACGGTGTTCCTGTTGCCGGAGCAGCATGCCGTCGTCGTGATCACCACCACCAACTACAACGAACGCCAGCCGCACCTGCTCACGTTCAAGCTGCTCACGCGCGATCTCATCCCCGCGCTGTAATCACGCCCAGGTGGTCGCGCCTTCGGGCCACCCGGGGCGTTGCACGCGCACGATGCAGAAGCGCTGGCCCGTCGGCGCCTGCATCACCACCCAGCGTTCGAGGCGTTGCACGACGGACGCGCCGAGCGCTTCCAGGCGTGCCACTTCCGCGGGGATGTCGTCGGTTTCGATATCGAGGTGCACGCGGCTTTCGTGCGCCACGCGCTGCAGCTGCACGATCGGTTCTTCGGGCCGCGTGGCGAGCATGACGTAGTTGCCGCGCGTGCCGGGATGGTCGCGGTCGATCTCGCGGCCGAGGGCGTGGGACCAGAAGCGGGCGGCGGCGTCGATGTCGTCGGTGCGGCAATCGATCAGCAGGGCGCAGAGGCGGGACCGGTGCATGCGGGGCACCATACCGGCGCGCGACGTCGCCTTCAATCCGCTGCGGTAAGGTAACGCCCAGGTTCGCCACGCAAGGCGGTCGATCGCATGCCGGGCACGCTGTACGCCGCGCTGAAGCATTTCGCCATCACCGCCTGCTTGCTGGCGGCCTGCCTGGCGGCGAAGACGGCGCGCGCACAGGACATCGAGCCGCGCGCGTATTCCAACGCGCCGGTCGGGGTCAATTTCTTCATCGCCGGCGGCGTCGCGACGCGCGGCGGACTGTCGCTCGATTCCCTGCCCATCACCAATGCGGACCTCCGCACGACGTCGACCGTCGTGGCCTATGCGCGGGTGTTCGACCTGCGCGGCCGCTCCGGCAAGTTCGACATGATCGTGCCGTACACGCACCTGCGCGGCACGGCGGACTACCAGGGCCAGTCGGTGGAACGCGACATCAGCGGATTCGGCAAACCGGCGTTCCGGGTTTCGGTGAATTTCTTCGGTGCGCCTGCGTTGGGCTTGCGCGAGTTCCGCGCGTGGAAACAGGACCTGATCGTCGGCGCGAGCCTGCAGGTGTCGCCGCCCTGGAGCCAGTACGACCCCGGCCGCATCGTCAACATCGGCAGCAACCGGTGGTCGTTCAAACCCGAGGTCGGAGTGTCGAAGGCGCTCGGATCCTGGACGCTCGAAGCACAGGCGGCGGCGGTCTTCTTCACCGACAACCGCGACTTCTACCGCGGCAGGACGCGATCGCAGGATCCGCTCTATTCGCTGCAGGGCCACGTGATCTACGGGTTCGCCTCGGGCGTGTGGACGTCCTTCGATGTCACGTACTTCGCCGGCGGCCGCTCGGAGATCGACGGCGTGGTGGGCAACGACCTGCAGCAGAACTGGCGCGTGGGCGCCACGCTGGCGATGCCGCTGGGCCGGCTGGACTCGATCAAGTTCTCCGCCAGCAGTGGCGTCTCGGCGCGCACCGGCAACAACTTCGATGCGATCGGCATGGCCTGGCAACACCGTTGGGGCGCGGGACTGTGAAAGCGGGCCCGTCGCCTATCATGGCGCCATGACCGAAGCCCTCGAATTCACCGATCTCCCGCTCGACCCCGCGTTGCTGCAGGGCCTGGAGGCGCTGGGGCACGTCCGCATGACGCCCATCCAGGCGCGCAGCCTGCCTTCGCTGCTCGCGGGCCTGGACGTCATCGCGCAGGCGCCCACCGGCAGCGGCAAGACCGCGGCGTTCGGGCTGGCGTTGCTGTCGCGCATCGACCTGTCGCAGTTCCGCGCGCAGGCGCTGGTGCTGTGCCCCACGCGCGAACTCGCCGACCAGGTGGCCAAGCAGGTGCGCAAGCTCGGCAGCGGCATGCCGAACCTGAAACTGCTGACGTTGACGGGCGGTGTCGCACTCGGGCCGCAACTCGCGTCGCTCGATGTGCATGCACCACACGTGGTGGTCGGTACGCCCGGCCGCGTGCAGGAGTTGCTGCGCAAGAAGGCGCTGGACCTGCGCGGCATCCAGGTGCTCGTGCTGGACGAAGCCGATCGCCTGCTCGACATGGGCTTCGAAGAGCCGATCCGCGAGATCGTGAAGGCGACGCCGAAGACGCGCCAGACGCTGTTGCTGTCCGCGACGTTCCCCGACGCCGTGCGCGAAGTGGCGCGCACCACGATGCGCGAACCGGTGGAAGTCACGGTGGAGGGCGCGGCCGAGGCGGCGCCGATCGAACAGCGCTTCTATGAAGTCGAACCGGCGATGAAACCCGCCGCCCTCGCCGGCCTGCTGCTGGAGCACGGCGCCAACAACACCGTCGTGTTCTGCAACATGCGCCGCGATACGGAAGAAGTGGTCGCATCGCTGTCGCACCTCGGCTTCTCCGCGCTCGCGCTGCACGGCGACATGGAGAAACGCGATCGCGAGGAAGTGCTGGTGTGCTTCGCCAATCGCAGCTGCACGGTGCTGGTGGCCAGCGACGTCGCGGCACGTGGCCTCGACATCGCGGACCTCGGCGCGGTCGTCAACTACGACGTGCCGCACGACGCCGACACCTACACGCATCGCATCGGCCGCACCGGCCGCGCCGGGCGCGATGGCCTGGCGCTCACGCTGTGCACGCCGCGCGAGCAACCGCGCCTGCGCGTGATCGAAGAAGCCCTGCACATGCGCGTCCAGCCGCAGCGCCCGCCGATGGCCGCGTTGCGCGCCAACGTCGGGCCGCGTGCGCCGATGGCAACGCTGCGCATCGACGGCGGACGCACCGACAAGCTGCGCCCGGGCGACATCGTCGGCGCGCTCACTGGCGAAGGCGGGCTCAAGGGCGACGTGATCGGCAAGATCGACGTGTTCGCCACGCGCAGTTACGTCGCGATCCAGCACGCGCACGCGGAGCGCGCGTTGAAGCGGTTGCAGGACGGGAAGATCAAGGCGAAGAAGTTCCGGGTGCGACGCGTGTGAGAGGTGTGGCGCTGGTCCCGGTCCAAGCAGATCAAGCGCCCGCGCTGTCGGCGCTGTGCTACGAGATCTATCCGCAGACGTTCACGTACCTGTGGGACGACGCCGGCGCCTGGTACATGGACGCGATGTACAGCGTCGCGAAGATGCAGGAAGAGTTGCGCGATCCGAACGCGCGCTTCGATTTCCTCGCGCTCGACGGCCGCCGCGTCGGGTATCTGAAACTGAAACTCGACAGCGACCTGGCCGGCGAACCCGGCGGACTGGAAGTCGAACGCATCTACCTGTCGCAGGACTGCGCGGGCCAGGGCCTCGGCGGATTCATGTTGGCCGCGGCGATCGACGTCGCGCAGCAACGCCACAAGCGCTACGCCTGGCTGCACGTGATGGACAGCAGCCTCGACGCGATCCGCTTCTACGAGAAGCATGGGTTTTCCATCGTCGGCGAAACGATGCTGCCCTTCTCGCACATGCTGCCGCACTACCGGCGGATGTGGCGGATGCGGAAGCCATTGGCCTAAAGATTCCGACAGCGGGGCCGCGGCGGCGCGGCTATCGTGGCTGCCTGATCACACAGGACGCACGCCCATGCAAGCCGACCTCGCCCTACGCCTTCAGACCCTCCACGCACAGGCCGCCCCGCTCGTCGTCTACAACGCGTGGGATGCCGGCAGCGCGGGCGCGATCCGCGAGGCCGGGTCGCCGCTCGTCGCAACGAGCAGCTGGGCGATCGCTGCGGCGCAGGGCTACGAGGATGGGGAAGCGTTGCCGCTCGACGTGCTCGCGCAAATCGTGCCGCGGATCGTCGCGAAGGTGCCCGATGTGCCGGTCACGGTGGACTTCGAAGGCGGCTACGCCGAGGACGGCGCGACCGTCGCGAACAACGTCGCGCGGCTGCTGGACCTGGGCGTCGTCGGCATCAACTTCGAAGACCGCGTCGTCAAGGGCAAGGGCCTGTATTCCATCGAGGCGCAGAGCGCGCGCATCGCGGCGATCCGCGCGATGGCCGAAGTGCGCGGGATCCCGATGTTCATCAATGCGCGCAGCGATGTGTACTTCGACGATGGCTTCGCGCCGGAGCAACGACTCGAGGCGGCGAAGGCGCGTGCGGCCGCTTACGCATCCGCGGGGGCGTCCGGCTTCTTCGCGCCGGGGCTCGCCAACATCGACGAGATCCGCGCGCTCTGCGCATCGACGCCATTGCCGGTGAACGTGATGATGTGGCCGGGATTGCCCGACCTCGCCGCGCTCACGCAGGCCGGCGTCAAGCGCATCAGCCATGGCCCCGGCCCGTATCGCGCGGCGATGCAGGGCGTGCAGGCCGCGGCATCGGCCCTGTTCGGCACTGGACGGCGCTGACGCACAGACGCGTCACTTCCCGCTGACTTGCTCCGGCACCAGCATCGTCGGCGCCAATCCGAACACGCGACGACACGTGCGCGTCAGGTGCGCTGCATCGGCGAAGCCGGCTTCGTGCGCGGCGTCGGTCCACGATCGGCCCTGGAACGCGGACTCCACCGCGTGCTCCATCCGCGCCCACAACAACCACGCGCGCAGCGATGTGCCGGTTTGCGATGCGAACAGATGGCGGAAGCGGCTGGGCGACAGATGCACGGCGGCGGCGACGTCATCGAGGCGGATCGGCGTCGCAAGCCGTGCCTGCAGCCATTCGATCGCCGACGTGATGCGCGGATCGTCGACCGGCGCCGCGGGCGGATTGCCGGCCACGCTGCACACCGCGCCCTGCGCGGCCTGCAGCAACAATGCGTCGGGCGCCGCGGCTTCGTAATGCGCCTGCACGAATTGCACGGCGTCGCGCACTTCGTCGTCCGGCAACAGGCACAGATCGAAACCGGCGAAGCGCGTGCGCAAGGCCGCACCGCGCTTTGAATTCGGCTCGACGAACAAGGTTGCGATCGTCGCACCGGCGCCATCGAAGCGATGCCGTCGATCCGGCATCACCACGACGCCCCGCGTTGCGCGCGGTTCGGGCCACCCGGCACCCTGGATGCGGAAGTCGCCCGCCATCGCCAGCGACACCTGGATCGCGTGGTGCGCGTGGTCCTGCACCTGCGCGACATGCCGCCCGATCCACAGGCTCCCGCCCGGCCAGCCGATGACGCGGCCGATGCCCGTGACGGGACGCTTGCGGGACTCATCCATACGCGCGATGCGGTCAGCCGGTTTGTTCAAGATTACGACGGGGCCCATCGCCAGACTGCACCAAGGCCAAACGGGCCTGCCAGTCCTAACGAGGATCTCCCATGAACACCGACGCCAAGTCCTGCCCCTGCACCCCCGCCTGCATCGGCGCCGCCTGCACGTGTGGTTGCCAGGCCGCCCCGAAGATTGCGTCCGCCTGCACCTGCGGTTGCCAGCAAGGCAAGCCGTGCCAGTGCGGCACGCAACGCGACTGATCCGCCGTGGCCGCCCTGTACTTCGGCACGTTGCTGCTGGCCGCGATGATGGCCCCGGGCAACGCGCACGCGGGAACATTACTGGGCGGCATTGCAGGGTTGCTCGCGGCCATCGGCATGCATCGCGGGTTGCGATCGGTCGGCACCGGCCACGTACTCGCGCTGCTGCTGGCCGTGGTGGTCGCGGCCAACGGCGTGGCGTTCCTGTTCGGCGGCTGGTTCCCGCTGCCGGACGCACAGGCGGCATGCAACCTGGGACGGCTCGTGTTGCTGGGCGCGCCGTTGGCCGCCATCGCGTTGTGCAACGCACCGCGCGACCAGCGGTGGGTCGCGCTGATCCTCGCGTTGAATGCCATCGCCGGCTTCGCGTTGCTCGCGGTGATGTTCGGCGCGGGCGACCTGGCGACGCGCGGGAATGTCGGGTGGTGGCAGCGCGGGTTCGCGCTGGCCGCGTATCCGTGGATGGCGGTAGTGGGGTGGGCGTTGCTGCGGTGGCGGGGCGTCGTCAGGACGCCAGCGGCAACCGCACCGTGAAGCGACTGCCGCGCCCCAACCCTTCGCTCGCCACTTCGACTTCCCCGCCATGCGCCTCGACGAGGCGCTTGACGAGCGTCAGGCCGATGCCGAGGCCGCCGTGCTCGCGATCCGTGGCGCGGTGCGCCTGCACGAAGGGCTCGAAGAGTTCGGGCAGCAATTCCGGTGCGATGCCCTCGCCGTTGTCTTCGATGTCGATGCGCGCGCGGGCGTTGTCGCGTGACACGGTGATCCGGATGCTGCCGCCGACGGGCGTGTAACGGATGGCGTTGGACAGCAGGTTGGTCACGACCTGCGTCAGGCGCACGCCATCGCCATCCACCACCACGTCGCGATCGGCCAGGTGCGTGACCACGGCGTGGTCGCGCGCCGCGGCACTCGGGCGCAGTTGTTCGACCGCCCCCTCCACGATGGCGTTGAGGTCCACCGGCCTGCGGTCGAGCGCGATCAGGTTGTTGGTGATCCGCGCCATGTCCACCAGGTCTTCGACCAGCGCCGTCATGTGCCGTGTCTGCCGCGCGATGACGTCGATGCATTGCGTGGCGCGCGGATCGCGCACGAGATGGCGCAGCAGTTCCGTCGCGGTGTGGATGGGCGCCAGCGGATTGCGCAGTTCGTGGCCCAGCACGGCGAGGAAGCGGTCCTTGTTGGCGTTGGCATCGCGCAGCGCCTGTTCGCTCCGGCGCAGCTCCGTCTCGGCACGCACGCGCGCGGTGACGTCCGAGCCCTGGATGAAGATCCCGTCCATCGACCCGTTGCCATCGAGGATGGGCTGGTAGACGAAATCGAGGATGCGTTCCTCGGTCGTCGCATCGGGCCTGGCCAGGCGCACGGGCAGCGAACGGCCGACGAAGGGTTCGCGATAGCGGAAGACGTGGTCGAGCAAGGTGACGTAGCCCTGGTCGATGACTTCGGGCAACGCCTCGGCGACCGGCCGGCCGATCAGCGCATCGCGCGATTGTCCGACCAGGCGTTCGTACGCATCGTTGACGATCGTGATCACGTGCGTCGGCCCGTACGTCACGCACGCAAAGCCCGGCGCCTGCTGCAGCAGCTCCTGCATGCGCCGCATCTGCGCGCGCTGGCGCGTCTCGGCTTCGATCGCGTCGGTGCGCTCGTTGAGGACGCACATCAGGCCGGCGATGCGGCCTTCGTCGTCCTCGACCGGCGTGTACGAGAAGCTGAAATACGTCTGCTCATCGTGGCCATGACGCTGCAGCACGAACGGACGATCCTCGAAGAAGTGCGATGCCCCCTCGTCGATGGACGAAGACACCAGCGGTTCGATCTCGTGCCAGACCTCGGGCCAGACCTCCGACATCGGCTGGCCGAAGCCCTGCGGATGCTTGATGCCCATGACGGGCAGGAAGGCCGCGTTGTAGAAGAACCGGCGATCCGGCCCCCACACCAGGTACTGCGGGCGGTGGCTGCGCAGGATCAGCGCGAGCAAGGACTTGAGCGTGGCCGGCCACTGCGACCGGGCGCCGAGCGGCGTGCTGCGCCAATCGACCGCTTCCAGCAACGCAATCGGGTCGAACGCTGTCGTCGGGCCATTCACGTTTGGATCCCGCACTCCACCCCTGGGCCGCGCATGCTCTCACGGCCCGCGCCGTGCCTGCATCAACGCTTCTGGTACGGGTGGAAGATGTAGTTCTTGTCCTTCACCTTGAGGTGGCAGGCCTGCCCGCAGTCGGCCTTGCTGGTGGCGTCGGGCGTGTACGTGTCGGTCTTCGCGTCGTAGTTGAAGACCGCGTAGCCCCAGCCACCGGTCTTCGGGAAGCGCTTGCTGTCCTTCTCCATCAGGAAGGCCTGCTTGAACTGGTCGGGCACGTCGACGACGAACTGCGCGTCGGTGCTCTTCTTCGGCGACCACTGCAGCTTGGCGATCTTGGACCCTTCCGGGAACGGCTTGCCGTTGCCGGGGATGCCGGACTTGTAGGCCTTGATCATCGTCGGGTTGGCGACGATCACCTTGAGTACCTCGTCGGTGCGCGCCGACGACACGAGCGACCAGTCTTCGTAGCCCTTGAAGTCGGCGAATGCGATATCGCTCGGCGACTTGAGCGAGTACTTGTCCGGGCCCTGTGCGGACAGCGCGTTGAACGCGACGCCGAGTCCCAGGCCGAGGGCGCCGAGGACGGCGGTCTGCATCGCGATCGAAACCTTCATGTCGTTTCCTCGTTTACTTCACCTTGAATTCCACTTCGATGTCGCCGCGCGTCGCGCGGGAATACGGGCAGGTCCGGTGGCCTGCCTCGGCGAGCGCTTTTTTCGTTTCGTCGTCCAGGCCGGGCAGGTCGATGTGCATCGTGACGTGCAGCTGGTACTCGTCGCTGGCGGTCTTGCCGAGCGTGACGTCGGCGTCGACCGCCGCGTCCTTCGGCCACTTGATCTTCCGTTGCAACGCGGCGATGTGCATCGCGCTGAGGAAGCACGCCGAGTAGCCCAGCGCGAAGAGTTGTTCGGGATTGGTGCCGGGCTTGCCGCTGCCGGGCGTGGCGAACTGCAGGTCGAGCGTGCCGTCGCTGGTCTTTCCTGCCCCTTCGCGACCTCCGACGGTGCGGACGTGGGCGGTGTAGAGCTCGGTGACCAGCGGGCTGGGCATGGGCGTTCCCGATCGCGACGCGTAGTCACCCATCATGGTCGTCCACTCCCCGCCCGACCCTCCCCCGTTCGGGTCATTGCCTGACGCCGCGTGGCCCCGGGAACGTCGCAGGTTCCCTCCCCCGCAACGGTCATCGCCATGTCGCCTGCAACGTCCACGCCTGCCGCTTCGAACGCCGCGAAGAATGTCGTCCTCGTGCACGGCGCCTTCGCCGACGGTTCCGGATGGCAGAAGGTCTACAACCTGCTGAAGAACGACGGCTTCAACGTCACGATCGCGCAGAACCCGACGACGACGCTCGCGGACGACGTGGCCGTGGTGAAGCGCGCCATCGCACAGCAGGATGGTCCCGTCGTTCTCGTCGGGCATTCGTATGGCGGCGTGGTCGTGTCGGAGGCCGGGACGGATCCGAAGGTCCAGAGCGTGGTCTACATCGCGGCCTTCGCCCCCGACCAGGGCGAGTCGGTGCAGACCTTGATCGCGAATCCACCACCGGGCGCAGCGGTGCCGCCGATCCTGCCGCCGCAGGATGGGTTCCTGTTCCTCGACCGCGACAAGTTCGCCGCATCCTTCGCCGGCGACATCCCCGCCGAGGATGCGAAGTTCATGGCGGACTCGCAGGTGCCGTGGGGCGTGGAAGCGTTGGCGGGCGCGGTGACCACGCCCGCGTGGAAGTCGAAGCCGAGCTGGTATCTCGTGGCGACCGACGACCACATGATCCCGCCGCCCGCGCAGCAGATGATGGCCAAGCGCGCAGGCGCCACCGTCGTCGAAGTGCCCGGCAGCCATGCGATCTACGTGTCTCAGCCGGCGGCGGTGGCCAGGCTCATCGCGCAGGCGGCGCAGGGCGTACATTGAGGCGACGCGCTCCTCGGCCCGAGGACGTCCTGGCCGAGGAGCCCTGCATGAACCTGCTGAACGCGCATGTCCGCGACACCCTGGTGCGTGGCGCCCTGGCCGCATGCCTGGGCCTGTTCTCCCTGGTCGCACCCGCGCATGCCGAAGTGCATCCGTATTCGGCCGCCTTCCACGGCACCGACATGGCAGTCACCGGCGGCACGCAATACGTGCGCGTCGGCGGGCACGGGCCGGCGGTGCTGTTGCTGCACGGCTTCGGCGACACGGGCGACATGTGGCAACCGCTGGCCGAGAAGCTGGTGAAGGACCACACCGTGATCGTGCCCGACCTCCGCGGCATGGGCCTGTCGTCGCACCCGGAAACGGGTTACGAGAAGACCGCGCAGGCGCGCGACCTCATCGGGATCCTCGATGCGTTGAAGGTCGACCGCGTGCAACTGGTGACGCACGACATCGGCAACATGGTGGGTTACGCACTCGCGGCGCAGTTCCCTGCGCGCGTCACACGTTGGGTCGTGATCGATGCGCCGCTGCCGGGGCTCGGCAGCTGGGACAAGCAGATCACCAATCCGAAGACGTGGCACTTCAACTTCCGCGGGCCGGACGTGGAGCGCCTGGTCGCTGGGCGCGAACGCATCCTGCTCGATCGCTTCTACAACGAACTGTCGGCGAACCCGGCCGGCATCGACGAGGCGACGCGCAACCACTACGCCGCGCTGTATGCGCGCCCGGGTGCGATCCACGATGCCTTCAGTGGCCAGTTCGGCGCATTCGCGCAGGACGCGAAGGACAACCAGGCATTGTTCGCGAAGGGCGGAAAACTGCCGATGCCGGTGCTGGCGATCGGCGGCGATCACTCGTACGGCGAGTCGATGCAGACGGAAGTCGCGACGGTGGCCACGCACGTGGACGGTGCGGTGATCAAGGATTCGGGGCACTGGATCATGGAAGAACAACCGGGCCAGCTGATCCCGGTGATCGAAGCGTATTTGCGCAAGTAACGCCGGTCAGAGGCGATCGGCCTCCACGATCGCCTGCGCGAACGCCGCGGGCGCTTCCTGCGGCGGGTTGTGCCCGATGCCACCCGTCAGCAAGCGATGTGCGTACTTGCCGGTGAAGCGCTTCGCGTAACTCTCGGGCGTGGGATGCGGCGCGCCGTTGGCGTCGCCTTCGAGCGTGATCGTCGGGACGGTGATCGGCGGGAAGGCGGCGAGCTTCGCTTCGATGGCGTCGTACTTCGCTTCGCCCTTCGCCAGGCCCAGCCGCCATCGATAGTTGTGGATCACGATATCGACGTGGTCGGGGTTGTCGAGCGATTGGGCGCTGCGATCGAACGTTGCGTCGTCGAACGCCCATTTCGGCGAAGCGAGTTTCCAGATCAGCTTCGCGAAGTCGTGGCGGTATTTTTCGTAGCCCGCACGACCGCGGTCGGTCGCGAAGTAGTACTGGTACCACCACTGCAGTTCGGCTTCGGGCGGCAGCGGCGCCTGCGCCGCCTGCTGGCTGCCGATCAGGTAGCCGCTCACCGCCACGAGCGCCTTGACGCGTTCGGGCCACAGCGCCGCGACGATGTCGGCCGAGCGCGCGCCCCAATCGAATCCGCCGAACACCGCCTGCTTGATGCCGAGCGCGTCCATGAAGGCGACCACGTCTTCGGCGAGCGCAGCAGGCTGTCCGTTGCGCAGCGTGTCGGGCGACAGGAACCGCGTGCTGCCGTAACCGCGCAGGTGCGGAACGAGTACGCGATAGCCGCGCGCGGCCAGTTGCGGTGCGACATCGACATAGCTGTGGATGTCGTACGGCCAGCCATGCAGCAGCACGACGGGCGGGCCCGTTTTCGGTCCGTCTTCGGCGTACGCGATGTCGAGGACGCCGGCGCGTACCTGTTGCATGTTCGCGAAAGTGCGCATCGAAGTCGGTGTGTCCGGTTGCGCCCTCGCCGCCTGCATGAAGCCGAACGGGGAAGCCGCGACGCCGAGCGCCGCCGTTTCCAGGAGCAGGCGACGGCCCGGGTCGATCGCGCGGAGCGGCTTCATGCGCGGCGCTAGCTCGTCCGGCGCGCGTCGACCGCCGCCATCAGGTCGCTGGCCTGCGCGACGGCGTAATGCCGGTCGGTGGGCGCGACCTCCGACACGAGTTCCGCGAGCTTTTCGCCGTAATGGTCGAAGAGCGCGTCACCGGATTTCATCCCGCGCCACAGCGGCAGTGCGGCGTGCAGTTGGTACAGGGCGGCGTCGAGTTCCGAACGGCTGGCGGGCATGCGGCATTCCCGGTGCGCGGGTGGGCGCACAGGATAGGAAGCCTTTCGCCCGCGCGGGTTAGGGAAATGTTGCGCGTCGCGCCGTTCGTCGGGCGCGACGCGAATCATGCGCGTTACTTCTTCGCAGCCTTCGCCGGTGCGAGCGCCTTCACCGCGTCCAGCGTTTCCTTCACGTGCTTGTTCGGGTTGAGGTCCGAATACACGTGCGCGATGTTGCCCGACGGCGCGATGACGTACGACGTGCGGTCCGACCATTCCGGCTTCTGCGCCAGGATCGCGTCGTACTGCTTGGCGATCTTCGCGCCCGGATCGGCGGCGACGGCGAACTTGCCGCCGCAGTGTTCGGTTTCCTTCGAGAAGTCGGCCAGCTGGTCCACGTTGCCGGCGGTCACGCCGATCACGGTGGCGTGCGCGGCCTTGAACTGGTCGATGGCCTCGGAGAACAAATGCGCCTCGAGGTTGCAGCCCGAGGTGTGCGCGGCCGGGAAGAAGTACACGACCACCGGGCCCTTCTTCAGCGCATCGGCGAGCTTGAAGTTGAACGGCTTGCCGGCGAGGTAGGCCTGCGCGCTGAAATCGGGCGCCTTGGTGTCGACCTTCAATGCCGCCAGCGAAGGCGCGGCGAACGCGACGAGGCCGACGGCGACGGTCGCGGCAAGCTTCAGGACGGGGTTCATCGGGGTTCCTCTCCTCGGGGGCAGGTGCGGCGGAGGATAAGGCATGCGCAAAGGCGCCGCCCGGGGCCCCGTCATGAACCCCGCGCAGCGCCTCGACGTTCCATCGTCCCGCGCTACTCCGTGAAGCCCACCACCGTCTGCGCCTGGCTCGCCATCGTCGTGACCGCTTGCGTCGTCGCCGAGCTCGCCGAACGCCAGATGATGTTCGCGCCCGTGGTGGTGTTGCGCCACAGGATGTCCGCGCGGCCGTCGCCGTTGTAGTCGCCGGAGCCCACGACGCGCCATGCGGTCGCCATCGTCGTGACCGCCTGCGTCGTCGCCGAATTGGCCGAGCGCCAGATCAGGTTCGCGCCGCTGGTGCTGCGCCACAGGATGTCGCTGCGGCCATCGCCGTTGTAATCGCCGGAGCCCACGACGCTCCACGCCGTCGTGCGCGTGGTCACCGCCATCGTGGTCGCCGAATTGGCCGACAACCAGATCAGGTTCGCGCCGGTGCTGTTGTCGCGCCACAAAATGTCGGAACGCCCATCGCCGTTGTAGTCGCCGTTGCCGACGACGGTCCACGCGATGGTGCGCGTGGTGACGGCCTGCGTGGTGCTCGACAACGCGGAGCGCCAGATCACGTTCGCGCCGGTGCTGGTGTTGCGCCACAGAATGTCGGCGCGCCCATCGCCGTTGTAGTCGCCCGAGCCCGCGACGATCCACGCCTGGCTCGCCATCGTGGTGACGGTCTGCGGCGTCGACGACAGGCCGGACCGCCAGATCGCGTTCGCGCCGGTGCTGGTGTTGCGCCACAGGATGTCGGAGCGGCCGCCGCCGTTGTAATCGCCCAGTCCCACCGCGCGCCACGCGACCGCCAGCGTCGTCACCGCCTGCGGCGAACCCGATGCCGCCGACAGCCAGATCACGTTCGCGCCCGTGCTCGTGTTGCGCCACAGGATGTCGGAGCGGCCGTTGCCGTTGAAGTCGCTCTTGCGCACCGCGGGCGTGACGGTGATGACGCCGGACATGCCGACGCCGCCGGCAGCGCCATGCCGTTCGCAGTGGTAACGGATGGTGCCGGCGGTCGGGAACGTCACGGTCGCATTCCATGCCGCACTGCTGAGGTTGCCGTTGCCGCCTGCGCCATCGCAGCCATTGGCGCACCGGAAGCCGGTGATCGCGCCCGGATCGGACGCGACGTTGTGGATGCCGCCGTTGTTGTGGAACGTGATCGTGTCGCCGGCCGCGATCGTGATCGTGGCCGGCGTGAATGTCATGTTCGTGTTCGCGTTGACGACGTGGTTGGCCGCGAACGCCGACGTCGACAGCAGCAGCCCCGGCACGACCACGCACCAGGCGCGGAGTGTGTGTTGTTGAGTTCGCATGGCGCACCTCGCCGACTCGACCACAGTGGCCCCGATCTACGCAGATACCGCCCCGGGCGGCATCGGTTCATCGCGGACTGTAGGCCGGTCGGACGCGGCGTGCTTCCGTAGAACTACTGGCGCGTCAGCCCTTCACCGCGGCATCGAGCGCGGCGATGTCGATCTTGCGCATCGTCATCATCGCCTTGAAGGCGCGCGCGGCCGTGTCGCCGCCCTGCTTCATGTACTCGGTGAGGCGCTTCGGCGTGATCTGCCACGACAGGCCCCAGCGATCCTTGCACCAGCCGCACATGCTTTCCTGCCCACCGTTGCCGGTGATCGCATTCCAGTAGCGATCGGTTTCCGCCTGGTCGTCGGTGGCGACCTGGAAGCTCACCGCTTCGTCGAACTTGAATTCGGGTCCGCCGTTCAACAGCAGGAACGGTTGGCCGAGGATCGTCATCTCCACCGTCAGCACGTTGCCTTGCTTGCCGGCGGGGTAGTCGCCGGGGGCGCGCATGATGTCGCCGACGTGGCTGTCGGGGAACGTGGCGGCGTAGAAACGCGCGGCGTCTTCGGCGGTGCCGTCGTACCACAGGCAGGGCTGGAGCTTCGGGATCATGCGCGGCCTCCTGGCGTTCGGTTGAGCGGCGGAGCCTACCGCAGGCCCGTTAAGCCTCCGCGTAGAGGACCTGGGTCACGCCCGCCCATGACTGATGGGCCAGCGGCCGCGGCCGCTTGCGATGGCAGACTCGCTGCTTTGCCGTTCCCTCGGGGGGAATCCATGAAGCGCATGTTGTTGGCGGCCGCGGCCGTCATGCTGGTCGGCGGGCTGCACGCCGAAGAACGCGTCGACCTGGCCATGACCAGCAAGATCCGCCAGGAAGCTTTCAACCATTCGCAGGCCATGGCGCTGCTGGATCACCTGACGGAGCAGGTCGGGCCCCGCCTCACCAATTCACCGGCGATGGTGCAGGCCAACGCGTGGACGCGTTCGAAGTTCGACGAGTGGGGCCTGGCCAACGTGCACGACGAGGCCATGGCCGAGCCCTTCGGCCGCGGCTGGGAATTCCATTCGGCCGACGTGGAGATGCTCACGCCGCGCGCGTTCCCGCTGCATGCGTTGCCGAAGGCGTGGACGCCAGGCACCAACGGTCCGATCGAAGGCGACGTGGTCGCCGCGAAGATCGAGAAGAAGGAAGACTTCGAGAAGTTCCGCGGCAAGCTGAAGGGCAAGATCGTCTTCCTCGGCGAAGCGCGCGCGTACAAGCCGGGCGAAAAGCCCGACTGGGATCGCGAGACCGACGCCACGCTCGACGCGATGAAGGCGCTCGCCGTCCCGGCCGACCAGAAGCCGGGCGCGCGCGAAGAAGCGCGCGAACGCCGTCGCCAGCGCCTTGAGTTCGCGCCGCAGCTCAACAAGTTCCTCGTCGACGAAGGCGCGATCGCGTCGGTCACGCAGAGCGGCTGGGACAACGGGATCATCCTGTTGTCCGGTGGCGGCTCGCGCAAGGCCGGCGAATCCGTCGGCGTGCCGTCGCTGTCGATGGCCGCCGAACACTTCAACGCCGTGATGCGCGCGCTCGACCGCAAGGCGCCGGTGCGCCTGCGCATGAACGTCGATGCGCGCTTCACCACCGACACCGACCAGCCCGCCTACAACACCATCGCCGAAATCCCCGGCACCGGCCCGCACCGCAACGAAGTGGTGATGATCGGTGCGCACATGGATTCGTGGCATGCCGGCACGGGCGCGGCCGACAACGGCGCGGGCGTGGCGGTGATGATGGAAGCGATGCGCATCCTGAAGGCCGTCGGCGCCAAGCCCGACCGCACGATCCGCGTCGCGCTGTGGACCGGTGAAGAGCAGGGCCTGCTGGGCTCGGCCGACTACGTGTCGCGCCACTTCGGCAAGTTCGCCGACCCGGCCGATCCGAAGGAAAAGGCGATGCCGGTGATGCTGCGCAACCCGCGCGGCAAGTTCGAGCCGGGCAGCGACTACGGCAAGCTCGCCGCGTACTTCAACCTCGACAACGGCGGCGGCAAGATCCGTGGCGTGTACGCGCAGGAAAACATGGAAGTCGCGCCGATCTTCGAAACCTGGCTCAAGCCCTTCAACGACGTGGGCGCCACCATCGTCACCCAGCGCAACACGGGCAGCACGGACCACGTGTCGTTCGACACGATCGGCCTGCCGGGCTTCCAGTTCGTGCAGGACGGCCTGGACTACTTCACCAACGTCCACCACAGCGACCTGGACGTGCTCGACCACATCGTCGCCGAAGACCTGAAGCAGGCGTCCGCGATCGTTGCTTCGTTCGCATACAACGCGGCGACGCGTCCGGAAAAGCTGCCGCGCAAGGCCGTGTCGGCCGAGTAAGCGCCACACCGCCGGGCGGCTCGTCGAATGGATGAGCCGCCCGGTCTGCGTTCCGCGATGAACCGATCCGCGGATCGCCGCTACTGACACCTTGGCACTTCGCCCGCGCCCTGCCTCCCTCGCAGGGCCGGGTCGATGCCGCAAAGGAGAGGTGTCATGAAGCAACTCAACACCATCGCGGTCGCCCTCGCGATCGCTGTTGCAGGCTTGTGCCCGGCCGGCACGCGCGCACAGGACGCATCCCCCGCGATCTCGGTGAAGCTGGTGCCCGTCGTCGACAGGCTCCACCTGGTCACCGACATCAACGTCGTCGGCAACTGGGTCTTCATCTGCACGCAGCCCGGCGTGCTGATGCGGAAGAACCTGGCGTCGCTCAGCACGCACGATGCGTCGGTGTTCCTCGACATCCGGCCGAAGGTCGGCATGCTCGGTGCGCGCATCCCGGCCCTCGCCGGGTTGGGTTACCCCACCCCGGGCACGTACGACGAGCGTGGCTTGCTCGGCTTCGTCGCCGATCCCGCCTTCGCGACGAATGGCCGGTTCTGGATCTGGTATTCGAACATCGGCCAGTTCAGCAATCCGCCGAACTTCTTCCAGTGGACGGTCTCCACCACGCAGCCCTGGAACATGGCGCGCTACGACCACGTCGATTACCTCGACGAATACAAGGTGGTGGACGGCGTGCCGAAGTTCATGCGCACGCTGCTCAAGCTCAAGCGGCCCTACTTCAACCACACGGGCTTCCAGTCGCTGGTGTGGTCGCCGGAGCACAAGACGCTGGTGCTCGGCCTCGGCGACGGCGGCAGCGAGTACGACCCGAACAACATCGCGCAGGACGACCGCCAGTTGTCGGGCAAGCTGATCAAGATCGACCTGGCGAAGCTGGCGGGCATGGACTTCCGCAACACCGCGCCCGTTGCGACCTTCGCCGACCTCGCCGCGCGCGGCGTGCCGGCCGATGCGTTCAAGACGCTGGTGAAGGGCCTGCGCAATCCGAGCAAGGTGCACTACGAGCAGACCAGCGAGCCCGCGGGCGACGGCTTCCGCTGGATCAAGTACCTCGCCAACACCGGGCAGGACACGATCGAATTCCTGCATGGCTTCGATCACTACGGCATCAACTTCGGGTTCCGCGCGTGGGAGGGCAACTTCCCGACGTCGCTCGCGGCCACGTCGGACGATCCCGCGCGCACGATCATGTACGCCGTGGAAGCGACGCACCTGCCGAACTACTACCGGCCGCTCGTCGTGTACTCGCACCTGGATGCGGCCACCAACCATCCGCACGCCAACACGGGGTCGGCGTTGTACCTCGGCGACAGGATCCCCGGCCTGAAGGGCGACCTGGTCTTCATCGACTGGATCACCTTCGACAAGTCGCCGCCGCAAGGGCAGCTGATGTACGCCAGCGTCAATCGCGCGAAGCTGCAACGCGCCAATGCGGTGCACGTGTTCAACGTCGACCTGTCGGCTGCGGGCCTGACGTCGACGCAGCCGTTGTTCTTCACGTCGATCAACACCGATCCGGCCGGCAAGCGGCTCTTCGTCGGTGGGTTCAAGGACTTCCAGTTCGTCGTGAACCAGCGCCAGGCGGTGGGCAGCACGGGCCTGGGCGGTGCGTTGTACGAAGTCGTTCCGAAGTGAGCGACGGTGCGTGACGCAGGATGGCGATCATCGACGCGATGATCGCCATCCGAACACTCATCGCGCGGGATGCATTTTCCGCACCGCGGGCACGAGTTGCGCCAGCAAGCCGCAGGCCGCGAGCAACCACACGATCAACGCGCCGCTGGGCAGGTCGAACACCGCCGACAACGCCAGGCCGAGCACGTAACCCGCGATGCCGATGATGTAGGCCGTGATCAGTTGCTTGCGGCTGCCGTTGCCGCCCACGGTCGCGAGCGCCGGGATGATCAGGCTGGCGAACACGAGGTACACGCCGACCAGCTGCACCGACACGGTGATCGCGATCGCGAACGCGCCGTAGAACGCCAGGCCCGTCAACGTGTTGCGACGCCACCATACGAACGCGAGCAGCAACGCCGACAGGAGCGCGGCAGGCCACAACTGGTCGTAGCTCACCCACAGGATCTGGCCGACGAGGAGGTCCTTCAGGTGTTCGCCGCCTTGCGGGTTGTTGGCGAGCAGCAACAGGCCGCCGGTGGCCGCGAGCACGAACAACGTGCCGATCAGCGGTTCCTGCAGTTTCGGCCAGCGCTTGTCCGTCCATGCCAGCAATCCCGCACCGGCGAGCGCCGCCACGGCGGCGGCGATCTCCACGCCGTAGCCGTGTTCGTCGACGCCGAGGTACTGCGCGAGGATCACGCCGAGCGCGGCGACCTGCGCGATCGCCAGGTCGATGAAGATGATGCCGCGCGACAACACCTGCCGCCCGAGCGGCACGTGCGTGGACAACACGATGAGCCCCGCGACGCACGCAGGTCCGAGGATGCTGGCATCCAGGCCGTCGAGGTTCATTTGGCGGCACCCAGCAGCTTGTCGATCGTGGAGTCGTACATGCCGAACAGGTCCTTCGACTGCGCATCGCCGCCGACGGAGAACGGCAGCACGACGACGGGCACGCCCGTGCGATCGGACAACCAGTGCGCCGGCTTCGGATCCTGGTAGGCGGCGGCGATGATCGCGTACGTGCCCGCGGCCTTCGTCGTCGCGATCAGGCTCGACAGGTGGCCGCTGGTCGGCGGCACGCCGGGCTTCGGCTCGAGTGCGCCGATCTGCTGCAGACCGAGCCACGTGTTGAGGTACACCCAGCTGATGTGGTGCACGACGACCTTCTTGCCCTTCAGCGGCGCGGCCTTCGCTTCCCAGCGCTTGATGGCGGCCTGCCAGCGCGTCGAGAAATCCGCGAGGCGCTGCTGGTACACCGCTGTGTTCGCCGGATCGAGCACGATCAATCGTGCATCGAGCGCCTTCGCGATCTTCAGCATGCGATACGGATCGAGCTGCACGTGCGGATTGCCGCGCGGATGGATGTCGCCGTTGGCGCGGTCGAGCGCGGTGGGGCGTTCGAGCGTCTGCACCTGCTCGCTCGCCATGAAGTACCCGTTGCCGCTGGCCACGCGCGAGTTGCCGGATTGCTTGAGCAGCTGCGGCAGCCAGCCCACTTCGAGGTCGCTGCCGGTGCAGGCGATGAGGTCGGCCTGGCGCACCTTCGCGATCAGGCTGGGCTTGGCTTCGATCTGGTGGACGTCCTGCAGCGCGGTGGTGCCGACGCTGAGGTCGACCTTGTCGCCCGCAAGTTCGGTGACCATCGCGCCCCATTCGGGTTCGCAGGCGAAGACCTTCGGCTTGGCGAAGGCGGGCACGGCCGCGAGGCCGAGGAGGAGGAAGCAGATGAGTTGGCGTTTCATGTCGGTTGACCTCGCGATCAGAATTTGTGGGCGCCGTGGGCGCCGAACGTGGCCTGGTATTGCAGGCTGATGATGTTGTCGGTGTCGGCCGCGTTCGGGTAATCGCGGCCGAGTTGCAGGCGCAGCAGGCTGAACTCGCTGTTGCGCCACGTGAGCATCACGCTGTGGCGGAACGGATCGAACGGGCTGGCGAACGGCCCGCCTTCGTCGGCCCACAGGCGGTCGTAGCGATAG
Source organism: Lysobacter helvus (assembly GCF_018406645.1). Lineage (NCBI taxonomy): Bacteria > Pseudomonadati > Pseudomonadota > Gammaproteobacteria > Lysobacterales > Lysobacteraceae > Lysobacter > Lysobacter helvus. Next base: position 710,630 of record NZ_AP024546.1, read on the forward strand.
CCGGTTTCCCACGTGCGGTTGATGCGCCAGATGCCTTCGACGTACGCGCCCTGGCGTTGGCCGTTCCACGGCTGGTCGAGCGTGGCATCCACCGGATCGTGGTAAGCGCCGTCGCGGTCTTCGTGGAAGTACTCGCTGCGCACGGTGACGCCGCCGTCCTTCGTGTTGCCGCCCGGCGCCCACTTCCAGGTGAAGTCGGCCAGGTACAGGTTTTCGTCGCCGCGGAAGCCATCCTCCGCGCCATCGGTCTGCGAGCGCAGCATCGACACGCCGGCGAGCCATTCGTTGTCGGTGCCGACATCGCCGCCCGCGTGCGCGAACAGCGTCTTGACGCCCGCGCCCGCGTGCCCTGCCCCGCCGCTGGGGAACGCATCGCCGCGCAGGATTTCGCCGCCGACTTCGAAGAACACATCGGTCGGCGCCACCCAGCGCAACTGCACGCCATCGTCGCCGTACTGGTTGCCGAGGAACGCCTGGTACGCCAGCGGACGATCGGAGAACGCGTCGGTGTGCGCGTGGTGGCTGTTGAGGTACCCGATGTTGGAGAAGAACCGGCCGGCGCGCAGCGAGAAGCCCGCGGGCATCGCGGTGGTGTCGATGTACGCCTCTTCGACGCCGAGCTTGTCTTGCCCGTCTTCGTTCTCCACCGACAGCGTCACCTGCCCGTAGAACTTGTCGTCGATGTTGGAGGAGAACGCGAACTCGCTTTCGCCCAGCGAGAATCCCTGCGGACCGGGACCGGCGCCGCCGGCGAGCGGGAAGCCCGCGCGCAGGTAGTTGTCCGGGTTGAGCGAGTGGTACGCGTAGCTGCCGTTGAGGATCACGCTGATCGCGGGGTTGAACGCGTTCGGATTCGAGGCCGCGTTGTCGATGGGCGGCGCGGCTTCTTCCGCAGGCGCTTCGGCTTGCGCCACCGGCTGCGACGCGTTGGCCTTCATCGCTTCGATTTCGGCGCGCGCGTCCTGCAAGGCCTGCGCGGTGGCGGCCTGGGCGTCTTCGAGGGCCTTGATCTTCGCTTCGAGCGCGGAGACCCGATCGGTGGGCGCCGCGTCCTGCGCGAAGGCGAGTGCGGGCGAAAGCGCGGCGACGACGGCGCACGCAAGGAGGGAACGACGCCATCGCGACGTCGTTGGCGATGGACTGGAGCACGACACGTCGGCGGCGCGCGCGCGCACCGACAGGCAAGACGGATTCACGGGGAAAACCTCCGGAGCGGATGGATGACGGGATGGGCTGCGCAAGGGCAGCCGGAACGCGCGTCAGGCGATCGGAGGCCGGAACGGTGAAGTCGAGGCGTGGGGCTCGATGGCGAACGCTTCCATCGGCGGCAACGCGATGCGCGGCGGATGGATGAGCGTGAAGGCGAGGACCGGCACGACCGGCGTGAACGACGGGCTGCCGCCTTCGTACCAGTTGGCGCCGTGCGTGTGCTTGCTGCCGGACTGCCCCTGGTCACCCGGATCGTCGCGGTCGCCTTCGAAGTGCACGGTGTGCGTGCGATCCACCGACGCCAGCAGCGCGTGTTCGATCGAATGCACTTCGCACATGAAATGCATGACCGGGGTGATCAGCAGCCCCAGCACCAGCAGCGCCAGCAAGCTGGCGCGCAGGGAGCGCTGGAGGCGGCGGAAGATCATCTGCCCGAGGGTAACGGACCCGCTCCGGGCGTGACAACGCCCGGAGGTCATCGCGGGGATGCGGGGTGCGTGAATGTGGCTACAGCGTCCCGGTGATGGGCGCCAGGCGCGCCGCTTCGGCCGTGCACTTCGCGGGATCCGGGGCGGGGGCGGCGGCCAGTTCCTTGCGCGCGGCTTCGACATCGGCGACGAACGCGGGATCCGATTGCAGGCGCGCGAAGGTCCCGGCGGCGACCGTGCGGCCCGCGAGGATGTCGCTCTGCCAGTGCGCGTTGCAGACCAGGCGGCTTTCGCCGAACGCGCGTGCACGGGCCAGCAACGCATCGGTGCGCGCGGGTGCGACCTGCACGAGGATCAGGCCCCACGTCCAGCCGATCGCGGTATGCCCCGACGGATACGAGCCATCGTTGCGCAACTGCGCTTCATCGCCGGGCGTGCACGTGGATTCCTTGTAATGCACGAACGGCCGCTCGTGCTGGTAGTGGTCCTTCGCGCGATACGTCGAAAGGCCGGCATCGACCAGCGTGCGTTGCATGAGCAGGTAGAGGCGCGGCGTGGCGGCCGGCGTGATCGTTTTTCCCAGGGCGCAGTCGAACGCGGTGGGCGCGTGGGGGAAATGGAGGTCGGCGTCGGCGGTCGCGAGTGCGCCGCGCGGTGTGCTGCGCAACGTTTGTGCAGTCGCGTGGATCGCTTCGTCCTGCGCGAACGCGGGCGATTTCGGATCGGGTGGCGGCGGCACGAGCGCAAGGCTGTCGGGCAATGCGCGACCGAGGTAACCGGCCGGCACGCCGGGTTTCAACTCGGGCACCGGCGCGACGGCGGCGGGCGGCGGCGTGCGTTCGACGGCACTACCCGCGCACGCCGCGAGCGCGCCGAGCAGCGTGCACGACAGCAGGGCGTGCACCGGACGCACCTGGATGCATGTCTCGACGTGTGTCGTCGCCATGGCGCGGTCTCCTTGCACCCGGCACTGTCCGCCAGGCGCAAGGTCCGCGCGTCCGCAATATTTCGCGGACGCGCTCAGTAGAACTACGGAGCGCCGATGCTCAGCGCTTCGCGCGCTGCTGCTTCACGAACGTCTCGCGCACCGCCTTGTTCAGCAGCGCCGGCGGCAGCAGGCCCTGGTCGAGCAGGAAGTCGTTGAAGGCCTTGCGGTTGAAGTCGTCGCCGAGCGCCACCTCGGTTTCCGCGCGCATCTGCATGATGCGCGAGTAGCCGTAGAAGTAGCTGCCGGCCTGGCCGGGCGAGTTCACCGAGTAGCGATCGATTTCCTGCCGCGCCATCGCCTTCGAGAATCCGACCTGTTCGGTGAGCACCTTGAACGCGGTGTCGCGGTCGGTGAGGCCGAGGTTGATCATCGGATCGAGCATCGCGCGCGCGGCGCGCAGCAGGCGGAACTGCAGCGCGATCAGCTGCCCCTCCAACGGCTCGTACGGCACCATCTCGGCTTCGGCATACAGCGCCCAGCCTTCGACGTTCACCGAATTGAAGGCATACAGCGTGCGCGCCAGCGAGACGCCGCGCTCGATCATCGCGGTGAACTGCAACTCGTGACCGGGGCGGCCTTCGTGCGCGCTCAGCGTCCATGCGCCGGCGTGAAAGTTGAAGTCGTCGTACGGACCATCGGCGCCGGCGTTGGGATTGCCCAGCGGCAGGACGAACGTGCCCTGCTGCCCCGTGTTGCCCACCAGCGGCGCCGGCAGGAAATGCGGCGCGGGCTGCGCGGCGTTCTCGGCCTGCGAACCCAGGCGCATCTGCATCGGGCGGTTGGGCAGCGTCACCACGTCGTGCTGCGCGATCAGGCGGTCGAGTCCCGGCATCACGGTGTTGCGGTAATACGGCTCGACTTCGTTGTCCTTCAGCTGCGTGCGCTTGAGCGCGCGGATCACGCCGATGTAATCGGTGGCCGCGATGCCCTTTTCCTTCGCCACCAGCGGCGCGAGTTGCTGCATCGCGTTGCGGGTTTCCATGTACTCCAGCTGCGCGCGTTCGATCAGCACGCGCGGATCGATGTCGATGCCGTAGTTCTTCAGCGCCAGCGCATACAGCGCATCGGGCAGCTTGTAGTCGGTGCGCGCGGTGGGCAGCACGGCGGCCTTCGACCACGCGGCGTACTCGTCGAGTTGCTTGTCCAGCGCGGCGAGCGCCGAGGCGGCCTGCGCGTCCAGCTTGTACTTCACGAACAGGTCGCGGATGCCTGCGCGGTAGGTCTGCACGTTGTCGATCGACTGCTGCACTTCGATCTGCGTCGGCTGCACCAGGCCTTTCTCGCTGCGCTCGTCGTAGCGCTGGCGCGCGAGCGTCACGAGCGGCGTGGTACCCGGCGCGACGCCGACGTAACGCTGCAGGCGCAGCACGGCGCTCGCGCGGCGATCGGCCGGCGTCTGTTCCGACAGCAGCGACTGGATGCCCGAGAAGATCGTCTGGCCCGCGTCGAACCACGGACGCGTCATGCGCTGGTTGATCTCGCTGGCCTGAATCTGGTCGTCCGCGGCCTGCACGAGGATCGCGATGTCCTGCTTCACGTTCGGGTCGGTTTCGGTCGCGGCCTTCGCGAGCAGGTCGGCCTTCGCCTTCGCGGTGGCTTCGCGGAAGCGCTGCGGATAGCCCGGGCCAATGTCGGCCACCTTGTCGTCGTAGCCCGGGATGCCGAAGAACGACACCGTCTCCGGCTGGAACGGCGCCTGCGCGAGGATGAGGATGTTCGTGTATTCGTTGCTGCGCGCGACCCACGCCGGCGGGGCCTTGGCCGGGGCGGCGCTGGCGGGTTTCGCCTGTGCCTGCGCGAGGACGGGCGCCGGCAAGGCGAGAAACAGGGCAACGGCAACCGCCAGCGTGAGCGTCTTCATTCGGATCTCCCCTCGGGTGAGGCGCCACCCTAGCCGGCCGGCGTGATGACAATCCATGCCCCACAAGTCACGTGGCCGTGCGCCCGGGGTTGGCGCGTTTGCCTGCGGCATGCCCCAGCGAATCGCCCGGCGCCTGCGCAACCACGACTGGATCGGCGCGCTCATCGAGCTGGCGATCGTGGTGGCCGGCATCCTGATCGCGCTGCAGGTGAGCAACTGGAACCAGGACCGCAGCGACACCCGGCGCAAGCACGCTTACCTCTCGCGCATCGTCGCCGACCTGGACACCGACCTGCAGGTCAACGGCAACCGCGATCGCTTCCTCGCGCAGGTGCGCGCGTACGGCGAACAGGCGCTCGCGCATGCGGAGACCGGCGCATTGGTGGAAGGTTCGGCGTGGAAGACCGTGCTTGCCTATTTCCAGGCGGGCCAGTTCTACGCGTATTCGCGGGAAAGCAACACGTTCGCCGAAATGCGCGACGCCGGCGACCTGGGCCTCATCGCCGAACCGCGCGTGCGCAGCCAGCTCGCGTTCTATTACGAATCCAACACCAACCTGCTCGCGGACAGCATGATCATGAACCTCGTCCCGCAATACCGGCAGGACATCCGCAGCGTCACGCCGATCCCGGTGCAGGACTACATCTGGACGCATTGCTTCCAGCTGTTGCCGGGCAGCGCGCGCGACCAGCGCATGGTCGACTGCCCCGCGCCCATCGACGAGGCGCACGCACGCGCCATCCTGGCGAGCTACGCGCAATTCCCCGAACTCGCGCGCGAACTGCGCTTCTGGCTCTCGAGCCAGCGCATCTCGTCGCTGACGACGCCGGAAGACCGGCGCGATGCGACGCAGCTCAAGGCGCGGCTGGAAGCGGAGTTGCGCTGAGGCTACCCTGCGCACGGGCGCCGGTCGGGGGACCGCGCAGGGGATCACGATGATGCGACTCGTACGCGCGACGCGACTCTGGTGTGTGCTTGCCTGTGCGTTTGCCGCCGCGCCTTGCGCTGCGTGGACGCCGCCGGCGACGCCGCCGGGGGAAACCTGCGAATCACTGGACGCGTGCGTCGCGACGATGCGCGTGTTCGTGCGCGACAAGGACCCGGCCGAAGTGCAGCACTGGAATGCCGCCGGGGTGCTGGCCAAACGCGTCCTCACGTTCGCGGGCGCGCAAGCGCGATTGGTCGAGCTGCTGGCGGATCCCGACAAGCGCATGGCGGACCTGGCGTCGACGGCACTCGTCGCCGGACCCGCCGTCGACCCGCGCTTCCTGCCGCAACTCGTCGCGGCCCTCGACCGCGATCTCCGCAACCTGCCGATCGCGCTCGGCTCGATCCATACCGACGAAGCCGCGCGTCACCTCGTGCGCCACTACATGGCGAGCAATGCCTATCCGGGGGGCGCCGCCGCGGAAGGCGTGAAGCGCGAGGGCGCGCTCGCCGTCCCGCATCTGGTCGAAGCGACGCGCAACGCGCGATGCTGCGACCACGCCGACGCCGCGCGCCTGGCCGGACTGCTGCACGAGATGCAGGACAAGGCCGCGGGTGCAGCGCCCGGCCTGATGGCGATCGCGAACGATGCCGCGAGCTCCGACGCGTTGGCGGGCGACGCAGTCTCGGTGCTGTCGGCGCTGGGAGTCCACGCGAACGCGATGGCGCCCCAACTTGTCGCGTTGCGTGCACGACGTCCGGCCATCACGGACGCGATCGACTCGGCCCTGGTCGCGATCGGCGCGCCCAGCGGCGAGATCCTTTCCAGCCGGCTGGGCAAGGCCAACGCGGAGGAACGCGAATGGATCCTGCGCGACATCGCGCGCGCCGGTCCGGCGGCGCGCGGCGTCGGGCCGGATCTCGTGCGGATGCTCGCCGACGCCGATCCGGCCGTGCGCCTGCAGGCGGTGGATGCGATCGGCCGCATCGGTTACACGCAGGGCGTCGATGCACTGGTGCCGCTACTCGACGATCCGCGCGATGTGAAGTTGAACTGGACGGCCGCGGAGGCGCTCGGACGATTGCAGGCGCCGCAAGCGATCCCGGCGCTCGAACACACCGCGGCATCGCACTGGTATCCCGACGTTCGCGACGAGGCCCGGCGCGCCATCGACGCGATCCGGACAGGCACTGCGGTGGAACAGGACGAGTTCGCATGGACTGTCGACCAGCTCGGCGCCGACGCGGCCTGCGATGTCGTGGACGTGCGCGTGGCCGAACCGGGACGCCGCGACAAGCTGCGCAGCGAGCGCGACGACGCCGCGTTGAAGAAGCTCGCCTACGCATCGACCGTGGTGGGTTATGGCGCGGCGGAAGGCACCGCGCCGGTCGACGGCATCATCCACGTGACCGAGCAGAACATGGTGCGCAACGAAGAACACATCGAGCAGGTGCCGTCGGTCGGGCTACGTGTCGACGGTGGCTGGCTGGTCGGCGGCGATCGCGGCGAATGGGGTGGCGAGCTCGTCTTCTTCGGCGACGACGGCCTGCGACAGACGATCCGCGACGGCAACATCCAGGGCCTCGGACGCATCGGCGACCGCATCGTCGCGGCCGGCGGCATCGCGCACATGACGCTCAACGACGGCATGTTGCTCGACGTGCGTCGCGGGGACGATGGGCGATGGCAGGCCACGGCCTGGCGGGGGCTTCCGGGTGCGCCCCGGGACCTGTTGCGCGTGGATGACGACACGTCGCTCGTGCGCACGCAGAGCGGCGACATCCTCGTGGACGCGGACGGCACGCTGCGCCTGGCGCGTTGCAAGACTAAGCGCCGCTGACGGGCCTGCGCGCGTCCAGCGCCTCAGGCATCCCGCGGCAATACGGTCAGCACGCGCGCGATGAACAGGTGGTACTCGCGCAGGAAGTTGCGCAGGAATTCCTCGGTCGAGGCCTCCGTGACTTCACCGCTGTCCGTGATCAGGCCCGGCTTGAACTGGAGGTAGGCCTCCACGGTGTTCATCAGCGGCGAGTTGCAGAAGCACAGCACGCTGCGCAGGTGTTGTTGCGCCACCGCGGTGCCGATCGCGCCCGGCGAGGTGCCGATCAACGCCGTCGGCTTGCGCGCGAACGAGTTGGTGCCCCACGGGCGGCTCGCCCAATCGATGGCGTTCTTCAGCGCGCCCGGGATCGAGCGGTTGTATTCCGGCGTGACGAACAGGATCCCGTCGACCTCGGCGATCGCCTGCTTGAAGGCTTTCGCGACCGGCGGATAGTCCGCGTCGTAGTCGTAGCTGTAGAGCGGCAACTCGCGGATCGGGATTTCCTTGAGCACGAGTTTCGCGTCCGGGGCGAGCTTGGTCAGCGCCTGCGCGAGCAGACGGTTGATCGAGGCCTTCGCCAGGCTCCCCACCAGGACACCCACGGTGTACGTCGACATCATCCACCTCCTGCGGGCGCTTGCGGCGCCACGCGCCAGATCGTGTTCGAAAGATCGTCCGCCACGATGAGCGCACCGCGCGGATCGACGGTCACGCCGACCGGCCGGCCGCGCGTCATGCCATCCGTGCCGCGGAAGCCGGTGACGAAGTCGACCGGCGGGCCCGCGGGCCGTCCATCGCGGAACGGCACGAAGACGACCTTGTAGCCGACGGGGTTGTGCCGATTCCAGCTGCCGTGTTCACCGACGAACACGCCGTCGGCGAACCGCGCGCCCATGGACGGCATCGAGAACGCCACGCCGAGTGCCGCGACGTGCGAGCCGAGGCCGTAATCCGGACGGATCGCCGAGGCGACTTTTTCCGGATTACCGGGCTGCACGCGCGGGTCGACGTTCTGGCCCCAGTAACTGAAGGGCCAGCCGTAGAAGCCGCCTTCGCGCACCGACGTCAGGTAATCGGGCACGAGGTTCGGGCCGAGTTCGTCGCGTTCGTTCACCACGGCCCACAAGCGGCCCGTGCCCGGCTGGATCGCCAGTGCGGTGGGATTGCGCAGGCCGGTAGCGTAATTGCGGTGCGCGCCCGTCGTCGCATCCACTTCCCACACGCGCGCGCGATCGAGCTCGGCGTCCATGCCGCGCTCGGTGATGTTGCTGTTGGAGCCGATGCCGACGTACAGCAAGCGCCCATCCGCGCTGGCGGCGAGCGACTTGGTCCAGTGGTGGTTGATCGCCGACGGCAACTCGGTGACCTGCACGGGCTTGCCGCTCGCGTGCGTTTGCCCGTCGCGGTAGTCGAACTTCAGCAACGCATCCTGGTCGGCGACATACAAGCGTCCCTCGACCAGCGCCAGGCCGTACGGTGCGTTGAGGTGATCGGCGAAGACGGTCTTCAGTTCGTACTTGCCGTCGCTGTCCGCGTCGCGCAGCAGCGTGAGGCGGTTGCCGCCTTTTACGGGGCTGGTGCCTTTCGCCTTGATGCGCCCGGCGACGAAATCCTTCGGGCGCAACTTCGGTTCGTCGGCACCGCCGCGGCCTTCGGCAACGAGGATGTCGCCGTTGGGCAGGATCAGGGTTTGCCGCGGGATCGCGAGATCGATGGCGATGGCGGTGATCGTGTATCCGGCTGGGACCGCGGGACGCGCGTTGCCCCAGGCCGCGGGACTCGCGATCGCCATGTCGGGCAACAGGCCACTTTGCTGTTCCGGGAGCTTCGGGTTGGCGCCGACCTGCGGCACGTCGGGATCGGTGCCGCCGCACGCACCCAGCAGCGTTGCGGAAACGAGAATGGCGAGAGGCTTCATGCGGTTCATGGCGTGCTCCTCCAGCGATAGCTGGTGAAGCCGAGCCACGTCGCGATGCAGGCCAGCACGAACACCACGATGGACAACACGAATCCCGTCGGCATCGTGGCAAACGCATCGCGCGAGTGCACGAAGGCGTCGATCAAGCCGAGCACCCACAGCACCAGCACGACGAGCAAGGCGATGGGACGAAGCCCGCGACGCCGGTCGGCGCGCAGGAATTTCGCCACCTCGCACAGCAGCGCGAAGCCCGCGAACACGAGGCCCCCGGCGATCAGCCAGATGGCGAAGTTGACCCACTGCACCTGGTAGCTCGTGGTGTAGGCGTAGTCGCTCAGCACCGCGCCCAGGAACAGCGGCACCATCGCGGACAGGAAGAAGGCGTGCGCCGGGTGCAGGGGCGCGGCGTGCGTCGGCTCGGCCGTTGCGGTGACCATGACAGGATTCCTTCGAAACGCGAGGTCGCTTCGCGCTGCCACACCTTCGGAGCGACGGCGTGTACGAGGTGTGTTGGCACGCGCATCCCAACGGATGAGCTGACGGCGCGGCGCGCAGGCCAGCGGACGATCAGCGGACGCACGATCCTTACCTTCGCGGCTCCTTCCGGAACCTGGAGTCCGCCATGGCGATCTTCGAATCCATCACGTCCTTCTTCACCGACGACGATGCGGCGACGACCGTCGCCCTCTTCAACCATTCACGACCGCACGCGCGCACGCCGGTGTTCGTGTGCCTGCCGGCGATGGGTGTCGCCGCAAGCTTCTACACGCCGTTCGCCGAAGCGCTTGCAAAGGCGACCGCGGGCGTGGCGGTGCTCGCCGACCTGCGCGGACAAGGCAGCAGTCCGGCGCTTGCACGGCGCGGTGCACAGTTCGGATACCACGAGATCGTGGCGCAGGACATTCCGGCGTTGCTCGATGCGATCGCCGCGCAGTTTCCCGGGAGGCCGCTGTACCTCGTCGGCCATAGCCTCGGTGGCCAGCTCGGCAGTCTTGCGGCCGTGCACGCAGCGCGCCGGTTGTCGGGCTTGATCCTGGTGGCGAGCGGCACCGCGCACTATCGCGCGTGGCCACAAGCGCTGCGGTGGCGCGCGCGCATGACGGTGCAGGCCGTGCGGTTCGTGTCCGCGTTGTTGCCGTGGTATCCGGGCCGATTGCTGGGCTTCGGCGGCGACCAGCCGCGTCGCTTCATGGCCGACTGGCGTCACAACGCCAGCACCGGCCGGTATCGCATCGCCGGCAGTAGAATCGATTACGAGGAGGCGCTGCATGACGTCGCGTTGCCCGTGCTGTCGGTCGAACTGCGCGACGATCCCGTGGCGCCGACGGGCGCGACGCGCGAACTGCTCGCGAAGCTTGCGTCCGCTACGATCACGCGGCGCCGGATCGACGGCGTCACCACCGACGCACCGTGGCGCCGCCACTTCTCGTGGGCCCGGCATCCGGATGCGGTGGTCGCCGAGATCGTCGCCTGGACGTGCGCACGATCGCGCCGGGTCGCCAACGCGTGTGTCGAGCGGGACGCGGCATGAGCGTTGAGGCCGCGGCGCATTCCGCGCTTCGCGTGCTCGGCCCGGTGCGGCTGGAGCACGCAGCGGGTGCGTTCGAGCCCGGCGCGCGCCGCGAGCAGGCGGTCCTCGCGCTGCTCGCTGCCGAAGCGCGTCCGATGAGTCGTACGCGCCTTGCGGCCATGCTGTGGCCGGACGCAGATGACGTCGACGCGCGCGGGCGACTGCGGCGGTTGTTGCATGCGTTGTCGCGCCACGTGAGGCACGACGCGTTGGTGGTCGATCGGCAGACCGTTGCGCTTGCAGGCGACGTGAGTGCCGACACCGATCTGTCGGCGCTGCGTCGCGCGCTGGCAGATGGCCTGTATCGCACGAACGAGGACACGGGCGAGGCGCGGCTAGCAGCCCTCGAGGAATCGGCGCGACTGGCCGCTGCGGAGTTCGCGGAAGGCCTGGTGCTCGACGAATGCGACGAACTGTCGGCATGGCTCGACCGGCAACGCGAATCGCTGCGCCAGGCGCGCGCGCAGGCGCTCTCGCAACTCGCCACGCGGCTCGAAGGCGCGGGACAGCACGCGCGCGCGCTCCACCATGCGCAGGACCTGGTCGCGATCGATGCGTTGAACGAAATCGCGCAACGCCAGGTCATCCGGTTGCTGGCCGCCGTCGGACCGCCGCACGCAGCCTTGCAACAGGTCGCGCGCTTGCGGCAGGTGCTGCACGACGAGCTCGGCGTCGAACCGGAAACCGAGACGCAGCAGCTCGCCGACGAAATCCACGCGCGCGAAGCCGGCGCGACGCCGCGCGCAGAGACGCCAACGCCCGTCGCGGTGCGCTACACGCGCAGCGGCGATGTGCACCTCGCCTACCAGGTGGTCGGCGATGGGCCGCTCGATGTGCTGCTCGTGAGCGGCTTCGTTTCGAACCTGGAGCAAGCGTGGGAGCCCGGCGGGCCGGCGGACTTCCTGCACGCAATCGCGCGGGACTTCCGGCTCATCCTGTACGACCGGCGTGGGGTCGGGCTTTCGGATCGCACCGTCGATCCCGCCGACACGTCGGTGAGCAGCGCGGATTCGCTGGCGATCCTCGACGCGGCGGGCAGTCGCCGTGCACTCGTGTTCGGCGTGTCTGAAGGCGGGCCGATCGCGATCCGCCTGGCCGTCGAGCATCCGGAACGCGTGGCGGGCCTGGCGTTGTGGGGCACGCTCGCGCGCGGCACGTCCACGCACGATTACCCGTGGGCGCTGACGGCCGCGCAATACGACCGTTGGCTCGATGCGCTCGTCGCGCAATGGGGACGGCCGGTGGCGCTCGACACCTTCGCGCCGGACGACGCCAACGATCCGGTGCTGCAACGCTGGTGGGCGCGGATGCTGCGCCTGGGATCCAGTCCGCGCTGCATGCAGGCCGTGCTGCGCACGCTCGCGCTGAGCGATGTGCGCGCGTTGCTGCCGCAAGTGCGCGTGCCCACGCTGGTCATGCATCGCACGGGCGACCGCGCGGTGCGCGTCGGCGCCGGCCGCCAACTCGCAACCGCCATTCCCGGCGCACAGTGGCGCGAATGGCCCGGCACCGCGCATTGGTGGTGGCTGGGCGAGACGGCGCCGATCCTCGAGGCGATCGCGGAGTTCGCGAGAAGATTGTCGAACCACGTCGCGCGCTAGGGGAAGCGATTCTCCTCCCCTGCGCCGTTGGATCAGGCCATCAATTTCGGCAGCACGAACGCGAAGGCCGCGCCCGTGGCGACCGCGACGAGCGCGAACCACCACAGCACCGCACTGACCGCGCGCAGGCGACGGCACGCCGCCGCGGCCGCCGGATCGGCGGGACACGGCAACGATCGCGCGCGCCACGTCATCGCACCGGACAGGGCGAGCATCACCGTTGCGGTGCCGAACACGAGCGCCTTGTGCTCCGACAACCAGATGAGTTGCGGCACCGCGGTGACAAGCCCCGCCAGCGCCGCACCCGCGCCCAGCGCCACCATGACGGCGGGCAGCACGCAGCACACGAGCGTGCCGGTGCTGGCGAGCAACGCCAGCGCGGCGACACCGACGTTGCGCTTGAGCGGTGCGTTCGCGACGACGTCACTCATGCGTGCCCATGCCCGGCATGTCCTGCATGGCGCCGTCGTGGTGGTGCTTCGCCGGATCGGCCTTCGGCTGCGCCTTCTCGTTCGACACGCGCGCGCGGATCGCCGAGATCGGTTCGTCGGTGCGGCGGATCGTGACGAGCTTGTAGCCGGCATCGGTGATCGCCTTCTTCAACGCGGCGTCGTCGATGTCCTGCCCGCCCTTGAGTTCGACGGCGACGATGCGGTGCTCGAGGCTGACGAACACGTGCGACGTGGCCGGGAATTCCTTCAGCGTCTTCTCGATCCCCTGCGCGCAGAACGCGCACACCAGGCCGTTGACGTCCATCTCGATCGTCTTCGCGAACACGCCCGGCGCAATGCCGATGAGCGCGGCGAAGAACAGGGCTTTGAAAATCTTCATGTGTGCTTTGTCCTTGGAAATCAGAAATTGAACATGGCCATGGCTTGCACCTTGCCGTCGGTCGTGGCGCCGAATTCCACCCACGTGCCGCCCTTGAAGAAGCGGACGAGCAAGGCGGTTTCGGTGCCTTCGGAGATGCCGCCGGTATAGCGGCGCCCCTGGACGACGAACCACGTGGCCAGCTTGTCGTAATCGTGCGCGTACGGCGCCCACCCGAGTTGCACGGTGTCGATGCGGTGGGAAAACCGGTCGCTATCGTGCAGGTCGGACCGGAACGACGAATACACGCGCCGCGTTTCGTAGTCGGCCTGGACGCCGACGTTGCGCGACAGCTCGGGTCCTTCGAAATCGTTGCCCGTCGCGCGCCCGAGGCCGCCCCACACGAAGACGTTGGCCTGCGCGTCCGGCAGGTTCCATCGCTTCGCGAGCAGGTTGGCGCGCAGGTAGCTGATGTTGCGTCGCTTCGCCCCGTCTTCGCTGTCGAGTTCCAGCCACCCGCCACCGACCGAATACCAGTAGCGCGGCGCGTAGAACATCTGCGCCTCATACATCGTGCCCGCGCCCCACTCCAGCATCAGCGTCTTGCCTTTCGCGAACGCGATCGGCTTCGCCGTCGCCGCCAGCGGCAACAGCCCGAGCAGCAAGCAAGCTGCCCAGCGTTCCAACAGGTTCATGCCATCGCTCCATGGAAGCCGCACGCGGCGGCGTCGGGCGCACGCAGCGCCCGCGGATCACTTCGGAGGGATCAGGCGATGGGCGGCCGGAGTGGCGTCTCGAGGACGCGCGAGGGCACGAACAGCACATCGATGGTGACGAAGCGATCCGGCACCGGAACGTGTGCGGAGACGCGCGCCATCGCCGGCAAGCACGCCGCGGCGCCCAGGCATGCCGCGAGGCTGCAATGCGCCTTCGCGCAAGGATCCGTGGCGGGCGCCTGCTGCATCGCGTCCATGTGGTCGCACGGCATGTCCATCGCCACCGCCGGCACGGCCGGCGCAGGGAGGCTGGCGATCGCCTCCTGCGCCGCGACCACGGGCGCCACGACCCCGGCCAGGCTCATCGAAGCGACGAGGACCAGGTGCAGCGCGAGGCGGGCGAGGTTGCGGAGCGGCATGGGCGGGATTCTACGCCCGCCAGCGAACCCGCAATGTGCGGCGGATCCAAAGCCTGCATCGGATGCTGCCTCACTGCTTCGGATTCAGACACGCCCCCAACAGCTCGAACTCCCCCACGACATGATCCACCAGGGCGCGAATGCGTGGGGTGTCGCGCATGTCGGAATGGAAGCCCACGCGCACCCATCGCACCGGCGCCGGATGTGGCAATGCCACGCGACGCAGCCGTGGCTCCCGGTCCGCAAGCAGGCAGGGCAACACCGCCATTGCCACGCCATCGCGCACGGCCGCCATGTGTGCGCGCAACCCATTCGAACGCAGCACGATGCGCGCGTGACGCGCCAGCGCCGGCAACCAGGCTTCGTGCGGCACTTCACCCGCGGCGCGATCGAGATAGACGAGGCGGTGACCTTCAAAGCCGTCGCCGACATCCGGCGTTCCATGCTGTTGCAGGTATTCCGTGGATGCGTAGAGCGCATAGGCGACTTCGCCCACGCGACGCTCGATGAGGTTTTCCTGTTCGAACGATCCGAAACGAAAGGCAAGATCCGCCTCGCCGCGGGCCAGGTTGAACACACGCGTCCCGTTGATCAACTCGATCTGCACGCCCGGATGTGCAGCGCCGAACCGCGCCAGCATCGGCGCGATTACGTCGTCCCCCAGCCAGTCGAGGCTGGTCACGAGGATCTCGCCGCTGAGCCCGGTGTCGCGCGCCGCCACCTGCCGCTGGATCGAAAACGCGCCCGCGTCCATCTGTTCCAGGCCGCCGACCAGTGCGAGCACCAGCGCCGTGGGCCGCAACCCGCCAGCCTCGCGATCGAACAGCTTCGCCTGCAGGCTGCGTTCCAGTGCGTCGAGCCGGCGACTCACCGTTGGCTGTGTCGTGCCCAATGCGCGCGCGGCGGCGCTCAGCGTTCCGTGGCGGACGATGGCAAGCGCGACTTTCAGGTCATCCCAATTGATCGACATCGCATCTGTCCATACGGTTTTGAATGACGGGCATACCGCATCGTTGACTGCGTTCGCGATGGGCGCTGCCTAGACTATCCAGCATTCCCTGGCGATCCCACCTGCCGTTGCGCACCTTGACGAGAAGCCCATGCTGCAGATGGACCATCTGATCCTGCGCGTCGCCGATCCTGCAGCCTCCGTGCGCTTCTATCGGCAAATCCTGGCCCTGGAACACGAGCGCGCACCACCCTTCGAGGTGCTGCGCATCAACGACGATTGCGTGATCGATCTGCTGGCCGAAGCGCCGAAGGACACGATGCACCTCGCCTTCAGCCTCGGCCGGCAGGCGTTCGACACCGTGCGCGAACGGCTGCAGGCGTCCGGCGTTGCCTTTGGCAGTTCCGCCTTCGTCCGCGACGGTCGCGTGGCACGCCAATACGGCGCACGCGGCTGGGGAGACGCGTTGTACTTCCACGACCTGGACCACCACAACATTGAAGCAAGGACCTATGACAAATCCTGACGCTGTTGCCGGGCCCGAGAGCGTGGCCCCTGTTTTCCCCGATTTGCGGGGCAAGGTGGCGGTCGTGACCGGTGGCTCCCGCGGGATCGGCGCCGCCACCTGTCTCGCGCTGGCGCGCAACGGCGTGCGCCTGGCGATCAACGGGCGTGATGTCGCGGCCTTGCAGGCCAGTCTCGCCGCCGTCCAGGCACTGGGCGTGGAAGCGATCGCCGTTCCGGCCGACTGCTCGGACCTGGCGCAGGTCGAGCGCATGCGCGACGCGGTCCACGCGCAATTCGGTGCACCCGACTTCGTCCTGGCCTTCGCCGGTGGCGGTACCGGCAAACCGGTGCCGGTACAGGACGTCAGCGAGGAAGATTGGCGCTCCAGCATCGACAACAACCTGACGTCCACGTTCTTCACCATCAAGTGCTTCCTGCCCGGCATGCTGGCGCGCGGCAGCGGCGGCATCCTGACGATGGCGTCCGCGGGCGGCCGCATGGCGTCGGGTGCACCTGCGGGCTATGGGGCGGCGAAGGCCGGCGTCATCATGCTCACGCGCCATCTGGCGCAGGAGACCGGCCCCGGAGGCTTGCGGGTGAACTGCATTTCCCCGTCCGCAGTGCTGACGGAGCGCACGCAAGCGACGCTTCAACCGGAACGGCGGGCGCAGATGTTGCGCGCATTTCCCCTGGGTCGCCTGGGTACGCCGGACGACATCGCCGAGGCATCACTGTTCCTGCTCAGCGATGCCTCGTCCTGGATCACCGGCATCGTGCTCGACGTCGCCGGCGGACGGGTGATGGTGTGACACCGATGGGTCAACGAGAGGGCAGCGCACACGTCATGGGCGATATTGCGACCTACCTTGAACGCAACTTCCGCACTGCCCCGCAGTTGGCAGCGGACTGTTCAATCGCACCTGATGCGCTGTACCGGCTTGTCGACGAACGACTCGTCCCTGCGCCCTCGTACTCGGTCTCCGCGGAGGGACGCCTGCTGTCCAAGGCATTCGGCGAATTCCCGGCGGGCGCGGCAACACCGGGCGATTACTTCCATCCCGCGAATGCAACCTGGGTTGCACGCGCGCTGGAGGCCCGCGAACGACTCGGTGCCCGCGAAGCGCATCACGCGCTGAAGGCGCGATTCCAGCACAACTTCGCATTGGCCTTGCGCGAATGCGATCGCACCATTTTCCGCCTGGCCGACAGTTTCACCGACGCAGGCCAGCTGCGCGCGGAAGGCATCGGGGCGCGGACCGCGGAAGCCTGGGAGGCGTTCCTGGACGGGATCTACAGTCTTTGTGTCGCAGACCCGTCGTCCGAAATGTCGATCGCGCGGAAGGAAGTCCTGCAGGAGGCACTCAACACGTTGAGCAACGACGAAGGCGAATGGTCTTCGGCAGAGGGCAAGGCGCGCGTGGGCCTGCTCATCGACCAGTATGCGCAGGCAGCGATGCCGTTCTCGCCGCTGGAATATGCACGCAGCAGTCGAAAGCGCCTGGTCGATGACCTGCGCGAGAAACTCGGCGCGCAGTAGCCATGGCCTCGACGTCGCCGCCGATGGACACCATGCAACGCAAACTGCTGATCGCCATCGTCATCGCGACGCTGGTGGCAATGGCGCTTTCGGTCGTCGTCCTGGCGATCGGCGGCCGTCCCGACCCGGTCGCGCTACGCGCGGCGGCCACCCTACTGGATGGTGCGTGGCGATTCCACACCGGTGACGATCCCCGCTGGGCGGATGCCGACATGGACGACGCCGGATGGCAGGTGATCGACATGACACCGTTGCCAGGCAGCCATGACGGCGACGTGGGACTGCCCGACTACGTGGGCGGCTGGATGGCGCACGGCCATCCCGGGTATCACGGCTACGCCTGGTACCGACGCGCGGTGACGGTGCCCGCCGCGCCGGCCACGTGGGAGATCCTCGGCCCCACCCTGGTCGAGGATGGCTACGAACTGTATTGGAACGGCGAGCGGCTTGGCGGATCGGGCAGGCTCGGTCTCCATCCACGCGTCGTGGGAACCCGTCCGCTGCGGTTCGTGCTTCCCGCAGGTGCGGCGGGAACCCGCGGCATGCTGGCCATCCGGACTTACATGCTGCCCGGCACCGCAGCCAGCCCGGACGGCGGCGGCATGCACAGCGCGCCAATCCTTGCGCCGCAGGCAACGGGCGTCGCGCTTCACCGGGCGCAATGGGAAAGGACCATTGCGGGTTACGTCGTCGACGTGATCGAGCCGATCGGCATGCTGGCGCTCATTGGCCTGGCGCTCGGCTGCTGGCCGCGCAGTCGCCGCAAGGGGTTCCTGGTGTTTGCGTGCATTGCCCTCGCACTCACCGCAGCGAGGCGACTGAACAATGCGATCGTCGCGTCGACCGACCTGCAGGCCCTGACGACCTATGCGCGCCTCGCGTCGGTCATGTGGGCGCCGACGATGGTGGCTTGGGCGCTGGCGTGGAACCGCTGGTGCGTCCCTTCGCGGCGAAGCATCGATGTGCTGGCCGTCGTGCTGGGGGTTGTCGGACTCGTCGGCGTCCTGATCGATTCACCCCATTGGACAAGCGTCGCCCGGTTCGGCGCGATCGTGCTGTTCGTCGTCATCGCCGTGCGAGTGATCCGCGAAGGCCCGACACGCGTCCTGGCGCTTTTCGCACTCGCTTCGGTCGTGGCCGGGCTGTTCGGCGGCGAACTGCTGGATCCCATCGGCGTGCCGGGCATCTGGTTCCCCTTCGGCATCGGCGTGTCGCGAACGCAATACATCTACGCCATCGGCATCCCGCTGCTGGGCTTGCTGATCGTGCGCAGCATGCAGCCAATGGCTAATGCGTCGATGACGCCTTAGCCGCGATCGTGTTACGGAATCGGGGCTGTGGAACCGGCCCGAAGCGGACGCCGGGTTGCGCTGCCTCGCACCATCACGGCAACGCGCCGCCGCGCCATTCACTCGCGCGCGCGCTGCCCGCGTTTCCCCTCGTTTCCTTCCGCAGTCTCGCGAGCGTGCACGAACTCCGGGAATGTCTCCGCCAGCGACGCCGTGTCCGGCAGGATGTAGAACACGCCACCCCGCTCAAACGTGGGACGGATGACCTGCTCGTAGAACTCGGGCGAGACGTTGATGCAGCCATGCGTGACGCGGTTGTCGCCCGGCGAAGGCGATGCCAGGCGTTCCACGCGTCGCTCGGCCGGGACACCCGTCGCCGTCGGGTGGATAGAGATCGCCGAATCGTAGTCCACCCACAGCACGCGTCCGGCGTCGACCGATGGCCCGAAACCGCCCACGAAGCGCCCCGCGGGCGTCGTGCGATCACGGCCGGGAATCTCGCGAAGCGCAAGACCGGCGATGCCGGGGGCCACGTGATCGCCGATCGCCGAGCCGAAGAGACCCGGTGCCGCGCCGCGAAGCCGGCCGTCGCCGCCGAACACCAGGATCTGTGCGGAGGCCTTGTCGATGACCGCGAACGGATAGCCCTGACTGTCCTTGGACGCGACGACCCAGCCCGCGAGCTCGATCACCGTTCGGGAGACCTCCTGGCCACGCGGAAGCTGGTCGACTGCCGCGACCGGTTGCGCGACGACCTCCTGCGCGCTGGCGACGCCCAAGCTCGCGATCGCGAGCGTGAGCGCACCAGCAGCGGCCAGAACCGTTCGTCGCCCGTTGGTCAAGCGATCAACCGCGCGGCTTGCGTTTCGGCGCCGTTTCGAGCGCCTGGACACGGCTCTCAATGGTATCCAGCCGTTGGTTGGCCTGCTGAGCCGATTGATTGGCCGCTTCGGCGCTCTGGGCGGCGCCCTGCACCTTCGTGTCGAGTTGATCCAGGCGCGAATTGATCGTCGCGAACTCATCGTCGTAGGTGGCGCAGCTGGCAAGACCCACGGTGGCGACGATGGCCAGGCCGAGCGTACGCACCATCGCGAGAGGTTGCTTGGTCGTCAACATGTCCAATCCTCCTTGTTCGGGGAATTGGAATATAGCGGCCTTTTCGCCGCAGCCATGGCACGCATTTAGAGAACGTTGGATTACGTGGATGGCGTGTGAAGGTGTGGCCGCTGATGTGTTGCCGAGCGCGACTCCCGCGACACTCGCACCCAATCGATCGGTATCGAGAGTTGCGAGGTGGTTACGGACCTCGCCGCGACTACACCGCGGGAGGACGCTACTTCGCCAGCTGCGCGCGCACGGCCGACAGGAAAGCCGCATCGGGCTCCGGCCCCACCTGCTCGGTGCGCGCGACGATGCGCCCTTTCGCGTCCAGCAGGACCAGCGCGCTGGTGTGGTTGAAGTTGCCGTCGGCCAGTCGGCGATAACGCACATCGAGGACGCCGGCGATCTTGCGCACGTCGGCTGGCGCAGGCGCGGCGACGAGCCAGCGCGTCGTGTCGATATTGCGCTTGGTCGCCGTGTCACGCAGCACGGCCGGCGTGTCGCGCGCCGGGTCGAGGCTGATCAGCACCACGCCCACGCGTTCGCGTTCGGCGGCCGGCAGCGCGTGGACGACGGCCTTGGCCGACTCCACGATCAGCGGGCACATGTACGGGCAGGAGGTGTAGAACATCGCGACGATGCGCGGCTTGCCCTCCAGCGCGCGCCAGTCCTGCGTCTTGCCGCGTGCGTCGGTGAGCGGCACCGATAACTGGTACACCGAATCGGCCGGCCGCGCTGCAGGCGTGCCGGCCTGGGCTGCGCCGATCGATGCAAACAGCAGCGCGACGCAGGTCGCCATCGCCCGCAGGTGTTTCATCGAACACTCCTTGCACACCTGAATCCGAGGTTGGCCGTGGCATCGCGTGCCTCCAGCGACGAAAGCATCGCAACGCGCATCAGCACCACGTAGTTGTCGCGGTCGTCCGTCGACAGCGCCCCCGCGCCGCAGAACTTGTTCCGATCGGCATCGCCCTGGTTGCGGTCGTCGCCGGAGACGAGCAGCGACGCGAAGTCGTCCGTCCATTCCCACACCAGGCCATGCATGTCCTGGAGCCCGTAAGCATTCGGTGCCTGCAATCCTGCACGCGGAAGCGCGGCGTCGGACGGGCGCGATTGCCACGCGAGGATGCGTTCCCGCCACGCGGGATCGTTGCGCGCATCACGGCGCGTTTCGTCGGCAGCCGCCGCGTATTCCCATTCGTTCCAGCTCGGCAACCGCGCGCCGACCGACGCGCAGTAGGCGTCGGCGGCGAACCAGCTGACCCAGGTCACCGGTTGCTCCGGCAGTGCGCGATCGCCGAGCGTGGTCGGTCCCTGCCAGTGTTCGAGGTACCGGCCCTCGGCAAAGATCTTCGGTGCGCGACCACGCTGCCACTCCGGGTGCGCGCGCACGAACGCGAGGAACTCGCCGTTGGTGACCGGCTTGCGCATGAGCGAAAACGGCGCGATCCGGACGCCCTGCTTCGCATCCTCGTACGCGAGCGCAGACTTGAACGTGCCACCGGGCAGTCCTGCGTAGCCCGGCGCGGCGTTGCCAGCCGCCACCGCGAACGTGGCAAGACAGGTCAACGCCCACGCGCCGGCGACCACTGCACGCATCTCAATGTCCTTCGGACGCCGTGGCGGGCTTGGCGGCGCGCAAGGCGGTTGCTTCTTCCTTGGTCACGCGCCCACCCGGATTGCCCCAGCTGTTGAGGACGTACGTGGCGATGTTCGCCACTTCGTCGTCGGTGAGCTGGCTCATCGGCGGCATGTTGGAGTTGTACTCCTTGCCGTTGACGGTGACCTTGCCGACCAGGCCATGCAGGATGATCGAAGGCACGCGCTTCGGGTCCGCTGCGATGAAGTCCGAACCCGCCAGCGGCGGGAACACGCCCGGCATGCCCTGCCCGTTCGCCTGGTGGCAGGTCGAACACGTGCCGGCAAAGAGGGCTTCACCTGCCTTGACCTGGTCCTCGGCCGTCAGCGCGCCGGTCTTCGCGGCCGTCGTGGCCTGGCTCACGGCCGAAAGGTTCGCACTGGCGCGGTCGCCGATGTACATCGCATCGACTTCCTTGCCGGAGTAGATGTCCTTCCGCTCGGGGCCTTCGGCTTTCAGGATCGCGAGTGCGCCCTTGTTGAACGCGCGGAAGATCGAATGATCGACGAGCACGTAACTGCCCGGGACCTCGATGTGGAAGTCCATGATCGCCGCGCCGCCCGCGGGGATCAGCGTGGTCTGCACGTTCTCCTGGAACCGCGTGCCGCCCTCGAACCACACCTTGTCGAAGATCTCGCCGATCACGTGGAAGCTCGAGACGAGATTGGGACCGCCGTTGCCGACGTACAACCGCACGGTTTCGCCGGTCTTCGCCGTGAGCGCCTTGTCGCCGGTGAGTGCGCCTTCCATGCCATTGAACAAAACGTACGTCGGACGCTCGTCGATCGCCTTCTCCATGTCGAAGGGCTGGAGGCCTTTCTCGCGGTACTTGCCCGTCGTGTAGAAGTCGCCCTGCATCACGTAGTACTCGCGGTCGACCTTCGGCATGCCTTCCGGCGGTTCGACCAGGATCAGGCCGTACATCCCGTTGGCGATGTGCATGCCCACCGGCGCGGTCGCGCAGTGATAGACGAACAGCCCCGCATTGAGCGCCTTGAACGTGAAGCGCGAGACGTGGCCCGGCGCGGTGAAGCTCGATGCAGCACCGCCGCCCGGTCCGGTCACGCCATGCAGGTCGATGTTGTGCGGCATCTTGCTGTGCGGCATGTTGCGCAGGTGCAACACCACCGTGTCGCCTTGCCGCACGCGGATGAAGCTGCCCGGCACCGTTCCGCCGAACGTCCAGAACGTGTAGGTCACGCCTTCGGAAATCGGCATTTCCTTTTCGATGACATCCAGTTCGACGATGACCCGCGCGGGCGTCTTGCGGCCCGTGGCGGGCGGCACCATCGGCGGCGTCGTCAGCACCGCACGGACATCGGGGCCCTGGGGTGGGCCGAGGTCGCCCTTGAGCGAGCCACCGGATTCGGTGGCGACGGGCTTTTCACCATCGACCGCCTTCTCCTTGCCGCCGCAACCTGCAGCGGCTGCAACGCAGGCAGCCACCACGAAAACGCGTGCGAAGCGCTTGATCATCTCCCGACTCCTTGTTTGCTGGCGGTCGTCAGAACGGAACAGACATCGCGTGCGGCGCCGGAATCTCGTCCGCGGCTGGCGCACTCGCGGATCGCGGAACGGATGCCTCTGCAGTAGCCACCAGTCCGGCCACGGCAAGCGCGGCGGCGAGCAGCAAAGCAGAGACAAGCGCATAGAGGGTTACGTCTTTCATGGTGTTTCCCCGGTCATCCGTTGGAAGGAGATTTGCGGGCGTAGTCTCTGCCCGGTGCGCCGGGGTGGCCCTGACCTGGATCAAGCGCAAGCGGCTTTGCAGGGCGGCACGATGTCCCTTGACCTGGGTCATGGCCGAGGCCAGGGGGAACGGCGAGATTGCCGCCAACTCCCTGTCCGGACGGCCTGGATGAACATGTTCCGCGGTGGCTGTGCACTCCTCCTCGCCGTACCGACCCTCGCGTGCGCGCAGGTGTCGGCCGAGTGGAACGTGCGCCTGCGCAACGAGCACGTGGAGGACCACGCCTTCCTCCACGACGCCGACGCCACGACGTTGCGTCTGCGCCTCGGCGCGAAGTTCGTGTGGTCCGACGAATGGTCCGCGCTCATCGAGGGCGAAGGCATCGTGGCCGGTGGCGCGCACGACGATGGCGCCAACGGGCGCCGCACCTTGCCTGCGATCGTCGATCCCGAGGGCGCCGAGTGGAACCAGGCCTGGGTGGCGTGGAAGCGCGGCGGCAAGCAGGCAACGCTGGGTCGCCAGCGCGTGACCTTCGGCAACCAGCGCTGGGTCGGCAACAGCGGTTGGCGACAGAACGAGCAGACCTTCGATGCGCTGTCGCTGCAGTGGCACGTGCGCGACCAGCTCGACGTGCGTTACGCCTGGTTCGATCGCGTCCATCGCGTCGCCGGCGATCGCGCGATCGATCCGCTGGCGCGCGAACGCAACCTGTCGACGCATGCGTTCTGGCTGCAATGGGCGAGCGGTGCGACGTGGCAGTGGCAGGCCTTTGCGTTGTTGCACGACGACCTGGACGTGCGCACCGCCTCCACCGCCACCTCGGGCCTGCGGGTCTCGACGACGCGCAAGCCGCAGACGACGGGTCCGTCGATCGCGGCGGAATACGCCCTGCAACGCGACTACGCCGACAACCCGTTGCACTTCGCGCATTCGTACTGGAGGATCGAGCCGGCGTGGACGTTCGCGCAGGCCACCGGGCGACTGGGGTGGGAACACCTGGGTGGCAACGGGGCCCATGCATTGCAGACGCCGCTCGCCAGCCTGCACGCCTTCAACGGTTGGGCCGACAAGTTCAACGCGACGCCGCCGGGCGGCCTCGACGATCGCTGGCTCGCGCTCGAAGGCGCGGCGCGCGCCGGCACGCTCGAATGGCAAGTCGCCTGGCATCGCTACGACGCGGACATCGGCGGCGATTACGGCTCGGAGTGGAATGCGTCGCTCGGCTTCCCCGTTGGCAAGCGCGTCAAGGGGCTCGTCAAGTACGCGGACTACGCGGCGGACGGCTTCGCGCAGGATACGACGAAATTGTGGTTCCAGCTCGAGTGGTCGCGCTGAGCGCGTCGTCCAGCTCGGCCGGCAGCACCGGCGGCGCGATGCCGCGCTCGCGCAACCATGCGGTCGAGTACAACGTTTCGTCGTAGCGCTCGCCGCGGTCGCACAGCAAGCCGACGATGCTGCCGTGCACGCGGCGCGCGCGCATCCGCGCGGCCAGGCGCAGGCACGCGATGAAGTTCGTGCCGGACGAACCGCCGTAGCGACGCCCGAGCAAGCCTTCCAGCGCGTGCATGCCCGCGATGGAGTCCGCGTCCTCGACTTCGATGACGTGGTCCACGACCTCGAACACGAACCCCGGTTCGACGCGCGGCCGTCCGATCCCTTCGATGACGGTGCTGCGCGAGGCAGTCGCCTTCCGATCGCGCGTGCGCCATCCTTCGGCGAAGGCGCTGCCTGCAGGCTCGGCGACGCACAGGCGCGTCTGCAATCCGCGATAGCGCAGGTAGCGGCCGATCGTCGCCGACGTGCCGCCCGTTCCGGCGCCGCACACCACCCACGCCGGCTCGGCGTCGGGCTCGTGCGCCATCTGCGCCAACAGCGACTCCGCGATGTTGTTGTTGCCGCGCCAGTCGGTGGCGCGCTCGGCCAATCCGAATTGATCCAGGTGGCAGGCACCGCGTTGTTCGTGCCAGCGCGCGCGGTCGTGGACCGCGGCGGGATCGTCGACCAGGTCGCACGTGCCTCCCAGCGCGCGCACGTCGGCGATCTTGCGCGGCGCGGTGCACGCCGGCATCACCGCGACGAACGGCAGGCCCAACAGGCGCGCGAACCACGCCTCGGAGATCGCCGTGCTGCCGGACGATGCATCGACGACGGTCTGGCCCCGGTGCAGGCGGCCATTGCACAACGCATACAGGAACAACGAACGCGCGAGGCGGTGCTTCAGGCTGCCGGTCGGATGCGAGGCCTCGTCCTTCAAGTAGAACGCGATCCCCGGGAACGCGGGCAAGTCCAGCCGGAGCAAGTGCGTGTCGGCCGAGCGCGCCTGTTCCTGGCGCAGCGCCGCCATCGCGCTGCCGATCCACGCGCGCTCGGTCGTCATGACAGCCACCAGCGCACCATGCCGAGCGGATCGTGCGCGCGCGCCGTGGCGTAGATCGCGCCGAACGCGAGCAATGCCGCGACGTAACCGATCGCGCCGCGCCTCCGGTGGAGGCGCGCCTGCTTCAATGCGATGGTGCCCAGCGCGATGTAGGTGACGATCAGCACGAGCTTGACCGCAAGCCAGCCGTTGCCGAACACCGAGCGCGGCAACACGGTGAGCAACATCAGTGCAGCCGTGAGCAAGGCCGTATCAATGGCCCAACTCGTCCAGCGCACCGGCCCCGCGTACGGCCAGCGCGCACCGCCCAATGCGAAGCCGCCGCGCAACGCGAACAACGTGCCACTGAGCAGCGCGATGAACACGTGGAAGGCCTTGATCTGCGGATAGAACGCGATCATCCGGGCTTCCCGTCAATACGCGCGGTGACATAGATGCGGCCCAGGCGCGCGATCCACGGGACCAGCGCCACGATCCAGCCGATGGCCGCCACCACGTGCCAGCGCATCGGATCCGCATCGAGTTCCGAATACACGCGAACGATCGCCACGAGCTGCAACGTGCCGTAGGCGAACCACGCCGCCGCAGGCATCTGCAACGGGCGGCCCGAATGCCCTTGCGTCACGCGCGTCACCATCGCGACCAGCACGCTGCCGAAGAAGCCGATGAACAACGCGTGCGCCGGCGCGCGACCCAGCGTGAACTCGCCCGTCGTCGCATACACGAGGCTCTGCGCCGAATAGAGGATGAAGGTGATCGGCAACCACGCCAGCCCGATGAACAGCACGCGCAGCAACGCCGGTTGCGGGCCGATCGGCCACCACCGCACGCACATGACCACGGCGCAGGCCAGCAGGGGCAGGTCCGCGATCCACAGCCATGCGTAGGCGTGGAGGAGTTCGAGCCCCAGGTGCAAGGCAACGAACATCCACGCCGTCGCGAGCAACCAAAGCGGACGCCAGGGCACGTAACCGGCGACGGCATTGCTTGCGAAAAACGGAAACATGCGATGGGCGACGGTGAGGTACATCGGCAGCAGGAATCCGAACGTCCCGATCTTGATCGCGACGAACGCCCAGATCGGCGATGCACCCAGGACGAACGCCGTCCACGCGCCGAGCCCGACCGCACCCAGCGTGAGCGCGGCGAGGCAGGAACGCGCGTGCCACGTGGTGCCGCGTTCCCGTTTGACGAGCCAAGCGAGATTCGCAAGCGCCCACGTCCAGCCCGCGAGGGTCAGCGCCGCGCCGACCACGATCCCCGGGGACCATCCGCAGGCCCCGAGGAGCGTTGCGAACTGGCCGCCGAACACGCCGACGCCCACCGGGATGTAACGCGCGCGCCGCAAGTCGGGCAAGCCCATCCAGCGCGGGAACACCGTGAGCAGGAAGCCGAAGACGAAGCTCGCCAGCACCTGGTATTGCATGACGATCGCATGCAGCCAGCCGGCGTAGGGCGTGGGCTGCGGCATTCGCAGCCATTCGGACCAACGCGCGGAAACCAGCCACGCGGCCCACCACGCCATCGCCAGCAACAGGTTGCCCGCACCGATGAAGAACATCATCCGATGCGGGGCCTGGAGCAACAGGCGCGGCGAGAGGTTCGCGCGCGCCTGCGATGCGGCTTCGCCCATGCTTCAGCCCTCCCTGTCCGTCACGCCTTCCGCCACCGGCAGGCGCTTCGGCGCGACCCACAGGCGGAACATGAACCACGCCAGCGCCAGGGCGCCGACGCTGAAGATCGTGTCACCCGGGACGCGCATCCACACCAGCATGTCGACGATCGGCCGCTGCATGAACTCCGCCGAGCGCGCATACGCGTAGCCATGTTCGATGGCCGCGAGCAATTGCATGATGCCGAGGGGCAGCAAGGTGAGCAGCGCCATCAGGGACAGGCCGATGTTGAAGCACCAGAAGGCCACCTTCAACGCACGCGTGTCCCACGCCATCTGCCCCCGCAGCCCGCGCATGCAGAAGAGCATCAACGCGATGCCGAGCATGCCGTAGACACCGAACAACGCGGTGTGGCCGTGCAGCGGTGTCAGGTTGAGACCCTGCATGTAGTACAGCGACAGCGGCGGATTGATCAGGAAGCCGAACAGCCCCGCGCCGACCAGGTTCCAGAACGACACCGCGACGAAGAACAGGATCGGCCAGCGATAGCGCGCCATCCACGGCACGGCCTTGCCCAGCTTGAAGGTGTGGTACGCCTCGAAGCCGATGTAGGCCAGCGGCACGACTTCCAGCGCGCTGAAGCTCGCGCCCAGTGCCACGACGGCGGTGGGCGTGCCGACGAAGTACAGGTGGTGCAACGTGCCCAGCACGCCGCCGGTCATGAAGATGATCGTGGCGAACAGCACGGCCGTCGTCGCGGATTTCGCCTCGACCAGGCCCAGGCGCGTGAAGATCAACGCCATCACCGCGGTGGCGAAGACTTCGAAGAACCCCTCCACCCACAGGTGCACCAACCACCACCGCCAGTATTCGACTTCGGAGATGTGCGTGTGCTCGCCCCACATCAGCGCGGCGCCGAAGAACAGGCCGATGCACACGGTGGAGAGGAACAACAACGCGACGATCGCCTTGGTGTCGGTGCGTGGACCGCGCAACACCGGCCACAACGCGCGACCAACGAGGGTCAGCCACAGCAGCAGGCCGACGAACAGGAACCACTGCCAGAAGCGGCCCATGTCCGCGTATTCCCAGCCCTGGTGGCCCCACCAGAAATTCAGGTCGAGCCCGAGCTTCTGCATCACCGCCAGCCATTGGCCCGCGAACGCGCCGACCACGATGACCAGCAGGCAGACCCATAGCGCGTTCACGCCGAAGCGCTGGAACCGCGGCTCGTGGCCGGACATCGCCGGTGCGATGTACAGGCCCGTGCCCAGCCACGCAACGGCGATCCAAAACACCGCCAACTGCGTGTGCCAGGTGCGCGTGATCGAGTACGGCAGGATGTCCGAGAGTGCGAAGCCGTAGGCCTGCTGGCCTTCCACCTGGTAGTGCGCCGTCATCGCGCCGAGCAGGATCTGCACGAGGAACAGCGCGAGCACGACCCAGAAGTACTTCGCCGTGGCGCGCATCGACGGCGTCACGCGCAGCGCGGCCATCGGATCGCTCGCAGGAATCGCGTGCGGCTTCTCGCCACGTGCATGCGTCCGCGCGTGGTGCCAGCCGAGCAAGCCGATGCCCGCGATCAGGAACAGCACGCTGAAGGCCGACCAGACCCACATCGACGGCGGAGGCGTATTGCCCAGCAAGGGTTCGCTGGGCCAGTTGTTGGTGTAGGTGACTTGCTTCGACGCGGTGCCTGCTTCGGTCGCGACATTTCCGGCGCCCGGGCGCTCGGTGCCCGCGGCCCACGCCGTCCACCAGAAGAAGGCCGTCAGCGAACGCCGGTTCGCCGCATCGGGCACCGTGCCCTCCTTCATTGCGTAGGCTTCGCGCAATTTCGCGGTGGCCGGATCGTTGCCGAAGAGACTCTCGTAGTGCGCGGCCACGTTGGACAGCGCGACGACGCGCTCGCGCGTCAACGTGATCACGCCGTTGGACGCGTCGTAGGTATTCCGGCGAAATTGCGCCTGCAATCTTCCGCGCAGCGCGGCCTGCCGTTCGGCGGACAATCGTTCGTATCCGGCGCTGCCCTCGGCGCGCGCCCACTGGTCCAGCATCGCAACCGCTTCGCGATGCAGCCAGTCGGCGCTCCAGTCCGGTGCAACGTAGCCCCCGTGGCCCCAGATCGAGCCCAGCTGCATGCCGCCCATCGATTGCCAGACCTGGCGGCCGCGTTCGATGTCGTGGCGCGTGTACACCGTCGCGCCCGTGGCATCGACGACGCGCTCCGGTATCGGCGGCGCCGCACGGAAGATTTCCCCACCCGCCCACAGCAACACCGCGAACGACGCGATCAACAGCGCCGCCAAGCCCAACCACAGCTTCCGCGTGTTCTCCATAACGCCTCCCTTGAGTTTGGGAGACATGCTGGTCGCGGGCGCTCACGGCCGCCTTGACCCAGGTCAAGCCGCCGCGCCGCGGGACAGGTCAATTCCTGAGGACGGGCGCGGCCAGGGCGTGCAGGGCGTCGGCGTCGAGCAGTTCGAGTTCGCGGCCATCCACGCGCACCAGCTGCTCCTGGTGGAACCGGCGCAACACGCGGCTCACGGTCTCCGGTGCGAGGCGCAGGTAGTTGCCGATGTCGGTGCGCGGCATCGAGAGTTGGAAGCGGCGGGCGGAAAATCCCCGGGACTGCAGGCGTTGCGACAGCCCCACCAGGAACGCGGCCATCCGCTGGTCCGCCGACCAATCGGCCGCCAACAACTCCGCGCGGCCGATGTCGCGGCTGAGCAGGCGGAACAACTGGCGCTGCAGCCCGGGCATCCGCGCGGCGAGGACCGCCATCTTCGGGAACGAGAAGCGGCACAGCATGACGGTGTCGAGGGCGACGGCATTGCACGGGTAGTGTTCGCCGTCGATGCCGTTGAGGCCGATGATCTCGCCGGGAAGATGGAACCCGAGGACGTGTTCCTGCCCGTCCGGATCGACCACGTAGGTCTTCACCGTGCCCGCGCGCACGGCCGCGATGGCATCGAAACGATCGCCCTCGCGGAAAATGTGGTCTCCCGGGGCCAGCGGACCGTAATGCTCGACCAGCACATGGAGGTCGCCCAACGCACTCTTGTCCATGCCCTGGTCCATGCAGGCCTGGGAGAAAGCGCAGGTCGAACAGAAGTGCAACGCGTCGCCGTCGTCGGACAGCGTGCGTGCGTCGTTGTTCGGAAAGACGGCCGGCCTCATCGGGGAGCCATGGTACGCCGGGGGACGGTCAGATGGCGCGGGAGAAGCGCGGCTTCTCCGTATCGGCGGTCGCATCGAGGTAGTGGTCGAAGCACATGGCGATGTTGCGCAGGAACAGGCGACCGCGACCCGTCACTTCGATGCGGTGCGCTTCGACACGCACCAGTCCATCCGCGACCAACGGCGCGAGTCGCTCGAGACCTTCGCTGAAGTACGCGCGGAAGTCGATGCCGGCACGATCCTCGATCGCGTCGATCGCGACTTCGCCCTGGCACATGAGCGACTGGATGAGGCTCGCGCGCAGTTGGTCGTCCTCGCTCAGTTGCATGCCGCGGAACACGGGCAGGTGGCCCGAATCGAGCATCGCTTCCCAGGTCGGGAGATCGCGCGCGTTCTGGCTGAACGTATCGGCGACGTGGCTGATCGCGCTCACGCCGACGCCGACGAGATCGCTGTCGGCATGCGTCGTGTACCCCATGAAGTTGCGATGCAACCCCCCCTGCCCCTGCGCGACGGCGAGGTCGTCGCCCGGCAGCGCGAAGTGGTCCATGCCGATGTAGCGATAGCCTGCCTGCGTGAGGCGTGCGATCGCCTGCTGCAACAGGACCAGGCGCGCTTCCGGATCGGGCAGCGTGAATGCGTCGATCCTGCGTTGCGGCTTGAACAAGGCCGGCATGTGCGCGTAGCCGTAGGCGGCGACGCGGTCCGGCCGCATGTCGACCACCGTGTCCAGGGTTCGGTTGAAGCCGGCCACGGTCTGCTTCGGCAACCCGTAGATCAGGTCGATGTTGACGGAGCGGAATCCCTGCGCGCGGCACGCATCGACGACCGCGCGCGTTTCGTCGACGCCCTGGACGCGATTGACGGCCACCTGGACGTCGTGGTCGAAATCCTGCACGCCGAGGCTGGCCCGATTGAAGCCGCACGCGGCGAGTTGCGCGATGTCGTGCGTGTCGACGTGGCGCGGGTCGAGTTCGATCGAGATGTCGCGATCTGCACCCTGTGCGATACGGAAGTGCGTTCCGATCGTGTCGACCGTTTCGCACAATTGCGCCGGAGACAGGAAGTTCGGCGTGCCGCCGCCGAAGTGCACCTGGATCAGCTCGCGGTCGCGATCGAACAGGTCCGCCGCGAGGGCGATCTCCCGGTACAGCCGTGCGAGGTACGCGTCCGCGCGTGTCTTGTCGCGCGTGATCACGCGGTTGCAGCCGCAATAGAAGCAAGGGCTCTCGCAGAACGGGACGTGCACGTAGAGCGACAGGCGCCTGGGGATCAGGTCCCCGTTGCTCGACGCGGCGGCCTGGCGGAGTTCCCGCTCGCCGAAGCCGGCATGGAATTGCGGGGCCGTCGGGTACGAGGTGTAGCGCGGGCCGGGACGGTCGTAGCGGCGCAGCAGGTCGGCATCGAAAGCGAGCGTGGCGTCCATGGAAGGATTCAGCCCCCGCAACCGCCACAGCATTCCGACGGCAGTTGCTCCACGTCGCACGGCGCGACGAGCAGGCCGGCCATGCCGAGGGCGAGCAGGAGTTCCGCGTCGGGGAGCAGCGTTGAAACGCGCAGGCGCCCCGCGGCGTCGACGTCGATGAGCGCGGAGGGATCCAGGTCGTTGAGACGGTCTGCGATCCGGTCGAGGCTGGCGACGTGGCTCGAGGGCGAGATCAGGTACTGCATGGCGGCGGGTCTCGTTGAGGATGCGAGGATCCTCGGCGATGCCGCGCAGGTCGGCCCTGATCCAGGTCAAGGCCCCGACCGATGGCGGGCTCGGAGTCCGCGCCCAACCTGCTTGAACCGCTACGACAAGCGCGCGCCGCACGTGAAACCGTCGGCGTGATTGATGAAGGTATTTACGTAGCGCGGACGACGCACGCGCAAGTCATTGAATCGATGGTGGGCCGTGATGGATTCGAACCATCGACCAGCGGATTAAAAGTCCGATGCTCTACCGACTGAGCTAACGGCCCACAGGGGGTGACGCGGGTTGTAACGGGGCGGGATTCTAACTTACGTAGCGCGTGGGATCGGCGATGCCGGCGGCCGTGAAGCCATCCGCACGCAATCGGCAGGCGTCGCAATGGCCGCAGGCGCGGCCGTCGGCGTCGGCGCGGTAGCACGACACGGTCTGCGCGAAATCCACGCCCAGGCGCATGCCTTCACGCACGATGTCGGCCTTCGACATGCGCAGCAGCGGGGCGTGGACGCGGATGCCGGCGCCTTCCACGCCCGCCTTGGTGGCGACGTTCGCCAGGCGCTCGAAGGCTTCGATGAATTCGGGACGGCAATCGGGATAGCCGGAGTAATCGACGGCATTCACGCCGCAGAACAGGTCCGCCGCGCCCAGCACTTCGGCCCAGCCCAGCGCGACCGACAACATGATCGTGTTGCGCGCCGGCACGTACGTGACCGGGATGCCGGGGCCGCCCGCATCGGGCACGTCGATGCCGGCATCGGTGAGCGCGGACCCGCCGATCAGGCGCAGGTCGACCACGACGGTCTTGTGCGTGGCGCCCATCGCATCGGAGACGCGATCGGCGGCGTCGAGTTCGGACGTGTGGCGCTGCCCATACTTCACGCTCAATGCGTAAGGCTCGAAGCCCTGTTCGCGCGCGATCGCGAGCACGACCGCCGAATCCATGCCGCCCGACACGAGGACGACCGCCCGTTTCACCTGCGTCATCAGCGCCCCGGCTCGTCGCCCCACAGGGCCTTGTGCAATTGCATCTGGAAGCGGACCGGGAGGTGTTCTTCCACGATCCAGTCGGCGAGCGCGCGCGGCGAGACCTGCGCATGGCTCGGCGAGAACAGCACGTCGCACTTGTCGGCGAGCGCGTGTTCGCGCAGCACGTCGACGGCCCAGTCGAAATCGGCGCGGCTGCAGACGACGAACTTCACCTGGTCGTGCGGCGTGAGCAGCGGGAGGTTGCTCCACAGGTTGCGCGCGACTTCGCCGGAGCCCGGCGTCTTGATGTCGACGATGCGCGACACGCGCGTGTCGACGTCGCCGATGTCGATGGCGCCGGAAGTTTCGAGCGAGACGATGTAGCCGGCGTCGCAAAGTTTCGACAGCAAACCGATCACGCGCTTCTGCGCGAGCGGTTCGCCGCCGGTGACGCACACGTGGCGCGCGCCGTGGCGTGCGACTTCGGACAGGATCGCGTCGATGTCCCACCAGTCGCCGCCGTGGAAGGCGTACGCGGTGTCGCAGTACTGGCAGCGCAACGGGCAGCCGGTGAGGCGCACGAACACGGTGGGCCAGCCCGCATCGCGGGCTTCGCCCTGCAGGGACAGGAAGATTTCGGTGAGCTTGAGGCGATCCGCGGCGAGCGCGGAGGCCGCCTGCGCGGGCTGGACAACGGACATGGCGCGCATTTTACGCGCCCTGCCCGCCTGGCCGCGAACTCAGCGGACGCGGCCCAGCTGGATCGCGCGGAGGCGATCCTCGGCGGTGCGGGCGGCGTCGGTGCCGGGATAGCGCTGCGAGACCTGGGCCAGGGTGGCCTCGGCGGCTTCCATGCGCTTCAGGCCGTACTCGGCCAGGCCCACCTTCAGCAGGGCGCCGGGGGCCTTGTCGTGCGTGGGGTAGCGGTCGAGCAGCGCCTGGAATTGCGTGAGGGCGAGCTCGTAGTTCTGGGTGACGTAGTAGCTCTCGCCGAGCCAGTACAGGGCGTTGGGCGCGTAGGTGCCCGCCGGGTAGTCGGTGAGGAAGGCCTGGAATTTCTGGGCCGACTGCACGTAGTCGCCGCCGCGGAGGATGGCGAAGGCGGCTTCGTACGCGGTGCGTTCGTCGGCGCCCTGGGCGACCCGGCCGGCGTCGCCGCGGACGGTGGGCGCGCGGTCGGGCGTGACGGTGGTAGTGGGCGTGCTGCGCGGCGGCGTGGATGCGCGCGGCGGCGCCGCGGTGCTGGCCGCCGGCGCGGGTGCGGCGGAAGCCCCGCCTTCGAGGCGGTTGAGGCGCCCGTCGACGTCCAGGTACTGGCTGCGCGCGGCTTGCTTGAGTTGTTCGTTCTGCTGCTGCAGGTCTTCGAGCTGCGCCCGCAGGGCCTGCACTTCCGAGCGCAACTGTTGCACCTGGTTGAGCAGGTCGACGTTGCCCTGGTTGTTGGCGGCCTGTTGTTCGAGCGCGGCCACGCGGTCGGCGAGGCTGGCGCGCTGCGCGAACGCGGGCGCGGCAGCCACGAGGGCTGCCGCGAGCGTCGCAAGGACGAAAGTCTTGCGCATGCGTTGCATCACTTGGCGGTGTAGACGATCTCGACGCGACGATTCTTGGCCCAGCAGTCTTCGCTGGAATCGTTGCAGGTCGGACGCTCTTCGCCGTAGCTCACCACGGTGATCTGGCTGCCGGAACCGCCGTTGGCCTGCAGCGCGGAGGACACCGCGTTGCCACGGCGCTCGCCGAGGCCGAGGTTGTATTCGCGGCTGCCGCGTTCATCGGCGTTGCCTTCCAGCGACATGCGCGCGGACGGACGATCGCGCAGGTACTTGGCGTGGCAGGCCATCGCGGCCTGGAATTCCGGACGCAGCGCGTCCTGGTCGAAATCGAAGTACACGATGCGCGTGCGGAGGCAGGCATCGGTGTCCAGGTCTTCCGGACCGTAGGCGCCCGGCGTGGTGGCCGGTGCTTCGGTGACGGGGGCCTGCGTGGTCGGCTCGGCCGGCGGCGGGACTTCCTTGACCTTCTTGCTGCAGGCCACGGCGGCGGTGCACATGACGGCCACCAGCAGCGCCTTGCCGAAGCGGTTCTTGCCGATAGCGTCCAGGGAGATTGCGTTCATCGTCGTTCCTCGTCTTCTCGCAGGGGGATGGCCGGGATGGTCCGCGGCCAGGTTGGTTCGTGTCGCGGGAGTCTACGCCCGCCTGTTCAGCGGCGCTGTCGGAACGGGCCCCACGACGGTTCCTGCACATTCGCGCCATCGACCGGAAGGCGCGCACGCGCGCGACCATCGGCGGACACGGTGTACAGGACGCTGCGGCCGCCTTCCTTCGCTGCGTACAGCAGCATGGCGGCG
Source organism: Lysobacter helvus (assembly GCF_018406645.1). NCBI lineage: Bacteria > Pseudomonadati > Pseudomonadota > Gammaproteobacteria > Lysobacterales > Lysobacteraceae > Lysobacter > Lysobacter helvus. The sequence goes on from NZ_AP024546.1 coordinate 745,785, forward strand.
TTCGGGGCGAAGGTCGGCGATTCGTCGAGCGAACCCGGCGAGAGCGGCGTCCAGCGTCCGCCGCCGAGGCTCGAATCGAACAACGCGATGCGATACGTGTTGCCGTTGCCCTGCGCGGTGGCGATTTTCTTGCCATCGGGGGACACGGTGGCGCGCGCGTTGTAGCTGCCCTGGAAGGTCAGTCGCGTGGCGCCGCCGCCCGCGGCCGAGGCCTTGTAGATCTGCGGCTTGCCGCCGCGGTCGGACGTGAAATACAGCGAGCCGCCATCGGCGCTCCACACCGCTTCGGTATCGATGCCGAAATGGTTGGTGATCTGGCGCAACTGCTTGCTGCCCAGGTCCATCACGTAGATCTCGGGGTTGCCGCTCTTCGACAGCGTCATCGCGAGCTTCGTGCCGTCCGGCGAGAACGCCGGTGCGCCGTTGATGCCGCGGAAGCTGGCGATGAGTTCGCGCCCGGTGCTCGTCAGGTTCTGGATGTAGATCGACGAATTGCCGCGATCGAAACTCACGTAGGCGAGCTTGCGGCCATCCGGGCTCCACGACGGCGAGAGGATCGGCTGCGGCGAGCTCACCACGGCGATCGGGTTGAAGCCGTCGCTGTCGGCGACCATCAGCTTGTACGAACGATTGTTGCCGGTGCCCGCGGCGGTGACGTACGCGATGCGCGTCCAGAACGCGCCCCGCACGCCGAGGATCTTTTCGTACACCGCGTCGGCGAGCTGGTGCGACAGGTCGCGCGCGCCGGTGGCGGGCAGCGTCATCACCTGGCCGAGCACGCGCTGCTGCTTGGCGATGTCGAACAGTTCGTATTCCACGCGCAGGTTGCCGCCGCTGTTGTCGATGCGGCCGATCAGCAGGTAGTCCTGCTTGAGCGTGCGCCAGGTCGGGTAGTTGACCTGCGCGGCGGTGGTGGGCCGCTCGATCATGTCGGCGACCGGCAGCGTGCGGAACTGGCCGCTGCGCTCGAAGTCGGCGGCGATGACCTTGGCGATGTCCGTGTCGCCGGCGCTGCCCGCGAAGGGCACCACGGCGATGGGCAACGCGGCCGCGCGGCCACCGACGACGTCGATCTGGGGGATGTCCTGCGCGAAAACCGGCAAGGAAAGGACGACCAGGGCGATCGTGGCGAGGCGGCGCAGCGTTCGGGTCATCGGGGGATTCCTGAATGGAGCGGTGTTGTTAACAGCTTGGCCGTGAAATGCGCATTAAAGATGAACGCGCCGACACCCGGCGGTTTCAATCGTCGTTGGGGCGGAAGCGGATGCTGAGGTCGCGGGAGAACACGGACTCGAAACCGGCATATGGCAACGGCTGGGCCTTGAGCACCGCGGCCTCGACCGAACGCTTGCCCTGGTCGTCGTAGGGACACGACGGCAGGACTTCGACATCGATGACTTCGCCGCCCGGCACCTGGCGGATGCGGATGGGACAGACCTGGCCCGCCGGGATGTTCTCGGGCCGGTTCCAGTTCATGCGGATCGCATCGGCGATCGCGGCGTAGTACTGCGCCTTGAGGTTGTTGTCCGGGCCGTTGTTGCCCGGCGGCGGGCTGGCCTGCGCGTCGGATTGCGCGGCCGAATCGGCGGCGCTGCGCGCGTCGGCGAGCTGGCGGAGTTTCTGTTCGGCGAGGTTGGCCTCGCGGCGGTTCTGCTCGCGCTGCTTGCGCACGTCGGCGAGCTGCGCGAGGCGATCGCGTTCCATCTGCGACAGGCGACGCGTGCGCTCGGCTTCGAGCTGGCGTTCCTGTTCGGTGACGTCGATCTGTTCCTGGCGGCGCTTTTCTTCCTGCTCTTTCGGCGCGGGCGGCTTGGGCGAAATGGCCTGCGCGCTCGCGGCGTCCTGCTCGCGCGTGTCGGGTTCGACGATCGGCGCCTGCGGGGTCTGCTGTTGCGGCTCGGGCGCATCTTCCGGACGTTTTTCCGGAATCGGTTGTTCCTGCGGCGCGGCTTCCGTTTCCTCCGGCGGCGCGGGCTGCGGCGTCGGTTGCGACGGACGCGACGCCAACGCACGACGCATCGACGCGGACAACGCGTTCGGATCGACGAGTTCGGCTTCGATCGGCGGGCCGGCCGGGTTCACCGGCGGCTCCTTGAACCACGGCAGGCCGAAATACATCAGGAGGAGCAACACCGCGTGCAACGCGACCGCCGCGATGATGGCCTCCGTCGTGTCGGACGACCGCTCCTTCACCGTTGCGGCGCCCCCGCCTGGCTCATCAGGCCGGCGCGCGGGACGTTGGCGCGCGTCTGCAGCGCGGTGAGCACGTCGTAGACCTTCTGGTAGGCGACGTCGTTGTCGGCGGCCACGTACACCGGCACGTCCTTGTTGTTGCGCGCGTACGCGCCGACCTGCTGGACCATCTGGTCCATCGTGACCGGCGTGTTCTTGCCGCCCTGCAACACCACCCACAGGTTGCCGTCGCGATCGAGGCTGACGACCACGGGGTCTTTCTTCTGTTCGAGCGGGCGCGCGTTGGATTGCGGCAGTTCGATGTCGACGCCGAGGTTCAACAGCGGCGCGGTCACCATGAAGATGATCAGCAGCACCAGCATCACGTCGATGTACGGCACGACGTTGATCTCGGCCTTCAGCTTGCGCTTCTTGCGGCGCGAAGACATGGCGGTCATGGGGTGGCCCTCGCCTTATTCGTCGACGTGCGCCTGGCGCTGCAGGATCGACGAGAACTCTTCGGAGAACGCGTCGTAGCGCGTCGCGATGCGTTCGACCTTGGTCGCGAAGCGGTTGTAGGCCCACACCGCCGGGATCGCGGCGAACAGGCCCATCGCGGTGGCGATGAGGGCTTCGGAAATGCCGGGCGCGACCTGCGCGATCGTCGCTTCCTTCATGTTCGCCAGGCCCTGGAACGCGATCATGATTCCCCACACCGTGCCGAACAGGCCGACGTACGGGCTGATGGAACCGACGTTGGCGAGGAACTCCAGGTTGTGTTCCATGCCATCGAGTTCGCGCGAGGTGGTGGCGCGCATCGCGCGCTGCGCGCCTTCCAGCTGCATGCGCCCGTCGGCGCCGCGGCGCTGGCGCACGCGGTTGAATTCGCGGAAGCCGGCTTCGAACACGGCTTCCATGCCTTCGGCGGCGCGGCCGCGCTCGGTGGCGCCGGAGTAGAGCTTGGAGAGTTCGGCGCCCGACCAGAAGCGTTCTTCGAAATGGATCGCTTCGCGTTCGGCGCGCGCGAGCACGCGCTGCTTGCGGATGATGATGACCCACGAGGCCACCGAGGCCAGCAGCAGCAACAGCATCACCAGCTGCACGGGCAGGCTGGCGTGCGTGATCAGGTGCCACAGGTCGAGGTTGGCCGACGGGGCGGCGCCGGCGGCGGCCTGCCCGGCGAGTTCGACGGTGCGCGCCTGCGCATCTTCCGGCAGGGCCTGGGTGGTCGCGGCGGGGGCGGTGGCGAGCATCGCGAGCAGGGCGGTCATGCGGGGGTCTCCACGAGGGCGTTCAGTGCTTCGAACAACGGTTGCGGGATGGGTCGGGGTTTGAAGCCCGCCGCGGACAGCGCAGCCACGCGCACTTCCGCATCGAGCAACAGGGTGTCGCCGCACCGGATGGACTGCGCGATCACCAGGCTCGCGCGGCGGCATTGCACCAGCGAGACGGAAACCTGCAACGCATCATCCAGGCGCGCCGGCAGTCGGAAGTCGATGCGCATGGCCCGCACCGCGAACACGAGGTCGTGCTGCGTGCGCAGGACATCCTGGCCATGCCCCTGCGCGCGCATCCATTCGGTGCGTGCGCGTTCGAGGAACGCCAGGTATTGCGCGTGGTAGACCACCCCACCGGCGTCGGTATCCTCCCAATACACCCGTGTCGGCCAACTGAACACAGGCTCAACTTTCGCTTGCATCATCGGGCAACGTGCGTTCGGCTTCGGCGAACAGGTCTTCGCGCGCGCCGGTTTTCGGGCGCAGCCCGAGGTGGCGATAGGCCTTCGCCGAGGCCATGCGGCCGCGCGCGGTGCGGATGAGATAGCCCTGCTGGATGAGGTAGGGCTCGATCACGTCCTCGAGCGTGCCGCGTTCTTCGCTGAGCGCGGCGGCCAGCGATTCCACGCCGACGGGGCCGCCGTCGAACGAGTCGATGATGGTGCGCAGCATGCGGCGGTCGAGTTCGTCGAAGCCCTGCGGGTCCACCTTCAGCATCTTCATCGCGTCATCGGCCACCTTGCGGTCGATGTGGCCCTGCGCGCGCACCTGCGCGAAGTCGCGCACGCGCCGCAGCAGCCGGTTGGCGATGCGGGGCGTGCCGCGCGCGCGGTTGGCGATTTCCGCCGCGCCGTCGGCTTCGCAGGCGATGCCGAGGATCGACGCGGAGCGGCGCACGATGCGCGTGAGTTCTTCCGGCGTGTAGAACTCCAGCCGCTGCACGATGCCGAAGCGGTCGCGCAGCGGCGCGGTGAGCAGTCCCGCGCGCGTGGTGGCGCCGATGAGGGTGAACGGTGGCAGGTCGAGCTTGATCGAACGGGCCGCGGGGCCTTCGCCGATCATGATGTCGATCTGGAAATCCTCCATCGCCGGATACAGCACTTCTTCGATCGCGGGCGAGAGGCGATGGATCTCGTCGACGAACAGCACGTCGTGCGGCTGCAGGTTGGTCAGCAGCGCGGCGAGGTCGCCGGCCTTCTCGATCACGGGGCCGGACGTCTGGCGCAGGCCGACGCCGAGTTCGTTGGCGATCACGTGCGAGAGCGTGGTCTTGCCCAGGCCGGGGGGCCCGAAGATCAGCACGTGGTCCAGCGCTTCGCCGCGGGCCTTGGCCGCCTCGATGTAGATCTGCATCTGCTCGCGGACGGGCGCCTGGCCGAGGTATTCCGAGAGTTTCTTCGGGCGGATGGAGGCTTCGACGGCCTCGTCTTCGCGGGTGGCCCCGGCGGTGATGATGCGGTCCTCGGTCATGCGCCTATGGTGGCACGGAAGGCCGGCAACGACACCGGCGCGCAGGGCGGATCAGATCTCGACCTGCGCCCCCAACTCCACCAACCGGTTGCCCGGGATCCGGAAGAAGCCCGTCGCCGGCGCCGCATTGCGGTGCATGAAGGCGAACAGGCGGTCGCGCCAGATCGGCATGCCGCGATGGCGCCCCGCCACCACGTTCTCGCGGCTGGCGAAATACGTGGTGTCCATCGGGTCGAACGGGATGCCGCCGCCGGCGTCGCACGAGCGCATCAGCGCCAGCGGCACGTCCGGCGTTTCCATGAAGCCGAAGCGCACCGTCACGCGATAGAAGTCGTCGCCGATGGGCTCCATCTTCAGGCGCTTGTCCTTCGGCGCGGTGGGCACGTTGAGCGTCTCCACCGTCAGGAACACGTTGGTCTCGTGCAGCACCTTGTTGTGCTTGAGGTTGTGCAGCAGCGCATGCGGGATGATGCCCGACTGCCCGGTGAGGAAGATCGCGGTGCCCGGCACGCGCGTGGGGGGCGCCAGCATCAGGCCCGGCAGGAAGGTATCGATGTGGATGCCGTCCTTGACGATTTCGTCGTACAGCAGCGTGCGCCCGCGGCGCCAGGTGCGCAGCACGGTGAACACCACGATCGCCAGCACCACCGGGAACCACGCGCCGTCGAGGAACTTCACGCCGTTGGCGACCAGGAACGCGGTGTCGATGATGCCGAACAGGATGCACAGCGGCAGCACCCAGCGGCGCGCCTTCGGCCACATCGCGCGCGCGACCAGGAACAGCAGCAGGGTGTCGATCAGCATCGTGCCGGACACCGACACGCCGTACGCCGAGGCCAATGCGGTGGAGCTGCGGAACATCAGGACGAGGGCGATCACCGCCAGCATCAGGATCCAGTTGATCCACGGGATGTAGATCTGCCCGATCGTGTCCTTGGACGTGTGCTGGATGCGCATGCGCGGGATGTAACCCAGCTGCATCGCCTGGCGCGCCACCGAGTACGCCCCGGTGATCACGGCCTGCGATGCGATCACCGCCGCGGCGGTGGCCAGCCCGATCATCGGGATGCGCGCCCAGTCGGGCACGCCCAGGTAGAAGGGATTGCGCGCCATCGCCGGATCCAGCAACAGCAGCGAGCCCTGCCCCATGTAGTTGAGCATCAGCGCGGGCAGGACGAACCAGTACCACGCATGCCGGATCGGCCGCGCGCCGAAGTGGCCCATGTCGGCGTACAGCGCCTCGCCGCCGGTGACGGCCAGCACCACCGCGCCGAGGATGAAGATCGCGTGCGTGCCGTGCGTCATGAAGAACTGCATGCCCCACCACGGATTGATCGCGTGGAAGACTTCGGGGTTGTGGCGGATGTTCATCACGCCGATCGCCGCCAGCGACACGAACCACACCAGCATCACCGGCCCGAACACGCGCCCGACGCGCTGCGTGCCGTAGCGCTGCGTGCCGAACAGCAGCACCAGCACCGCGAGCGTGATCGGCACGATCCAGGTGTGCAGCTTGGGCGCGACGATGGTGATGCCTTCGATCGCCGACAGCGTGGTGATCGCCGGCGTGATCACGCCATCGCCGAAGAACAGCGACGCACCGAAGATGCCGAGGATGCCGACGGCGTACGCCGAGCGCGAATTGCGCGGCAACGTGCGCTGCGCCAGCGCCATCAGGGCCATGATGCCGCCCTCGCCTTCGTTGTCGGCGCGCATGATGATCGTGACGTACTTCAGCGTCACCACGATCATCAGCGCCCAGAACACCAGCGACAGGATGCCGAGCACCGTGTCGTGGTTGGCGGTGAGCCCGTAGTGCGGCGAGAACGCTTCCTTCAGCGTGTACAGCGGGCTGGTGCCGATGTCGCCGAAGACCACGCCGATCGCGCCCACGGCCAGGCCCAGCAGGCCCGTGCGACCGTGGCCATGCGACGCGTGCGCGTTGTCGGACGCTTTGGAAGAGGTGTCGGCCATGGACCCGGGGCTCAGCGGAGCGCGGACTTTAGCGCCTTGCGGATGATGGTGGCGGCCTCGTCCCCGGCGGCCGCGGCGTCGCGCGCCATGCGGACGGCTTCGGCCGGCTTGTAACCCAGTTGCTGCAGGGCCACGACGGCTTCGGACATGGGATCGGCCGGCACGCTGCCCCCGATCGGCCCGCCGCCCCCGCCGAAGTCGGCCGCGCGGTCGCGCAGCTCGACCACCATGCGCTCGGCGGTCTTCTTGCCGATGCCGGGGATGCGGGTCAGGGCCGTCACGTCGCTGGTCTGCACCAGGCGCGCGAACTCGTCGACGCTGGTGCCGGACAGCACGGCCAGCGCGATCTTCGCGCCGATGCCGCTCACCCGCTGCACGTCGCGGAACAGGCGGCGCTCGCCTTCGCGCAGGAAGCCGTACAGCGACACGCTGTCTTCCTTCTGTGCGTAGTGCGTGAACAACGCGACTTCGCGCCCGACGTCCGGCAGGTCGTAGAACGTGCTCATCGGCGCTTCGAGCTCGTAGCCCACGCCGTTGACGTCCACGACCAGCCACGGCGGCTGCTTGTGCACGAGGATTCCCTTCAGGCGTCCGATCAAGGCGTGGCTCCAGGATGGGTCAGCGACGACGCAGCAGCGCGATGCTCGCGCCGGCGCGCAACGCGGTCGCGCTCATGTGTGCGTGGGTGAGTGCGACCGCGAGCGCATCGGCGGCGTCGGCCTGCAGGCGCACGTCGGGCAGCTTCAGCAACAGGCGCACCATGTGCTGCACCTGGCCTTTTTCCGCCGCGCCGCGGCCGACCAGCGATTGCTTGATCAGGCGCGGGGCGTATTCATGCACGGCCAGGTGGCGGCGCACCACGGTAGCCAGCGCCGCGCCGCGCGCGTGCCCCAGCTTCAGCGCCGAGCTCGCGTTCTTGTCCATGAAGACGGTTTCGATGGCCACTTCGTCCGGCCGCCACGCATCGATCAGCGCTTCGAGGCCTTCGCACAACTTGCCCAGGCGCGCGGGGAAATCCGCGGCGTCCAGCAGCACCAGGGCTTCGGCATGGACGAACGTGCAACGCCCCGTCGCGTCGACGTCGATCACGCCGACGCCGGTGCGCTGGGAACCGGGGTCGATGCCGAGGATGCGGGTCACGCGCTCGAGTCTACGCCGCGTATGCGTCGGCGCCGAGGTCGGCGTTCGAGTAGACGTTCTGGACGTCGTCCAGGTCTTCCAGCCAGCGCAGCAGCTTGACCACCTGCTGGGCGGTTTCGCCGGAGACGGCGATGTCGTTGTCGGCGCGCATCGTCACTTCGGCGATGTCGGGCTTGAAACCCGTGCCTTCCATCGCGGCCTTGACCACGTCGAAGGCGTCCGGCGCGGTGAGCACGTCGATGGATCCGTCGTCGGGATAGACCACCACGTCGTCGGCGCCGGCGTCGATCGCCGCTTCGGTGATGCGGTCTTCGTCCGAGCCCGCGGCGAACGACAGCACGCCCACCTTCTTGAACATGAAGGCCACCGAGCCATCGGTGCCCAGGTTGCCGCCGAACTTGCCGAACGCATGGCGCACGTCGGCCACGGTGCGGACCTTGTTGTCCGTCAGGCAGTCCACGATCACCGCGACGCCGCCCGGGGCGTAGCCCTCGTAGCGGATTTCCTCGTAGCTCACGCCTTCCAGTTCGCCGGTGGCCTTCTTGATCGCGCGCTCGATGACGTCCTTGGACATGTTCACCGACAGGCCGCGATCGATGCCCGCGCGCAGGCGCGGGTTGGTCGCCGGATCACCGCCGCCGGCACGCGCGGCGACGCCGATCTCGCGGATCACCTTGGTGAAGATCTTGCCGCGCTGGGCATCGACGGCGTTCTTGCGGGCTTCGATGGAAGGGCCACGACCCATGGGGAACCTGATCTGCGACTGGTGCGGGGGCGCAGATTCTACTCGTGGGTGAAGCGTCCCGTGCGCAGGAACGCCACCGCCTGGTCCGCCGCGGCGTGCGACACGAGCAGGCCGCTGTGGCTGGCATCCACCACCACGTGGTCGGCCAGACCCGGCAACTGCGTTTCGGCGATGGCGACCGTGCCGTCGTGGTCCCCGTCGAAATGGCCGAAGAACCGGCCCAGCCCGTGGGGCGCGCGGCCGGCGACCACGCCGAGCTCGGCCTGCCCGTTCCAGCTGGGGAACCCCGTGCGCAGGAGTGCTGCGCTGCGCCCGAGCAGCATCGTGGACATCGGGAAGCGCAGCACCCCGGCCGCCGCGCCGCTGCCGCCGAGCGGCGCGCCCAGGCATACGATGCGGCGCACCGGCAGGTGCGGTGCGTCGTGCAGGGCCTGCAAGGCGATCAGGCCGCCCAGGCTGTGCGCGACGATATGGGTGTCGCGTTCGCCGATGGTTTCGATCAGGCGCGGCACCGCGAGGTCCGGGCCGTCGGCGACGCTGGCGTACGAAAAGATTTCGGTGTCGAACCCCGCCGCCTGCAGGCGCCCGGCGAGCCAGTGCATCGCCATGCCGGGCATCCACAGCCCGTGCAGCAGGAGGACGCGCGGCTTGCCGGCGCCGTCGGGGCTCACGCCTTCGGGCCGCGCCGCAGGATGAATTCCGGATCGCGCACGCTGCCGACCAGGAATTCGTAGTTGCCCACTTGCTCGAAGCCCAGGCGCTGGTAGAAGCGCTGCGCACCGAAGTTCTGCGACCACACACCGATCCACAACGTCGTCGGGCCGTCTTTCTCCAGCCAGTCGAACGCGGTGTGGATCAGGCGGCTGCCCGTGCCGCCGTTCTGCGCGGACGGCAACAGGTAGATGCGCTTGAGCTCGCCGTCCTCGGGCTTCACGTCCGCGTGCGGCAACGTGCACGGGCGACCGGCGAGCGCGTAGCCCACCGCTTCGCCGTCGCGTTCGGCCAGCCACACGGCGCACGCGGGATCGGTGAGGTACTTGCGATGCACGTCGACCGAATAGCTGTCGTGCAGGAACTGCGCGAGGTCCGCCGGCGGATACAGGTGCCCGAACGCTTCCACGAACGCGCGTTCGGCCAGCACCGACCACGCCTGCGCGTCGTCGGGCGTGGCGCGGCGGATCACGACTTCGCTCGCCACCGCGCTCACGTCGCGGGCTTCTCGCGCACCGACACGTGCACTTCGGCGAGTTGCTTGTCCGGCACCGGCGACGGCGCGCCGGTCATCAGGCACTGCGCGGTGGTGGTCTTCGGGAACGCGATGACGTCGCGGATCGATTCCGTGCCCGCCATCAGCGCGGCGATGCGGTCGATGCCGAACGCGATGCCGCCGTGCGGCGGCGCGCCGTACTTCAGCGCGTCGAGCAGGAAGCCGAACTTGCCTTCCGCTTCTTCCGCGCCGATGCCGAGCAGTTCGAACACCGCCGACTGCATCGCCGAGTTGTGGATGCGGATGGAACCGCCACCGATCTCGTTGCCGTTGAGCACCATGTCGTAGCCGCGCGAGACCGCGGTCTTCGCGTTCGCGCGCAGGTCGTCGATGCTGTCCACGGCCGGCGCGGTGAACGGGTGGTGCAGCGCGACGAAGCGGTTTTCTTCGTCGTCCCACTCGAACATCGGGAAGTCGGTGACCCACAGCGGCGCCCAACCGTCGGCGACGAGGCCGAGGTCCTTGCCGAGCTTCAGGCGCAGCGCGCCCATGAAGTCCGACGCGCTCTTGTACGTGGCCGCGCCGAAGAAGATCGCATCGCCCGGCTTGGCACCGGTCGCGTCGAGGATCGCTTTCTGCGTGGCGTCGTCGAGGAACTTGGCGATCGGCGAATTGATCGCGCCGGTCTCGTCGAGCTTCATCCATGCCAGGCCCTTCGCGCCGTACTTGGCGGCGTGCGCGGCGTAGTCGTCGATCTGCTTGCGCGAGAACTGCGCGCCGCCCGGCGTGCGCAAGGCCACGACGCGACCGTCGGCGTGGTTCGCCCAATCGGTGAACACCTTGAACTCGCAGGTCTTCACCAGCTCGGCGATGTCGGTGAATTCCATCGCGATGCGCAGGTCCGGCTTGTCCGACCCGTAGCGGCGCATGGCTTCTTCGTACGTCATGCGCGGGAACGGGTTGGCCAGTTCGACGTTCATCACTTCGCGGAACACGACGCGGATCATGTCTTCCACGGTGTCCTGCACGTCGCGCTCGGACACCCACGCGAACTCCATGTCGAGCTGCGTGAATTCCAGCTGGCGATCGGCGCGCAGCGCTTCGTCGCGGAAGCAGCGCGCGATCTGGTAGTAGCGGTCGAAGCCCGCCATCATCAGGATCTGCTTGAACAGCTGCGGCGACTGCGGCAACGCGTAGAACTCGCCGGGATGCATGCGCGCCGGCACCAGGAAATCGCGCGCGCCTTCGGGCGTGGCCTTCGTCAGGATCGGCGTTTCGATGTCCTGGAACCCGCGCGCATCGAGCCAGCGGCGCAGCGACTGCACCAGCCGGATGCGCGTGCGCATCATCTGCTGCATCTCCGGGCGGCGCATGTCGAGGTAGCGGTACTTCAGGCGGATGTCTTCGCCCGGGTTTTCGTGCGCGTGGAACGGCAGCGGCTCGGCCTTGTTCAACAGCTCGATCTTCGTCGCCACCACTTCCACCTGGCCCGTGCGGAGCTTGGGGTTGACGCTGGAACGGCGGCGCACGGTGCCGGTGATGCGCAGGCAATCCTCGTAGCCCACCTTCGCGGCGGCTTCGACGACTTCGGCATTGCCGGCGACGTCGGCCTGTTCGGCGACCACCTGCACGATGCCTTCGTGGTCGCGCAGGTCGATGAAGCACAGGCCGCCGAGGTCGCGGGCGACGTCCGCCCAGCCGCACAGGGTGACGGTCTGTCCGACCAGCGCCTCGTCGACGAGGCCGCAGAAATGGGTACGCATGGGGGGGTCCGAACCGGGAGGCCGGGCATTTTAGCCGAGGGGCGCGGGGAGCATCGGTCCGATGCACGGCCGGAATGGGGGTCTTTCGGCCGTTAGGCTTCTCGAAGGCGGGCATTTTTGGGGAGAGGGATGGAGTTTCCGCGGGATCGCGAGGCCGCCTACGTCCAGCGCATGTTCGGTTGGCAGCGGCAACGCCTGCGCCGCCTGGTGCTGCTGGCGCCCGTGCTGCTGTTCCTGTTCGTCGCGCTGCAGGCCCTGCTGATGCCCGCGCCGCTGTCGGACTGGCTGCACGATCCGCTGCTCTACGTGGGGCTGGTCGTGCTGACGGCGGTGGCGCTGTGGATGCGCACCCTGCACGACGCCAACCTCTTCGCCGCCGGTGGCGTGGCGCTGCAGACCCTGTTCCTGGTGTCCTGCGCGATGAGCACGCGGCCCGGGCACGGGGGCGTGGGCCTGCTGCTGCCGATGTTCGTGGCCACGCCGCTGGTCACCGCGCCGTTCTGGGCGCGCAACTCCACGGTGATGATGGCGATCCTGCTCGGATACCTCTCCGGCGCGCTCGCGCTGTGGCACGCACATGCCGGCAGCACGGTGTGGCTGGCCTACGGGGTGCAGGCGCTCGGCGGCGGGATCGTGGCGATGGCGATGCACGCCACCGTCGACCACGCGCGCCGCAACTACTTCCTGGCCGAGGAAGAGCTGGCCGAACGCGCGCGCCTGGATGCCCTCACCTCCACGCTCAACCGCCGCCATTTCATCGAAACGGGCGAGCTGATGCTCTCGCACATGCGCCTGGGCCAGCACCTGGCGGCGTGCTTCATCGACCTGGACCACTTCAAGCGCGTGAACGACCAGGGCGGGCATCGCATCGGCGACCAGCTATTGGTCGCGGTGGCGCGGCGCCTGCTGGAGCTGGAAGGCCACGGCCGCTTGATCGGGCGGCTCGGCGGCGAGGAGTTCGCGATGCTGCTGCCGGGGCTGCGGATGGCGGAAGCGGAACAACTGCTGCAGTCGGTGTGCGCCGATATCGGGGAGATCGCGGTGGAAGGCCACGCGTGCACCGCGAGCGTGGGCATCGCGGAGTGGCAGCCCGGGGAAACGCTGTCGGACCTGCTGCATCGCGCGGACCTGGCGTTGCTCAACGCCAAGCGCAACGGGCGGAACCGGATCGTGCAGTGGTCGGAGGATGTCGCGGCCTAGTCGGCCTTCGGCACCGGTTTGGATTCGGCCGGCTTGGATTCCGCGGGCTTGCTCTCCGCCGGCTTCGCGTCCGCCACCGGCTTCGGCGCACCTTCGACGAGGTTGCGCTTCTTGTCGCCGTCCTTCTTGAAGTCCGTCTCGTACCAGCCGCTGCCGGACAGGCGGAACGACGGCGCGGTGAGCTGGCGCTTCACCGCATCGGTCTCGCACTTCGGGCAGGCGCTCGGGTCGGGGTCGGACATCTTCTGCAGGCGATCGAACTCGTGGCCGCAGGACGTGCATTCGAAGGCGTAGATGGGCATGGCGTATCAGGCGGTTTCGTAGAGGGCGAGCAAATCGGCTTCGGCGCGCGCGAGGTCTTCGCGCAACTGGGCCTGCTGGCGGCCCAGGTCGGCGGCCTTCGCCGCGTCGGCATACACCTTGGGGTCGGCGAGGCTGGAATCCAACGTCGCGATGCGCGATTCCAGGTCCGCCACGCGCGCTTCGGCCTTCGCCAACGCGTGCGGATTGGTCTTGCCGGCGGGCTTCTTGACCGGTGCGGGCGCGGGGGCCGGCGCGGCCTTGGCCTGCTTGTCGGCCTTCGCCGATTCGCTGCCCGGGCGCGAACGCAGCCACGCGGCGTATTCGTCCAGGTCGCCGTCGAAGGCTTCCACCTTGCCGTCGGCCACGCGCACGAAGGTGTCGCACACCAGGCCGATCAAGTGGCGGTCGTGCGAGACGAGCACGATCGCACCGTCGAAATCGCTGAGCGCTTCGGCCAGCGCTTCGCGCATGTCGAGGTCCAGGTGATTCGTCGGTTCGTCGAGCAGCAGCACGTTCGGTTGCTTGAACGCGATCATCGCGAGCGCCAGGCGCGCCTTCTCGCCGCCGGAGAACCCGTCGATCGATTCGAACGCGCGGTCGCCGGGGAAATTCCACTTGCCGAGGAAATCGCGGAACTGCTGCGTCGGCAGGTCGCCCGCCACCTTGCGCAAATGATCGATGGGCGTCTGCCCCGCCATCAGCGATTCGACCGTGTGCTGCGCGAAGTAGCCGATGCGCATGTCGGGATGCGCGTTGCGTTCGCCGTCGATCAACGGCAACTCGCCGACCAGCGTCTTCACCAGCGTCGATTTACCCGCGCCGTTCGGGCCGAGCAAGCCGACGCGATCGCCCGCTTCGAGGCCGAAGCCCACGTCGCGCAGGATGCGCACGTCGCCATAGCCGGCATCGACGTGGTTCAAACGCACGAGCGAATTCGGCAGGCGCTGCGGCGCGGGGAATTCGATGCGCAGCGAACGCTCGGCGCGCACCGCCTCGGTGCCCGACAGCTTCGCCAGGCGCTTCATGCGCGACTGCGCCTGCTTGGCCTTGCTGGCCTTGGCCTTGAAGCGATCGATGAAGGATTGCAGGTGCGCGCGTTCGATCTGTTCCTTCTCGTGCGCGATCTGCTGCTGGCGCAGCTGTTCGGCGCGCTGGCGCTCGAACGCGGTGTAGTCGCCGGTGTAGAGCTTCGCGCGGCCTTCGTGCAGGTGCAGCGTGTGCGTGGTGATGTTGTCGAGGAACTCGCGGTCGTGCGAGATCACCAGCAGCGTGCCGGGATAACGCAGCAGCCACTGTTCGAGCCACAGCACGGCGTCGAGGTCGAGGTGGTTCGTCGGTTCGTCGAGCAGCAGCAGGTCGCTCGGCGTCATCAGCGCGCGCGCGACGTTGAGGCGCACGCGCCAGCCGCCGGAGAAGTCGGACACCGCCTTCGAATGCGTTTCCGCGGGGAAGCCCAGGCCATGCAGCAACCGGCCCGCGCGCGCGGTGGCGTCGTAGCCGTTCAACTCTTCGAGCTTGTGGTGCGCCACCGCGACCGCTTCCCAGTCTTCGTTCGCGAACGCGTTGGCTTCCATCTGGATCGCGTCGTGCACGGCCTGGTCGCCGGACAGCACGAAGTCGATCGCCGAATCCGGGAGCGACGGGGTTTCCTGCGCCACCCAGGCGATGCGCGCCTTGCCGGGCAGGTCCAGGTCGCCCTTGTCCGGCTCCACCTCGCCCATCAGGGCGGCGAACAACGAGGTCTTGCCCGTGCCGTTGCGGCCGACCACGCCCACGCGCCAGCCGGCGTGCAGGGTGAGGTCGACATCGGACAGGAGGAGGCGCTCGCCGCGGCGGAGAGCGAAATTGCGGAAGGAAATCATGGGGGCGGAATTCTAGAGGAGCCGGGACCGGGGACTGGGGACCAGGGACCGGGGAAAAGCGGGGGCGCAGTTTGACAGCTCTTGCTTCCCCCTGGTCCCCGGTCCCTGTCCCCGGTCCCGCCATTCAGGCTTTCCGGAACACCAGGTGCCCGCCCTCCGCCTCGACGACGATGGAATCCCCGCTCCCGAACTCCCCGCCCAGGATCTTCGTCGCCAGCGGATTCTCCAGCTGCTGCTGGATCGCCCGCTTGAGCGGCCGCGCGCCGTAGACCGGGTCGAAGCCGACGTTGCCCAGCAGCTGCAGCGCCGAATCGCCGATCTCGATGCGGATCCCGCGCTCGGCCAGGCGCTTGTCCAGGTACTGCGTCTGGATGCGGGCGATCTCGCGGATCTGCGCCTTCGACAGCGGATGGAAGACCACGATGTCGTCGAGCCGGTTGATGAACTCCGGGCGGAAGTGCGCCTGCACCGCGCCCATCACGGCGGCCTTCATCTGCGTGTAGCTCTCGGCCGAGTCGTCGGAATACAGCTCCTGGATCATCTGCGAGCCCAGGTTGGACGTCATCACGATCACCGTGTTGCGGAAATCGACCGTGCGCCCCTGCCCGTCCGTCAGGCGCCCGTCGTCGAGCACCTGCAGCAGGATGTTGAACACGTCCGGATGCGCCTTCTCGACTTCATCGAGCAGGATCACGCTGTACGGGCGGCGACGCACCGCTTCGGTGAGATAGCCGCCTTCTTCGTACCCGACATAGCCCGGGGGCGCGCCGATCAAGCGCGCGACCGAGTGCTTCTCCATGAACTCGCTCATGTCGATGCGCACCATCGCGTCCGACGAATCGAACAGGAAATCCGCGAGCGCCTTCGTGAGTTCCGTCTTGCCCACGCCCGTGGGGCCGAGGAACAGGAACGACCCATTCGGGCGATTGGGATCGCTCAGCCCCGCGCGCGAACGGCGGATCGCATCGGACACCGCGCGCACCGCTTCGGCCTGGCCGATGACGCGCTTCTGCAGCTGTTCTTCCATCTTCAGCAGCTTCTCGCGCTCGCCTTCGAGCATCTTGCTGACGGGGATGCCCGTCCAGCGCGACACGACTTCGGCGATTTCTTCGGCGGTCACCTTGTCCTGCAGCAGCGTGAAGCCCTTCGATTCGGCTTCCTGCGCGGCCTGCAATTGTTTTTCCAGTTCCGGGATGCGGCCGTACTGGATTTCGCTCATCTTCGCGAAGTCCTGCTTGCGCTGCGCCGCTTCCAGTTCGAGCTTGGCCTGCTCGATCTGTTCCTTGAGTTTGGTTGCGCCCTGCAGCGTGGCCTTCTCGGCCTTCCACACTTCCTCGAGATCGTTGAACTCGCGCTCCAGGCGCGCGATCTCGTCTTCCAGGTCCGCCAGGCGCTGCTTCGATTCGGCGTCCTTTTCCTTCTTCAGGGCTTCGCGCTGGATCTTCAGCTGGATGAGGCGGCGTTCCTTGCGATCCAGTTCCTCCGGCTTGGAATCGATCTCCATGCGGATGCGCGAGGCCGCTTCGTCCATCAGGTCGATGGCCTTGTCGGGCAACTGGCGGTCGGCGATGTAGCGATGCGACAGCGTGGCCGCGGCGACGATCGCGGGATCGGTGATCTCCACGCCGTGGTGCACCGCATAGCGCTCCTTCAAACCACGCAGGATCGCGATGGTGTCTTCCACGCTCGGCTCGCCGACGAACACTTTCTGGAAACGGCGCTCCAGCGCAGCGTCCTTCTCGACGTACTTGCGGTATTCGTCGAGCGTGGTGGCGCCGATGCAATGCAGTTCGCCGCGCGCGAGCGCGGGCTTGAGCATGTTGCCGGCATCCATCGCACCTTCGGCCTTGCCCGCGCCGACCATCGTGTGCAGCTCGTCGATGAACAGAATGATCTGGCCTTCGTTCTTCGCCAGGTCGTTGAGGACGGCCTTCAGGCGCTCCTCGAATTCGCCGCGGAACTTCGCGCCGGCGATCAGCGCGCCCATGTCGAGCGACAGCACGCGCTTGCCCTTCAATCCTTCGGGCACTTCGCCGTTGATGATGCGTTGCGCCAGGCCTTCGACGATCGCGGTCTTGCCCACGCCCGGCTCGCCGATCAGCACGGGGTTGTTCTTCGTGCGGCGCTGCAGGACCTGGATGGTGCGGCGGATTTCCTCGTCGCGGCCAATCACCGGATCGAGCTTGCCGGACTCGGCGCGCGTGGTGAGGTCGATCGTGTACTTCGCCAGCGCCTGGCGCTGGTCTTCGGCGTTTTCGTCCTGCACTTTCTCGCCGCCGCGCATCGCGTCGATGGCGGCGTCGAGTTTCTGCTTGGTCGCGCCCGCGGCCTTCAGCGCGCGGCCGGCGTCGCCGTTGTCATCGATGGCGGCCAGCAGGAACAACTCGCTCGCGATGAACGCATCGCCCTTCTGCTGCGCGAGCTTGTCGGTGACGTTGAGCAAACGCGCCAGGTCGTTGGAGACGCTGACGTTGCCGGCCTGGCCGGAGACCTTCGGCAATTTGTCGAGCGCTTCGCCGAGGCGTTCGCGCAGCAGCGGCACGTTCACGCCGGCCTGGGTGAGCAGCGGGCGCGTGCCGCCGCCCTGCTGGTCGATCAGCGCAGCGAGCAGGTGCGCCGGTTCGATGACGCTGTGGTCGCGGCCCACGGCCAGCGACTGGGCGTCGGACAGCGCTTGCTGGAAGCGCGAGGTGAGTTTGTCCATGCGCATGGGAATGGAAGCTCCTGGAAACGTGAGGCCCGGCGCCGGGCCGGCGAATAGCCTGCAGATGCGGCCGTGGAGACGGGATGCAAGGCGCCGGGCCCGGTATCCTCCGCATCCTTTCGTCCTGTCTTTCCCTGAGGTCCTGCTGCATGGCCGTGGTCATCCGGCCCACGCTCCCGGCATTCCTGCCGGCCGCGGGGTGGTTTGCGCTCAATGCGCTGCAATTGTTCGCCCTCATCGTCTTCACCGTCGCCGGGATCCCGGTCGCGCTGCTGGTCGCCCTCCTCCGGGGCCCGGCGCCCGCGCTGCGCATGGCCCGCTGGTACTGGGCGCCGTTGTTGCTGGGCGGCGCGGGCGTGGACCTGGTGGTCGAAGGCACCGATCGCGTCGCCTGGGACAAGCCGCTCGTGCTCGTCAGCAACCACGCGTCGATGATGGACATCGTCGTGTTGTTCCGCGCGGTGCCGGCGCCGTTGCGTTTCATGCTCAAGCGCGAACTGGCGATGGTGCCGTTCGTGGGCTGGTATGCGCGCGCGATGGGCATGGTGTTCATCGATCGCGGCAATGCGCGCGATGCGCGGCGCAAGCTCGGCGATGCCGTCGACAAGTTGCGCGACGGCGCGACGCTGGTGGCGTTCCCCGAAGGCACGCGCAGCAAGGACGGCCACGTCGGCGCGTTCAAGGGCGGTGCGTTCCAGGTCGCGATCGAAGCAGGCGTGCCGGTGGTGCCGGTGACGATCACGGGCAGCGGCGCAGTGTTGCCGCCGTCGGGCTTCCGCGTGCGGCCGGGGACGATAGTGGTGCGCTTCGGCGATCCGATCGCGACCGAGGGGATGTCGGTGCAGGCGCGGAATGCATTGGCGCAGCAGGCGCGCGAACGCGTGGTGTCGATGGCGAACGGCGGCGCCTAGCTACTGCAGGAAGCGTTCGGCCTCCGCCGGCGACGGCACGCGGCACGCCGCATGGCGGCCGAACCAGCGATAGCGGTTGCGCGCGAGCATGCGATACAGCGGATCGCCCACCGCACCCGGGATCAGTCGCAACACGTGCGCGGCACGCCACGCACCCCCCAAGCCGGTGAGCACGCGACGAATGCCGTCGACATCGCGATACGCGTGTTCGCCTTCGATCAGCAGGAACGACGACGGATCGTCCGGATCCAGCCCGTGCGTGGCGAGCAACGTGCGTCCGGACGGTGCCTGCATCGCCGCGAAGCGATAGCGCCCGCGCCGGTCGTGGCGCAACAGGAAATCGATCCAGCCGTTGCACAGCACGCACGTGCCGTCGAACACGATCACGGCGCGGGCGTCAGGCGGGGACAAGCCAACCCTCGTAACGGATGAGGCGGCCGATCACCGGCATCGCGGCTTCGACCAGGAATTCGTAGCGCCCTGCGTGTTCGCGCTCGCGGCAACGCACGTCGGCGAACCAGCGCGCGGGCAGCGGCAAAACGCCGAGCAACCGCACGCCGGCGGTGCGCCAATGGATCTCGTCGTCGCGGGCGTCCAGCGCGAAGCGGAACGTCATCGGGCCGAGGCGCTCGTGCAGGAAACCGTCGCGCGCGGTGCAACGCGAACGCAGGCGGGCGCCGCCGAAATCGCGCGCCCACGTTTCTGCATCGTCGTGGATGGAAAACACGATGGTGGTCGGGACGGCGTGGCGCGACGGCGGCAGGCCGGTCATCGCGGCGCACAGCCGCGCGAGCGGATTCGTGCCGCGCAGGATCGAGGCTTCGCCGCGCCAGGTCGCCTGCGTGTCGATCGCATGCAAGGCACGGAGCTGGGGCGGAAGCGTATCGAACCTGGTGCCGAGGAGCCGGCGGAACAGCGGCGTGCTCAAGGCGCGATCCACGCGATCGTCGCCATGCGACCGGTGCGCTGGTCGCGGCGGTGCGAGTAGAAGCGCGGGTCGGCGATCGTGTCGAAGTCGCCGCCGTGGATGTCGGTGATGCCGGCGCGGGCGAGGCGTTGCCGCGCGAGTGCGTAGAGGTCCACGCGCCAATGGCCGGGGCGTGTCGCGAAGAAGGCGCGTTCGGCGTCGCGCGATTGCGACACGAAGGCGTCGTGCACTTCTTCCCCGATCTCATACGACGCCACGCCGGCCGCGGGCCCGAGCCACGCGACGATGTCCTCGCGCGGCGTGCGCATGGCATCGAGCGTGGTTTCGAGCACGCCGGCGGCGAGGCCGCGCCAACCGGCGTGGGCGGCGGCGAGTTCGTCGGCGTTGCGCGAGGCGAACACGACCGGCATGCAATCCGCGGTGAGGATGGCGAGGACGGTGCCGGGCGTGCGCGTGAGGGCTGCGTCGGCTTCGGGTTCATCGGTCTCCGGTTCGACCGCGACGTGCGTGCCGTGCACCTGGCGGATCCAGCGGGGCGCGGAGGGCAAGGCGAAGCGTTCGATCAGGTCGCGACGGTTCTGTTCAACGGAGGAGGCGTCGTCGCCGCTGCGGAGGCCGAGGTTGAAGGTGTCGAAGGGCGGCAACGAGTGGCCTGCGCCGAAGCGCAGGGTCGTGAAGGTGACGATGCCCGGAGACATCGGCCACGCCGCACGTAGCACCGCACCCTCTGGATTCCCGCCTTCGCGGGAATGACGGGCCGACTGCATTACTTGCCCTTCTCCACCGCAGCCCGCGCGTCATCGCGCAGCGCATCCATCAAGCCGCGCATGTCCGCCGGCACCGGCGCCGTGCAGCGCACCGGTTCGCCCGTCGTGGGATGCGTGAACTCCAACGTTTCCGCATGCAGCGCCTGCCGCTTGAACGTGCGCAGGGCTTCGATCAGTTCGGGCGTCGCGCCGCGCGGCAGCTTCAGCGGGCCGCCGTACAGCGGATCGCCGACGATCGGATGCTTCAGGTGCGCCATGTGCACGCGGATCTGGTGCGTGCGGCCCGTCTCCAGGCGGCATTCCAGGGCGGTGTGCGCGCGGAAGCGTTCGCGCAGCCGGTAATGCGTGATGGCTTCGCGGCCGTCCTCGCGCACGGCCATCTTGATGCGGTCGCGCGGATGGCGGTCGATCGCCAGGTTGGCGGTGCCGCCGGACACCAGCGCACCCACGACGACGGCGAGGTACTGGCGATGCACGCCGCGCGAGGCGAGCTGTTCGACCAGCGCGGTGTGCGCCGGCAGCGTGCGCGCGACCACCATGACGCCGGAGGTGTCCTTGTCGAGGCGATGCACGATGCCGGCGCGCGGCAGCGCGGAGAGGCCGGGGTCGCGATGGAGCAGCGCATTCACCAGCGTGCCGGTCGGATTGCCTGCCCCGGGGTGCACCACCAGGCCGGCGGGCTTGTCGAGGACGAACACCGCCTCGTCCTCGTAGAGCACGTCGAGCGGGATGTCCTCGGGGGCGGCGGTGGTCTGGATGTCCAGGACCACGATCAGCGAGACCGACTCCCCGCCGCGCACCGGATCGCGGCCGCGCACCTGCTTGCCTTCCAGCAGGGCGTCGCCGGTCTTGATCCACTCGGACAGGCGCGAACGCGAAAACTCGGGGAACAATTCGGCCAGCACGGCGTCGAACCGCCGCCCCGCCGCACTGTCGGGCACCACCGCGAAGCGCGGTTCCGCCTCCGGGGAGGTCTCGTTGATGGGGTCCAGCTCGGGGGTGCTCATGCGCAAGTCCGGTTCAGGCGCGGTACCGAACGTCGGCCCCGGGCAGTTGTGGCGGACTGGTATTATCCGCGCCTCGCGCCCCAAGCGCCCCTCACCCGGCTTCCCGTCCATGACTCATCGCTCCATGACGCTGCGCCCCCTGCTGTTCCTGCTGATCGCCCTGGTGCTGGCCACCTCGGGCTGCTCCAAGTTCAGCAAGCTGTGGAAGGACGAGAACAAGAACGAGGGCCAGCCGGTCGAGGTGATCTACGACAAGGCCCACGGCTACATGCGCGAAGAGCGCTGGGCCAGCGCGACCGAAACCTTCCAGCGCCTCGTCGCCCAGTACCCGTACGGTGCGTACACCGAGCAGGCGCTGATGGAAATGGCGTACGCGGAGTTCAAGTCGGGCAAGCACGACGACGCGATCTCCACGATCGACCGCTTCATCCGCACCTATCCCACGCATCGCAACATCGCGTACTTCTATTACCTGCGCGGGCTGTCCAACTCCACGCGCAACGCCATCTTCCTGTCGAAGGTCTTCGACCTGCAGATGAGCAACCGCGACCTGTCCACGCCGATGCAGGCCTACAACGACTTCTCGATCGTGGCCGAGCGCTACCCGAACAGCCGCTACGCCGCCGACGCGGGCCAGCGGATGATCGACCTGCGCAACCTGTTCGCGAAGCACGAGCTCGACACGGCGCTGTACTACCTGCGCCGCGGCGCCAACGTGGCGGCGATCGAGCGCGCGAAGTACCTGCTGGAGACGTATCCGCAGACCAGGCACCAGAACGACGCGGTCGCTGTGCTGGGCGAGGCCTACACCAAGCTCGGCAACACGGCGCTGGCCAACGATGCCCGGCGCGTGCTGGAGCAGAACGATCCCAAGCACCCGTGGCTCACGGGCGACTGGCCGGACTATCCGTCCAACTTCCGCAAGCTCAACCCGTTCGCGGGCGAGAAGAGCGCGGCGGGGCACGACTGAGGTCGTTCCAGGAGTTGAACTGAAAACCCCCGCGATCGCGGGGGTTTTTGTTTGGGCTACGAATATCCGTTGGTGATCGGATAACGGCGTTCGCGGCCGAAGGCGCGGCGCGACACCTTCGGGCCCGGCGCGGCCTGGTGGCGCTTCCATTCGCTGATGCGCACCAGCCGCAGCACGCGTTCCACCGTGGCGGCGTCGAAGCCCGCGGCGACGATCTCGTCGCGCGCCTGTTCCTGGTCGATGTGGCGATAGAGGATTGCGTCCAGCACGTCGTAGGGGGGCAGCGAATCCTGGTCTTTCTGGTTTTCGCGCAGCTCCGCCGACGGCGGGCGATCGATCACGCCCTCGGGGATCGCCAGCCCGCCATGCGGCGCCGCGCCGCCTGCGGCATTGCGCCAGCGCGCGAGGTCGTACACCTCGGTCTTGTACAGGTCCTTGATCGGCGCGTAGCCGCCGCACATGTCGCCGTAGATCGTGGCGTAGCCCACCGCGTACTCGCTCTTGTTGCCGGTGGTGAGCAGGAGGCCGCCGAACTTGTTCGACAGCGCCATCAGCAGCACGCCGCGGCTGCGCGATTGCAGGTTCTCTTCCGCCACGTCGGGCGCGCGATCGGCGAACAACGGGCCCAGCGCTTCCATGAAGCCCTTGAACGGCGCTTCGATCGAGACGGTTTCCAGCCGCACGCCGAGCGATTTGCATTGCACGGCGGCGAGGTCGTTCGACAGGTCCGCGGTAAAGCGCGACGGCAAGCGCACGGCGGTGACGTTCTCCGCGCCGATCGCATCGACGGCGATGGCGAGCACGACGGACGAATCCAGCCCGCCGGACAGGCCCAGCCACACCTTGTCGAACCCGTTCTTCGCGCAGTAATCGCGCGTGCCGCGCACGATCGCGCGCCAGGCGAGCGCGTCGCGGCCTTCGTCGTCTTCCGCGGGCCAGTGCACGGGCGCGAACTTGCGCGTGTCCGGATCGAAGTCCGCGATCAACAGGTGGTTTTCGAACGCGCGCGCCGCCGCATGCACGGTGCCGTCGCCGTCGGCGATCACCGACGCACCATCGAACACGACCGCGTCCTGCCCGCCGACCGTATTGAGATACGCGAGGGCGACGCCGGATTCGGCGACACGCTCCGCCAGCAGGCCATCGCGCTGCGCGTGCTTGTCGCGTTCGAACGGCGAGGCGTTGGGCACCAGCACGAGTTGCGCGCCGGCGTCGACCGTGCGCGCGAGCGGCTCGGGGAACCACAGGTCTTCGCAGATCACCAGGCCGATGCGCGCGCCGTCGAGCTCGAACATGCACGGTTCGCCGTCGGGGTCGACGTCGAAGTAGCGGCGTTCGTCGAACACGGCGTAGTTGGGGAGTTCGCGCTTGCGGTAGGTCTGTTCGATCGCGCCGTCGCGCAGCACGCTGGCGGCGTTGTAGACCACCGCGCCCGCGGCCTGCGGCCAGCCGACGACGGCGACGATGCCGCGCACTTCGCTCGCGATCGCCTGCATCGCGGCCTCGCAATCGGCGAGGAAGCGCGGGCGCAGCAGGAGGTCTTCCGGCGGGTAGCCGCTGAGGGCGAGCTCGGGGAACAGGATGACGTCGGCGCCGTGCTCGTCGCGCGCCTGCGCCGCCAGGCGCACGATGCGCGCGGCGTTGGCGGCGATCGCGCCGACCGGGAAATCGCACTGCGCCATCGCGATCCGAAGCGTCATCCGGGTCTCCTGCCCACGCGGGGACGCGCAGTGTATCGCGTCACTTCGCGGCGGATTTGCCGTTGCCTTTCGCCCTGGGCCGTTGCTTCGCCTCGCGCCGCGCGGCCCGCAGCAACCGCAGCGCCGCCTGCTCCCACTGTCGCGGGCCCTTCGCGTTGCCGGCCGCGCGCTGCAGGCGCCCGTCTTCCCACGCCGCGAACACCACCGGATCGATGTACGACTTCCGGCACACCGCCGGCGTGTTGCGCAGGGACTCGGCCACCGACTTCACCACCGTGTTGCACAACGCCGTCGCCACGCGCGCGTTGACGGTGCCGTTGGCCTTGCGCGGGACCTCCTGCACGGCGAGCAGGCGCAGCGCGCTCAGCGTGCCGCTCCAGGTGCGGAAATCCTTCGCGGTGAATTCGCCGCCCATCGCGGTCTGCAGGTAGTCGTTCACCGTGCCGGAGTCGACGGGCTGCGGATTGCCCTCGTCGTCTTCGTACTGGAACAACTGCTGCCCGCGCAGCTGCTGGATGCGGCGCACGATGCGCGACAGGCGCGCATCGTTGAGCACCACGTCGTGCTCCAGCCCGCTCTTGCCGCGGAAGCGCATGCGCATGCGTCCGCCCTTGAGGAATTCGACGTGGCGGTTGCGCAGCGTGGTCAGGCCGAACGACTTGTTGTCCTTCGCGTATTCGTCGTTGCCGATGCGCACCAGCGTGTCGGCCATGATGCCGACGACGATCGCGGTGACTTTCTCGCGCGGCAATCCCGGCAGGCCGAGGTCGCGGCGCAGCGCGCGGCGCAGGTGCGGCAACGCGGCGCCGAAGGCGATGATGCGGTCGAACTTTTCGGCATCGCGCACTTCCGACCAGCGCGCGTGGTAGCGGTATTGCTTGCGGCCGCGCGCGTCGCGCCCGGTGGCCTGCAGGTGTCCGTTGGAACGCGTGCAGATCCACACGTCGCGATACGCGGGCGGGATGGCGAGCTTGCGGATGCGTTGCAGCGTGGCGGGATCGCGGACCACGCGACCGGCGGCATCGAGGTATGCGAACCCCTTGCCGGCGCGGCGGCGGCGCAGGCCCGGATCGCTGTCGGAGACGTAGACCAGGCCGCCTTCTTCGGCGGATTGGACGTTGGGGTCGGTCGAGGCCATGCCGCAAAGTGGCGGCTGGCGTGTCAACGGAGTGTCCTGCTTCGTCGGCGGACCTCTCCCCAACCCCTCTCCTGGAAGGAGAGGGGCTCAAGCAGGAAGGCTTACTTCTTCAGGCGCGCCGCGATCGCCGCACCCAGGTCGCCCGGCGACTTCACCGTGGTGACGCCGGCCTTTTCCATCGCTTCGAACTTGCCTTCGGCCGTGCCCTTGCCGCCGGAGGCGATCGCGCCCGCGTGGCCCATGCGCTTGCCCTTCGGCGCGGAGGCACCGGCGATGAAGCCCACGACCGGCTTGGTCACGTACTGCGAAATGAATTCCGCCGCTTCTTCTTCGGCGCTGCCGCCGATCTCACCGACCATGATGATGCCTTCGGTCTGCGGGTCGTCCTGGAACCACTTCAGCGCGTCGATGAAGTTGGTGCCGTTGATCGGGTCGCCGCCGATGCCGATGCAGGTGGACTGGCCGAGGCCGACGTCGGTGGTCTGCTTCACCGCTTCGTACGTCAGCGTGCCCGAGCGCGACACGATGCCGATCTTGCCCGGCATGTGGATGTGGCCCGGCATGATGCCGATCTTGCACTCGCCGGGCGTGATCACGCCGGGGCAGTTCGGACCGACCAGCACGACGTCGTCGTACCCGGCCAGCGTGTTCTTGACGCGCAGCATGTCGAGCACCGGGATGCCTTCGGTGATGCACACGATCACCTTGATGCCCGCATCGGCGGCTTCCAGGATCGCGTCGGCCGCGAACGGCGGCGGCACGTAGATCACGGACGCATCGGCGCCGGTGGCGTCGACCGCTTCGCGCACGGTGTTGAACACCGGCAGGTCCAGGTGCGTGGTGCCGCCCTTGCCCGGCGTGACGCCGCCGACCACCTGGGTGCCGTAATCGACCATCTGTTCGGCGTGGAAGGTGCCCTGCGAGCCGGTGAAGCCCTGCACGATCACCTTCGTGTTCTTGTTGATCAAAACGCTCATGTGTCGGGTCCTTACTTGCGGGCGGCGGCAGCAACCGCCTTCTTCGCGCCGTCGTTGATGTCGTCGGCGGCGATGATCGCCAGTCCCGAATTCTTGAGGATCTCCTTGCCGGCTTCGACGTTCGTGCCTTCCAGGCGCACGATCACCGGCACCTTGACGTCGACTTCCTTGACCGCCGCGATGATGCCCTCGGCGATCATGTCGCAGCGGACGATGCCGCCGAAGATGTTCACGAAGATCGCCTTGATGTGCGCGTCGCGCAGGATCAGCTTGAAGGCTTCGGTCACGCGTTCCTTGGTGGCGCCGCCGCCCACGTCGAGGAAGTTGGCCGGCTCGCCGCCATTGAGCTTGATGACGTCCATCGTCGCCATCGCAAGGCCCGCGCCGTTGACCATGCAGCCGATGTTGCCGTCCATGGTCACGTAGTTGAGGTCGTGCTGGCTGGCGAGCACTTCGGTCTCGTCTTCCTGGCGGATGTCGCGCATCGCGGCGAGTTCCGGATGGCGGAACGTCGCGTTGTCGTCGGAGTTGATCTTGCCGTCGAGGACCGCGAGGTTGCCGTCGGTCATGATCGCCAGCGGGTTGAGTTCGACCAGCGCCAGGTCCTTCTCGTTGAACAGCTTCGCCAGGCCCAGCATGATCTTCGTCAGCTGGTTCACCTGCTTGGCGTTCAGGCCGAGCGCGAAGCCCATCTCGCGGCACTGGTAGGGCTGCAGGCCCTGCACGTAGTTCACGTGCAGCGTCTTGATGGCGTCCGGGTTTTCTTCCGCCGTCTTTTCGATTTCCACGCCGCCGTCGGCCGAGGCGATGAAGGTGATCGCCTTGCTCGAGCGATCGACCAGCACCGACAAGTACAGCTCCTGCGCGATGTCGGTGGCCTGGGTGATCAGCACGCAATCCACCGGCAGGGCGACGCCGGCCGACTGGTAGGTTTCCATCTTCGTGCCGAGCATGCCCTTGGCGTAGTCGCGCACTTCGTCGTAGGTCTTGGCGAGCTTCACGCCGCCGGCCTTGCCGCGGCCGCCCGCGTGGATCTGGGCCTTGACCACCCAGAAATCGCCGCCGATGGCCTTGGCCGCGTCGACGGCCTCCTCCGGCGTGCGCGCAACGCGCCCGGCCGGGACCGCGATGCCGTAGTCGGCAAACAACTGCTTCGCCTGGTATTCGTGGAAGTTCATGCGTCACCAATGAGGGGAGAGTCCCCGCGCGAAAAACCCCTCCCTGACCACGAGCGGGGCTCGTCGTCCGGCGGCCGATGGGCCGGGGCGCGCGAAAAGGGCGCGTATTGTCGCCGATGCCGCACCCGCGGGGCAAAGCCGCCGTCCCCTTGCGGCCGACCCCTATACTCCCGGCCAACCTCTGCCGGATTCCGAAGCTTGCCGCGCACGCCCGCCGCCCCCGCGACGACCGAAAGCGCCCTGCGCCGCGAGCTCTATTTCTTCACGCTCTACCGCGCCCTCGAGGCCGGATTGCTGGCGCTGGTCCTCTTCAGCCCCTTCGGCGGCTTCTTCGAGCAGGCGCGCTACCCCGTGCTCGGGCGCACCGCGGCCACCTGCTACCTGTTCGCGGCGGTCGTGCTGTTCATCACCGGCCGGCGCGGCGGGTTCCCGCAGCAGGCGTTGTGGGGCGTGCTGGTCGACATCGTTGCCGCCACGGTGGCGATCCATGCCTTGCCGGGCTCGGCCTCGGGCATCGCCCTGATGCTGCTGTTCAACGTGGGCGCGGCGTCGTTGTTCCTGCCGCTGCGCTACGGCCTGGGCGCGGCGGCGCTGGGCGGCGTGGCGCTGATCGGCGAATTCATCTGGAGCGCCTTCGACAGCGGCGGGTCGCTGCGCTCCACCGCCGAACTGCTGATGTTCTCGATCAGCTTCATGGCGGTGGCCACGCTCACCAACCTGCTGGGCCGGCAGATGCGCGACAGCCAGGCGCTCGCGGAAAAGCGCGGCGTGGAAGCGGCGAACCTGGCCGAGGTGAGCGAGCTGATCATCCACCGCATGCGCACCGGCGTGCTGATGATCGACGGCGACGGCCGCGTGCGCATCGCGAACGAAGCCGCGCGCCTGCTGATCGGCGGGCACAGCGACGACACCCTGGAAACGCTGGCGCCGGAACTCGAACGCCGCCTGCGCCGCTGGCGCCACGATGGCGTGTCCGACGACACACCGCTGCAACTGGCGCCCGACCTCCCGGAAATCGTCCCGCGCTTCACGCGCCTGCTGGCCGACAGCGACCAGTCGCTGGTGTTCCTCGACGACACCACGCTGCTGTCGCGCCGCGCCGAATCGATGACGCTCGCGACCCTCGGCCGTTTCTCCGCCAGCCTCGCGCACGAAATCCGCAACCCGCTCGCGGCGATCTCCTACGCGACGCAGTTGCTGGAGGAATCGCGCGAGATCCTCGACGCCGACCGCCGCCTGCTGGAAATCATCCACCAGCAGACGATGCGCATGAACGGCATCGTCGAGAACGTGCTGGGCCTGGCGCGCCGCGAACGCGCGCAGCCGGAATACATCGAGCTGGTCGGCTTCGCGCGGCGCTTCGCCGAGGAATACCGCACCAACCATCCGCTCGAAGAAGACACGCTCAACGTGACGTCCGAACACCCGTCGGTCCCCGCGCTGGCCGATCCGCGCCAGCTGCACCAGGTGCTCGTGGCGCTGGTGCACAACGCGCTGACCTACGGGCGCATGCCGGGCCAGCCGGCGCGCGTGACGCTGCACATCGGCAACCCGCACGGCCCGCAAATCGACGTGCTCGATCGCGGCCCGGGCATCCCCGAGACCGTCGCCGCGCAGCTGTTCCGTCCGTTCTTCACGACCTCCGGCCACGGCACGGGCCTGGGCCTCTACATCGCGCGCGAGTTGTGCCGCGCCAACCAGGCGACGCTGGAATACCTGTCGGTGCCGGGGGGCGGGTGTTGTTTCCGGATCCGGCTCGCGGGTCCGCATTCACTTCTTCCGACGTGATCGCATCGTCTTCCGCTTCACGGGGCGGTCCGGGTAAGGTGTGCCCCGGGGGAAAGGGAGCACGATGAACGACCAGCGCAGTGCATTGATCGTCGACGACGAGCGCGACATCCGCGAATTGCTGGTGCTCACGCTGGGTCGCATGGGCTTGCGCACCGAAACCGCGTCGAGCCTCGGCGAGGCGCGCGCGTTGCTCGCGGCGCACCGCTTCGACCTGTGCCTCACCGACATGCGCCTGCCCGACGGCTCGGGCATCGACCTAATCGGCGAAATCACGCAGCAATACCCCAACACGCCGGTCGCGATGATCACCGCGTTCGGCAACGTCGACGCCGCGGTGGAAGCCCTGAAGGCCGGCGCGTTCGACTTCGTCAGCAAGCCCGTGGACCTGGCCGTGTTGCGCGGCCTGGTGAAGCACGCGCTGGATCTTCCGCAGAAAGGCAGCAAGCGCAGCGCGAGCATCGCGGCGGCAAGCGACGTGCTGGCAACGCGCCTGTTCGGCGACTCGCCCGCCATCGTCGCGCTCAAGGCCACGCTCGGCAAAGTCGCGCGCAGCCAGGCGCCGGTGTACATCGCCGGCGAATCGGGCGTGGGCAAGGAACTCGTCGCGCGCACCATCCACGAACAGGGCGCACGCGGCGCAGGTCCCTTCGTGCCGGTCAACTGCGGTGCGATTCCCGCCGAACTGATGGAGAGCGAATTCTTCGGACACAAGAAGGGGTCGTTCACCGGCGCGCACGCGGACAAGCCCGGCCTGTTCCAGGCCGCCGACGGCGGCACCTTGTTCCTCGACGAAGTCGCCGAGCTGCCGCTGCCGATGCAGGTCAAGCTGCTGCGCGCGATCCAGGAAAAATCGATCCGCCCCGTCGGCGCGAACGCCGAAGTCCTCGTCGACGTGCGCATCCTCTCGGCCACGCACAAGGATCTCGGCGCGCTCGTCAACGAAGGCCGCTTCCGCCACGACCTGTACTACCGCATCAACGTCATCGAACTGCGCGTGCCGCCGCTGCGCGAACGCCGCGACGACCTGCCGGGCCTGGCCGATGCGATCCTGCGTCGCCTCTCCGGCGCGCAGGGCCGCCACCTGCCCGCGCTCAGCGCGGACGCGGTGGATGCGCTGCGCACCTATCCCTTCCCCGGCAACGTGCGCGAACTGGAGAACATCCTCGAGCGCGCGATGGCGCTGGCCGAAGGCGACGTCATCGAACTCGCGGACCTGCGCCTGCCCGTCTGGGGCCCGGCGATGACCACGCCGGCGCAGCCCGGCGCGCGCGAACCGGTGCGCGAAGCCCCGCTGATGCGCGAACCGATGACGCGCGATCCGCGCACCACCGATCCGCGCGACAGCATGACCAGCGCGTTGCCGAGCTACATCGAAGAGATCGAACGCAACGCGATCCAGCAGGCGCTCGAAGACAATCGCTACAACAAGACCAAGGCCGCCGCGGCCCTCGGGATCACCTTCCGGGCCCTGCGCTACAAGCTCAAGAAGCTCGGCATCGACTGAGCTGGCCGCTCGTTGCCGCTGGCAACGTCTCCTTCCTTCGCCGAAGTGCGATGTGCCCATGACCGTCCGTCACCTGACGGAAGGTGGCCTTTCCTGCCCTTTCGTGGCACGGACGGTGCGACCTTATCTCTTCGCATGTGCACGCAGCACGGCCGTCGCCACGCCTCGGGGGAGGGAGTGCGACGCACTCCGCCAATTACTCGAGGGGAACCACCATGAAGAAGATGCAAGGCTTTACGCTGATCGAACTGATGATCGTCGTCGCCATCATCGCGATCCTCGCGGCGATCGCCATCAGCCAGTACCAGGACTACGTGATCCGTTCGCAGGTGTCCGAAGGTTCGTCGCTGGCCGACGGCATCAAGACGGCGGTGGGCGAGTTCGTCAACACGCGTGGCTACTTCCCGGCAGCCAATTCTTCGGCAGGCCTGGCAACGGACGTGTCGATCAAGGGCGAGTACGTCAGTGCCGTCAACGTCGGCACCACGACCGGCGTGATCATCGCGACCTACGCGGGTCCGAAGGCCAACGCCAAGTTGTCGGCGGCCCCGGCGCGCACGCTCTCCTTCTCGGGCGTCCGCAATGCCGGCAGCCTGGAATGGCACTGCAAGAGCACGACCATGCCGCAGAAGTGGTGCCCGAGCAGCTGCTCGTGCAGCGGTACGCCGTAATCCGATAGACCCGCACCACGGGCCGCGCCAAGCGGCTTTGTCGGGGGACCGAATGACGCATCGGGTCACTTTCTGACGCGATTGTCTCCAACGCATTCGGTCCCCCCTCGTTCCGTGACAGGGCGCACCCTCGCCCTCCGATGCTCATCCCTGTCCCCATTGGCACGCATCGTGCGTATCCTTCCCTGCACGTGCATTGCGTTGCACGGCTGCCCAACGGACCGGAACCCCGAGCCGCTCGGTGCACGTGAAGTTCAAAACACTCCTAGGGGATTCAAATGAAGAAGCAACAGGGCTTTACCCTCATCGAACTGATGATCGTGGTCGCCATCATCGCGATCCTGGCCGCCATCGCCATCAGCCAGTACCAGGATTACGTGATCCGCTCGCAGGTCTCGGAAGGCTCGTCGCTCGCCGACGGCGTCAAGACCGCGGTGGGTGAGTTCGTCAACAACCGTGGTTACTTCCCGGCGGCCAACTCCTCGGCCGGCCTGGCGCAGAACACCTCGATCAAGGGCGAATACGTCTCCGCCGTCAACGTCGGCACCACGACCGGCGTGATCATCGCCACGTACGCCGGCGCCAAGGCCAACGCCAAGCTCTCGGCCGCGCCGTCGAAGACCCTGTCGTTCTCGGCCGTCCGCAACGCCGGCAGCCTGGAATGGCATTGCAAGAGCGCCACGCTTCCGCAGAAGTGGTGCCCGAGCAGCTGCGCGTGCTCCGGCTCGCCGTAAGCTGATCGCAGTACAGCAACACCGGAGGGGCCGCCTTGTGCGGCCCCTTTTCTTTTAGGATGCCGGCGGACCCACGACCAGACGGCACGATGACCCCAGCGATCGGATGGCCATGGCGCTGGCAGGTCGCATTCGCGCTGGTGCTGGCCATGGCCGCGTGGGCCTATGCCCCGGGCCTGTCCGGCGGCTTCCTGTTCGACGACTACATCAACCTCGACGCGCTGTCCCGCCACGGGGCCGTGGTCGATGCGCCCGCC
The DNA here is from genome assembly GCF_018406645.1 of Lysobacter helvus. Taxonomy (NCBI): domain Bacteria; kingdom Pseudomonadati; phylum Pseudomonadota; class Gammaproteobacteria; order Lysobacterales; family Lysobacteraceae; genus Lysobacter; species Lysobacter helvus. The sequence continues at coordinate 778,135 of NZ_AP024546.1, forward strand.
TTCTGGCGCTACATCACGTCCGGCACGTCCGATCCCACGGGGCGTCCGCTCGCGTTGCTTTCCTTCCTGGTCGATGCGCGCGACTGGCCGGCCGACCCGGCGCCGTTCCTGCGCACCAACCTCGTGTTGCACCTGCTCAACGGCGCATTGCTGTGGGTGCTGTTGCTCGCGATGGAGCGCACGCTGGGGACGCAGCGCGAGCATCGGCAGCCCATTGCGCTGCTCGGCGCGGGGCTGTGGCTGCTGCATCCCCTGTTCGTGTCGACCACGCTGTACATCGTGCAGCGCGAGGCGATGTTGCCGGGGACGTTCGCGCTCGCGGGGCTGATCGCCTACGTGCTCGGTGCGGCGCGCACGGACCGGCGCGGGGCGTGGCTCGCTTACGGCGGCATCGTCGTGGCGACGATCGCGGCGACGCTGTGCAAGGCGAACGGCTTGCTGGTGCCGATGTTCGCGTGGGTGTTGTCGGCGACGGTGTTGCCTGCCTCGCCTGCGGAACGCGGGAAGCGGATCGCGTTCCTCGTGGTGCCGTCGGTGCTCGTGCTCGCGTACGTCGCGCATTTCGCGTTGTCCTGGAACACGGGGATCGATAGCCGGATGTGGTCCGTCGGCGAGCGCGCGTGGACGCAAGGGCGCGTCCTCGTCGATTACCTCGGGCTGCTGGCGATCCCGCGCGTGTTGTCGCCGGGCCTGTTCGCCGACGGGTATGCGGTGTCGCATGGGCCGTTCGCGCCGGTGTCGTCGGTGCTGTCGTGGGCAGCGCTGGTCGCGTTGTTCGCCGGCGCGCTGGTAGCGCGACGTCGGGCGCCGCGGCTGTCCGCCGCGCTGTTGTTCTTCTTCGCCGGCCACGTGCTCGAATCGACGCTGGTGCCGCTGGAACTGTTCTTCGAACATCGCAACTACGTGCCTGCGCTGTTGCTCGCGTGGCCCCTGGCGGCCGTGATCGTGCGCGCGCCGATCGCGCGCTGGGCGCGGGTGGCGATCGGCGTGGGCTTGCTCGCGTTGCTGGCGGCGACCACGCATGCGCGCGCCGATGCATGGGGGCATCCCGCGCGCCTTGCCGCGCTGTGGGCGACGCGCAATCCCGATTCCGCGCGCGCGTATGCGACATGGACCGACGTGACGATCAATGCGGGCTTCCCGGATCGCGCCGCCGCGTGGCTGCGCCCGAAGTGGCGTGCGCGTCCCAACGACCTGCAACTCGGTGCGTCGGTGATCGATGCGGCGTGCGCCGGTCGCGGGCTCGCCGAAGGCGATGCGGTGGCGATGACGCAGTCGTTGCACATGGGCAACACGGCAGGCGCGCTGGCGCAGGACTGGCTCGCGTACCGCACGGACATGGTGCGTCGCCAGCCGTGCGCCGGGCTGACCGTCGACACGCTGGACACGTGGATGCACACGCTCGCAGGCAATCCCGCGTTCTACCTGGATCAATCCGCTGCGATGCAGTCGTTGCTGGGGCGCCTGGCGGTGCAGCGCGGGCAATTCGACGAGGCACTGCGCCTGTTCGACGACGCTTACCGCCAGTCGCAAGCGCCCGACCTGGTCCTGCGCCAAGCGGCACTGCTCGATGCCAACGGCGCCCCGCGCCACGCGCTGGCCCACCTCGCCCGGTTCGACCCGAAGCACCCGGACCCCCGCCCCCAACGCTTCGGCATGCCCCGCCTGCACGCTTCCGTGCTGGCGTCGCAGGGTTACTGGCAGCGCGAGGTCGTAGACTTGCGCGCCCGCCTCCGTGCCCACGCTGCAACGCAATCCCAGGACGCCGCCGAATGATGTTTTCCCGCCTGCAGGCGCGCCCGCGCCTGGCGACGTGCCTGGCGCTGTTCGCGCTCGTGGTGTCCATCGTGGCGATCTACTGGCCGGGCCTGGGCGGCAGCTTCGTCTTCGACGACTACCCCAACCTGCTCGACAACCCCGCGGTGCGCGTCGACAAGCTGGACGCCGGGCAATGGCTGTCGGCGATGCTGTCTTCGCCGGCCAGCTCGCTGCAGCGGCCGCTGGCGATGTTCACCTTCGCGCTCAATTATTTCTTCACCGGCTACGACGCGTGGGCGATGAAGCTCACCAACGTCGGCATGCACGCCTTCAACGCGCTGCTGGTGTTCGCGCTGGTGCGCGCGCTGCAACGCGCCGCGGCGAAGGGCCCGATCGAAGGCGCGGCGCGCGCGCTGCCGTGGTTCGCCACGATCGCCTGGGCGTTGCATCCGCTGCACGTCACCGCGGTGCTGTACGTGGTGCAGCGCATGGAAGTGCTCGCGCACGTGCCGGTGTTCGCGGGCTTGTGGTGTTACGTGCGCGGGCGTACCAATCTCCTGCAGGGCAAGCGCGGCTGGGGCTGGATCGCGCTCGGCATCCTCGGCGGTTCGGCGATGGGGCTGCTGTCGAAGGAATCGGCGCTGCTGCTGCCGCTGTATGCGCTGGGCATCGAAGCGTTCGTGTTCCGCTTCCGCGGGCGCGACGGCAAGCGCGAACCCCACCTGCTCACGCTGTACATCTGGCTGCTCGCGGTGCCGCTGGTCGCGGGCACGGCGTGGCTGCTGCCGCGCGTGATGGATCCGGCGGCGTTCGCGGGGCGCGACTTCACCCTGCACGACCGCCTGCTCACCGAAGCGCGCATCGTGGTGGACTACCTGCGCTGGACGGTGTTCCCCGACGTCCGCGTGATGGGGCTGTACCACGACGACTACGTGATTTCGCGCAGCTGGTGGGGCCCGCACTCGCCGATTCCCGCGATGGTGGTGCTGCTGGCGCTGGCGGTCGGCGGCTGGATGGTGCGCAAGTCGCGGCCGCTCGTGGCGCTGGGCATCTTCTGGTACTTCGCCGCGCACACGATGACGGCCACCGTGGTGCCGCTGGAACTGGTGTTCGAACACCGCAACTACTTCGCCCTGCTGGGCGTCGTGCTGGCGCTGGGCGACCTGCTGCTGTGCGCCAACTTCGCGCAGCGCATCCCGATCGTGACGCGTACGCTCGCGCTCATCTTCATCCTGGTGTGCGCCGCGACGACGCTGATGCGCGCCAACGAATGGGATTCGCTGCTGCGCTTCGCGCGCAGCGAGGCGACCAAGCATCCGAACTCCGCGCGCGCCACGTACGAATACGCGCGCGCGCTGATCGGCATCAGCGGCTACGACCCGAAGTCGCCGCTGCGCAAGGAAATCTTCCGCGCCCTCGACGTCGCCCGCCGCGTGCCCGGCAGCAGCACGCTGCCCGAGCAGGCAGAGCTGATCTACTCGGCGCGCATCGGCATCGAGCCCGCGCCAGGCCTGTGGGATGCGCTGCGCGCCAAGCTGCGCATCCGCTCGGGCGGCCCGCAGGAGCAGCTGTCGCTGATCGCGATGACCAACTGCGCCGCGCAGGACCTGTGCGCCTTCCCGCCGCAGGAAATGCTCGACACCTTCCAGGCCGGCCTGGAGCGCGGCCCGCACGCCGGCGTGATGACCATCTACGCCAACTACGCCCTGCACGTGCTGGGCGACCGGCCGCTCGGCCTGCGCCTGCTGCGCGAATCGGTGGCGCTGGACCCGTCCAACGCCCAGTTCCAGGTCAACCTGATCAAGCTGCTGAATTCGATGGGGCTGGTGGAGGAGTCGCGGCAGCACATCGCGGTCCTGCGCACCCTCGGCCGCCTGGACCAGTACGGCCCGGCCGCCGACGAACTGGAAAAAACCCTGCCCGCGCCGGCCACGACGCGGTAACGCGACGGCCGTCGTCTGGACGGGGCCCTGCGCTTTCCCGGATGATGCCGCGACAACGGGGAACCACCTTGACCAAGCGCGCGCTCATCACGGGCATCACCGGACAGGACGGCGCCTACCTCGCCGAATTCCTGCTGGCCAAGGGCTACGAGGTCCACGGCATCAAGCGCCGGGCCTCGTCGTTCAACACCGAACGCATCGATCATCTGTACCAGGATCCGCACGAGCAGGACCGCCGCTTGTTCCTGCACTACGGCGATCTCACGGATGCGACCAACCTGATCCGCATCCTTCAGCAGGTGCAGCCGGACGAGGTGTACAACCTCGGCGCGCAGAGCCACGTGCAGGTGTCGTTCGAAACGCCGGAGTACACGGCCAACGCCGACGGCATCGGCACGCTGCGGTTGCTCGAGGCGATCCGCATCCTGGGGCTGGAACAGAAGACGCGCTTCTACCAGGCGTCGACGTCGGAGTTGTACGGCAAAGTGGCCGAGTCGCCGCAGACCGAACGCACGCCGTTCCATCCGCGCTCGCCGTACGGCGTGGCGAAGCTGTACGCGTACTGGATCACCGTGAACTACCGCGAGGCGTACGGCATGTACGCGTGCAACGGGATCCTGTTCAACCACGAGTCGCCGATCCGCGGCGAGACGTTCGTGACGCGCAAGATCACGCGCGCGCTGGCGCGCATCCACTGCGGGCTGCAGCCGTGCCTGTTCCTCGGCAACCTGGACGCGCGCCGCGACTGGGGCCACGCGCGGGATTACGTGGAGATGCAGTGGATGATGTTGCAGCAGCCCACGCCCGAGGATTACGTGATCGCCACGGGCGTGCAGCATTCGGTGCGCGATTTCGTCGAGCGCGCGGCGGCGGAACTGGGCCTGCAGCTCGAATGGCGCGGCGATGGCGCCGAGGAACATGCGGTCGTCGCGCGCGCGCCGGAAGGCAGCCAGGCGGCGATCGGGCAGCGCGTGGTCGCGATCGATCCGCGCTACTACCGCCCCGCCGAAGTGGAAACGCTGCTCGGCGATGCGACGAAGGCGCGCGAACAACTCGGCTGGGTGCCGCGCACAGGCTTCGACGAACTCGTGTCGGAAATGATGCGCCACGACCTGGCGCTGGCGCAGCGCGACCTGCTGGTGGTCGGCGCCGGTTATCGCGCGCAGGGCACGCAGGACTGACGTGGCGCACAGCGACGGCCCGATCTATGTCGCCGGCCACCGCGGCCTCGTGGGGGCTTCGATCGTGCGCCACCTGCGCGCGTCGGGCGTCGACGACCTCGTGCTGCGCACGCATGCCGAACTCGATCTCACCGACCAGCCCGCGGTGGAAGCGTTCTTCGCCGAACATCGCCCGCGCCAGGTGTACCTGGCGGCGGCGAAGGTGGGCGGCATCCTTGCCAACGACACGTATCCGGCCGACTTCCTGCGCGAGAACCTCGCGATCCAGACCAACGTGATCCATTCGGCGTGGAAGCACGGTGCACGGAAGTTGTTGTTCCTCGGCTCGTCCTGCATCTATCCGAAGCTGGCGCCGCAGCCGCTGCACGAAGACGCGCTGCTGACCGGCCCGCTGGAGCCGACCAACGAGGCCTACGCGATCGCGAAGATCGCCGGCCTGAAGATGTGCCAGGCATACCGCAAGCAGCACGGGTTTGATGCGATCGTCGCGATGCCCACCAACCTGTACGGCCCGGGCGACAACTACCATCCGCAGAACTCGCACGTGGTGCCGGGTCTGCTGCGCCGCTTCCACGAAGCACGCGAAGCGAACGCGCCGGAAGTCGTCGTGTGGGGCACGGGCACGCCGCTGCGCGAATTGCTGTACGCGGACGACCTCGCCGATGCGCTGGTCTTGCTGATGGATCGCTACAGCGACGCGCAGATGGTGAACGTGGGGTCGGGGGATGAAGTCTCGATCGCGGAACTCGCGCACCTCGTCGCCGACGTCGTCGGTTACACCGGCCAGATTCGGTTCGACACGAGCAAGCCCGACGGCACGCCGCGCAAGCTGCTCGATTCCTCGCGCCTGGCCGCACTGGGCTGGCGCCGGCGCGTGCCGCTGCGCGACGGGCTGGCGCTGGCGTACGCCGACTGGCGCACGGCCGCGGCCACGCGGTGAATACGCCGCAGGCGGGCGCGCTGGGCCGCACCTTGCGCTGGTTGCGCGACTCGCAGGTGGCACGCCAGTTCGGCTGGCTGGCGATGGCGAAGATCGTGCAGGGCGTGGCGAGCCTCGCGGCCGCGCTGGCGGTCGCGCGTGCGTTGGGGCCGGTGGAATTCGGCGCGTTGTCGCTGGCGATCGCCATCGCATCGTTCGTCGCGATGATCGCGGCGCTGGGGCTGGAACAGATCGCGACACGTGAACTGGTGGCCGCGGACTCGGGCGCGCGCACGCTCGCGTTGTTGCGGCGGTTGCGCTGGAGCGGTGCGTTGCTCGGCGCCGCCGCGTTGTTGGCGGTGTCGGTGTTGCCGCAGGTGCATGCGCTCGGGGCGTCGCACCTCGTGTTGATCCTCGCGTTGTTGCCGCTCGCGCAGGTGGGCGATCTCGCGGAATGGCGGTTGATCGCGTCCGGACACGGGCGGCGCGTCGCGATGGCCGTCGTGGCGGTGTCGCCGCTCGCGGCGCTGGTGCGCGTGGTGCTCGCGTTCGGTGGCTTCGGCGTCGTCGCGTTCGCCTGGGTGCTGGTCGCCGAATGGGCGCTGCGCTCGCTCCTGTTGTCCTTGCTGGCGCGCGGGCTGGGCACGCAATCCGGCGAAGGCGTTGCGACCGTCGCGTTGCGCGATGCCCTGGAGCTGCTGCGCGAAAGCACGCCGTTGCTGCTGGCCGGCATCGCCGTATTCGCATACATGCGCATCGACCAGTTCATGATCGCCGCGATGCTGGGGCAGCAGCAGGTGGGCCTGTATTCGGCGGTGGTGACGCTGGCGGAACTGCCGCTGGTGGTGCCGACGCTGCTGTTGCGCGCCGCGCTGCCCACGCTGACGCGCCAGTCGATGGACAACCCGCTCACGCGCGACCGCACGCTGGTGCGCCTGATGGGCGTGAGCGTGTACCTGCACCTGGCGATGTCGGTGGTGCTGGCGCTGCTGGCCGAACCGCTGGTGGTGCTGGCCTACGGCGAGGCGTATCGCGGCGCGGCCGAAGCATTCCGCCTCCAGGTCCTCGCCGCGCCCCTGGTGGCGCTGGGCGTGCTGAGCTCGGGATGGCTGGTGCTCGAACGCCGCACGGGCCACGCGCTGCGCCGCACCGTGCTGGGCGCGGTGGCGAACATCGGCCTGAATTTCTGGCTGATCCCGGCTTACGGGATCGCCGGCGCGGCGATGGCGACGCTGGCCGCGCAGGCGCTGGCTACGTGGCTCGCCGATGCGGCCTACCGGGACACGCGCGGATTGTTCATGATGAAGACCCGTGCGCTGTGGCCCGGGAACTGGGGACGGACATGACGATGCTGTGGGCGCGCAGGATGCTCGCGCGATACGAGGCGGCCACGTCGGGATACTTCGACGCGATGGGCTGGTTCGGCACGCGCGCGGCGCGGCGGGCGCTGGATGCGCAGGGGCAGCCGATCCCGTGGTTCACGTATCCGGCGATCGCGTTGCTGGAGCCACGCATCGACCGCGGCTGGCGCGTGCTGGAATTCGGCAGCGGCATGGGCACGCTGTGGTGGAGCGCGCGCGTGGCCGAACACGTGGCGGTCGAACACCACGCCGGCTGGGCCGACATGATCGCCGCGCAATCGCGCGCGACCGTGCATCGCGTCGACGGCGCCACGCCCGGCGCCTACATCGCGCCCACCCGGGGACAGGACCACTTCGACGTGATCATCGTCGACGGCATCCATCGCAACGAATGCCTGCTGGCGGCGCCCGCGTTGCTCGCGGCGGACGGCATCGTGATCCTCGACGATGCACAGCGCCCCGAATACACGCCCGGCATCGATGCGCTGCGCGCACAAGGCTTCCGCGTGCTGCCGCTGCACGGCCCGCAACCGGTGAGCAAGCATCCCGGCTGCACCGCGATCCTCTACCGTCCGGACAACGTGCTGGGCCTGTGATGGCAGCCCGGCCTGCGCCCGTCGCGTTCTTCGCCTTCAACCGGGCCGCGCATGCCGCGGAAACGCTGCGCGCGCTGGCGGCGAACCCGGAAGCGTGGGCGACGACGGTGCATGCCTTCATCGACGGGCCGCGCAACGACGCGGAAGCCGAGCGCGTGGCGGATGTGCGCGATGTCGTCGCCAATGCGCTGGGATTCGCCGATGTGCAGATCCACGCATCGCCGACCAATCAGGGCTTGTTCGCCGCGATCACCGGCGGCGTCGGGCGCGTGCTGGCCGCGCACGATCGCGTCATCGTGGTGGAAGACGACGTCGAGGTGTCGCCCGGCTTCCTGGCCTACATGAATGCCGCACTCGATCGCTATCGCGACGAACCGCGCGTGGGTTCGATCCACGGCTATGCGCCGCCGATCGCGGGCCTGCCCGACTATTTCTTCCTCGCCGGCGCCGATTGCTGGGGCTGGGCGACGTGGGCCGATCGCTGGCAATTGTTCGAACGCGATCCGCGCGCGCTGCTGCGCACGATGGCCGAACGGAAGAAGCTGCGTGAATTCACCGCCACGCACGGCGCGCAATCCCTGCTGCAACTGGTGCAACGCGCACAGGGCCGCAGCCAGTCGTGGGCGACGCAGTGGCATGCGAGCCTGTTCCTCGCGGGGCGGCACACGCTGCATCCGGGGCATTCGTTCGTGCGCAACACCGGCAATGACGAAAGCGGCGCGCATGCGGTTGCAAGCGACGTCCACGACAGCGACGCGACGGCGCTGTTCTCGGGCGGTTTGCCCGATGTCGTCTTGCAGGACGTCCGCGCCGCCGATGCGTTGTCGCGTTTCCTCGACCGGCAGGCGGTGCGCAACGTGCCGTTGCCCGAAGCCTTGTCGCGGCCGTTGCTGCGCACCTGGGCCGTCGCGGTTGCGCGCCGCGCCGCGGAGGAACGCGCATGAGCTTCGCGAAATCCTGGTTGCCGCCCGAGTTGCGCCACTTCGGCAATCGCCTCCTCGGCGCGGCGACGACGTACAAGGGCCCGTTCGAAACCTGGGCCGACGCCACGCGCGCGACCGCGGGATACGCGGACAACGCGATCCTCGCGCGCGTGATCGCCGCGACGCAGCGCGTGCTCGCGGGCGAAGCCGATTACGAACAGGACGGCACGGTGCAGCACGGGCTCGCGCCGCCGAGCCATGCATTGGCCTCGCTGCTAGCCGCGGCGGCCGCGGACCACGGCCGGTTGCGCGTGGTGGATTTCGGCGGCGGCCTCGCGTCGCACTACCTGCGCTGGCTGCCGTTCCTGGCCGACGTGCCGGACCTGCAGTGGTGCGTGGTGGAGCAGCCGCATTTCGTGGAAGCCGGGCTACGCTTGTTCGCCGACGTGCCGCAGGTGGCCTTCACCTCGGATCTCGACGAAGCGCGCTCGATCGCACCGAATGCGGTGCTCGCGTCCAGCGTGCTGCAGTACCTGGAAGCGCCGCTCGACATGCTGCGTGCGCTGGCGTCACTCGATGCACGCGTGCTCGTGATCGACCGGACGCCCTTCTCCGTGGACGGCCGCATGCACATCCTCGCGCAGCAGGTGCCGGCGAAGCACGGGCGCGCGAGTTATCCGTTGTGGATGCTCTCGCCCGACGCGGTGCGTGATGTATTGCGGTCGCAGTACGCGCAGCGGGTCGCGTTCACGGCGGCGGACCATCCGATCGACGTGTCGGGCTTGCACGCGGATTACGCAGGCGGTGCGTGGTGGCGCAACGCATGAGCCTGCGCACGCTCGCCGATCCCTTCTTCCTCGCGCATCGCGCCTTGCGGTCCGAGATCGCGTCGATGGCGCAGGCCGCGCAGGGCGTCGTGCTCGACGTCGGCTGCGGCACCGCGCCGTATCGGCCGTTGTTCGCGCACGCGACGTACTTCGGCGTCGAAGTCGCGACGTCGTCGGAATACGGCAGCAAGAAAGGCGGCGCGGACCTGTTGTTCGACGGACGCACGTTGCCCGTCGCCGATGCGAGCGTGGATGCCGTGCTGTGCAACCAGGTGCTCGAGCACGTGTTCGAGCCCCTGCCCTTCCTGCGCGAACTGCATCGCGTGCTGCGGCCGGGCGGGCGCCTGCTGATGACGGTGCCGTTCGTGTGGGACGAGCACGAGCAGCCCTACGACTTCGCGCGCTATTCGTCGTTCGGGCTCGCGCACCTGGCGCGCAGCGCGGGCTTCGAGGTGGTCGAGTCCCGGCGCACGCTGGCCGACGCGAGTCTGTTCGCGCAGCTGTGGCTGGCGTACTGGTTCAAGGTGGTGCGGCGCGGCAACCCGTCCTCCATGGCGCGCAAGGTCGTCGTGGCGGCGATGAGCGCGCCGGTCAACCTGCTCGGCCTGGCGCTGGCGCGCGTGCTGCCCGCCAGCCCCGACCTGTACCTCGACAATGCGATCATCCTCGCGCGGCCGGGTGCGATGATCGGGACGACCCCCAACGGAGGCGGTGCGGCATGAACGCAGCGGGCAGGCAGTGGAAGGATGCGCGCGTGCTCATCACGGGCGGCATCGGCTTCATCGGATCCAACCTGGCACGGCGGCTCGTCGCGCAGGGCGCGCACGTCACGCTGGTGGACAGCCTGATCCCGCAATACGGCGGCAACCTGCGCAACATCGAGGACATCCGCGATCGCGTCACCGTCAACATCTCCGACGTGCGCGACCAGCACGGCTTCCGCGCCCTCGTGCGCGGGCAGGACTACCTGTTCAACCTGGCGGGCCAGACCAGCCACCAGGATTCGATGTCCGATCCCTTCACGGACCTGGAGATCAACTGCACGGCGCAGCTGGCCATCCTCGAAGCGTGTCGCGCCATCAACCCGGCGATCCGCATCGTCTTCGCCAGCACGCGCCAGATGTACGGCCGCCCGGATTACCTGCCGGTGGACGAAGCCCACTTGCTGCGCCCCACCGATGTCAACGGCATCAACAAGATGGCCGGCGAGTGGTACCACATCCTCTACAGCAACGTGTACGGCGTGCGCTCTACCGCGTTGCGCCTGACCAACACGTACGGCCCGGGCATGCGCATCCGCGATGCGCGGCAGACGTTCCTCGGCATCTGGATCAAGCTCGCGCTGGAAGGCGCGCCGTTCTCGGTGTGGGGCGGCGAGCAGCTGCGCGACTTCAACCACGTGGATGATGTCGTCGATGCGATGTTGCTGGCGGCGACGGACGACCGCGCGATCGGCCAGGTCTACAACCTCGGCGACAGCGAAGTGGTGTCGCTGAAGGCGCTGGCGGACCTGCTGGTGGACGCCAACGGCGGCGGGGATTACCAGCTGCAAGCCTTCCCCGAAGAACGCAAGCGCATCGACATCGGCGACTACTACGCGGACTTCTCGCGCTTCGCCGCGCTCGGCTGGACGCCGCGCGTGCGCCTGGCCGAAGGCCTGCGCAGCACGTTGGCCTATTACCGGACCCACTTGAGCGACTATGCCTGACATGACGCGCACGATCCCCCAATGCAGTCCGCTGGCCGCCTACCAGGCGCAGGCCGCGGACATCGACGCGGCGATCCGCGCGACGCTCGAGCACGGGCGTTACATCCTCGGACCGCGCGTCGAAGCGTTCGAGCAGAATTTCGCGCGCTGGGTCGGGTCGACGCATGGCCTCGGCGTCGCGAACGGCACGGATGCGTTGTGCATCGCCTTGCGCGCCCTCGGCGTGCGCGAAGGCGATCTCGTCGTCACGACGTCCATGAGTGCGGTGGCCACCGCGGTGGCGATCCGCGCCGCCGGTGCATTCCCGCTGTTCGCGGATGTCGACGACGACCATGCATTGATCGATCCCGAACAGGTGGAAGCGTTGTTCGCGACGCATCGCGACCGCATCAAGGCCATCGTCCCGGTGCATCTGTACGGGCGTTGCGCCGACATGGGCGCGCTGGACGCCATCGCGCGACAGCACGGCGTGCCGATCGTCGAGGATTGCGCGCAGGCGCATGGCGCGCGCTGGGAAGGCCGCGTGGCGGGCACGATCGGCGCGTTCGGCAGCTTCAGTTTCTATCCCACCAAGAACCTCGGCGCGATCGGCGACGGCGGCGCGCTGGTCACCAACGACGCCGAACTGCGCGAACGCGCGCGGCTGTTGCGCGAATACGGCTGGCGCACGCGCTACATCAGCGACGTCGAGGGCGGCAACAGCCGGCTCGACGAACTGCAGGCCGCCATCCTCGACGTGAAGCTCCCGCGCCTGGACGCCGACAACGATGCGCGTCGCAGGATCGCCGCGCTGTATCGCGACGGGATCGACAACGCGCACGTCCGGATCTTCCGCGGGCGCGACGACGGCCACGTGTACCACCAGTTCGTCGTCCGCGCCGCGGATCGCGATGGCCTGCAGGCGCACCTGGCCGAGCGCGGCGTCGGCAGCCTCGTGCACTATCCCGCGGCCATCCACGAGCAGCCCGCCTACAACAACGCGGCGTACCAACCGCGGCCGCTCGCGCGCACCGAAGGCTGGGCGGCGACGGTGTTGAGCCTGCCGATGTTCCCGCAACTGCCGACGGAAGACGTGGCGCGCGTCATCGACGCGGTGAACGGTTGGGCCGGCCCACGCTGATGCGTCACCGGCACTACTGCACCTACTTCGACCATCGCTACCTGCCGCTCGGGCTGGCGCTGCACGAATCGCTGCTGCGCCACGGCGGCGAATTCACGCTCTGGGTGCTGGCGCTCGACCGCGAGTGCGCAGATTTCCTGGAAGCCGCCGCGCTGCCGAACGTGCGCGTGGTGCCGTTGGCCGAACTGGAAGCGTTCGATCCGGAACTGAAGGCGGTCGAAGGCACGCGATCGCGCGTGGAGTACTACTTCACGTGCTCGCCGTGTTTGCCGCGTTACGTGATGCGCGCGCACGGGGTCGACGAGATCACCTACCTCGATTCCGACCTGTGGTTTTTCTCGAGCCCGGAGCCGGTGTTCGAGGAACTCGGCGACGGGTCGGTGGCGATCATCGCGCACCGGTTCACGGGCGCCTCGGCGGCGTCGCATGCCAGGCACGGGATCTACAACGTCGGCTGGCTGACGTTCCGCAACGATGGGCCGGGCAAGGCGTGCCTGGAATGGTGGCGCGCGCGGTGCATCGAGTGGTGCTTCGATCGCGTCGAAGCGGATCGCTACGCGGACCAGAAGTACCTCGATCGCTTCCCGGAACTGTTCGATGGCGTCGTCGGCATCACGCACCCGGGCGCGAATCTCGCGCCGTGGAATGTCGGCGCATCGCAGGTCACGTTGCGCGACGGCGTCGTGTGCGTCGACGCCCAGCCCCTGGTGTTCTTCCATTTCCAGGGCCTGAAGCGCATCGAAGGCAACACGTACGACACCAACCTCACCAGCTACGGCGCGCGCATGACGCCGGCGTTGCGCGATAGCGTGTTCCTGCCGTACATCGCGGCGTTGCGGCGTGCGGAAGCCTTCGTCGCGCCGCGCTTGCCGCAGGCCATCGGCGCGCAGGGCTTGCGTCGCGCGGGGTTGAACCAATGGCGCGTGCGGGCGTCCCGCGCGTGGCGCACGTTCCGCGCGCGCAGCGCCGGCAACCTGGTCGACGCACCGCCGTGAGGGTGCTGTTCGTCGGCAAGCGCGAACCGCAGCAGCGCGACCTCGTGACGCGGCCGTACGGGCGGTTCTTCCATCTGCCGCGGTTGCTCGCCGCGGCCGGCGATGTGGTCGAAGCGCACCTGGTCAGCCACAAGCGCTCGCCGGAAACGACCGTCGCGCACGAAGGCGTGCGGTGGTCGACGCTCAATCCGAAGCTCGGGTTGCCGCGCATGTTGCGCGAACTCGATGCGCGTGCGCGGGCGTTCCGCCCCGACTGGATCGTGGGCATGTCGGACGCGTGGTACGGGTGGCTCGCGCATCGCCTCGCGCAGCGCACGGGCGCGCGGCTGGCGGTGGATGCGTACGACAACTACGAAGCCTACATGCCGTGGAATGTGCCGCTGCATTTCGCGTGGCGGCGTTCGCTGCGCGCGGCGGACGTGGTGACGGCGGCCGGGCCGCAGCTCGCGGAATTGCTGCAGCGGTCGCGGCGCCACGGGCAACGCGAGGTGGACATCGTGCCGATGGCGGCGGATCCGGCGTTCGTGCCGCACGATCGCCTCGCGTCGCGCGCCGCGTTGGGCTTGCCGGTCGATGCGCCGCTGGTGGGCTACATGGGCGGATGGGCGGCGAATCGCGGGACGGATGTATTGCTCGATGCGTTCCGGCGCGTGCGCGCGCAACGGCCGGATGCGCGCCTGGTGCTGACGGGTCGCCCGCCTGCGCATGCGCTCACCGTCGAAGGCGTGCACGCGCTCGGTTATGTCGACGATGCGCAACTGCCGGTCGCGCTGTCCGCGCTCGACGTTGCCTGCGTGATCACCACGCACTCCGCGTTCGGCCGGTACAGCTATCCCGCGAAGTTGTGCGAAGCGATGGCGTGCGGCGTGCCGGTCGTGGCGACCTCGACCGATCCGGTGCGCTGGATGCTGCGCGACGACATGCGTTTCCTTGCCCCGCCGGACGACGGGGAGACGATTGCGCACGATATCGTCGCGAACCTGGGCTTGGGGCGGATTGCGTATCCGGCGCTGGCGTCGTGGGAAGACAGTGCTGCGCGCTTGCGTGCGAGCCTGGTGGCCGTCAGCGGTTGACCGGGTCGAGCGTATAGATCAACGTCGGGAACACCCGCCGCAGCATCCGCCAGACAAACTCCGGCATCGGCTTGAGCACGTACCGATACAAGGGCGCGTCCGGCTGCTCCAGGTCGAACGTCATCCGCAACGCATCGCCGGTGTGCTGCGCGAACACGAATCCCGCCGCACGCAACTCCGGCTCCAGCTGCGGGCACGTCAGCGGCCGGCAGTCGTAGTGCGTGCCCTTCCCCGCGAGCCGCACGTATGCGTCGGCCAGCGGGATCGGCAGCCAGCTCAGGAACGCGAGCTTGAAGTGCGGCTCCACCAGCATCCAGCGATTGGGCACGGCGAGGTATCCGCGCCCGCCCGGCGCGAGCACGCGCTTGCATTCGCGCAGGTGCGCGCGTTGCGCGTCGCGGTCGCCCACGTGTTCGATGACGTGGTTGGTGATCACGATGTCGAACGCGTCGTCGGCGAACGGCAACGCGGTGCCATCGACCACCTGGAACGCGAAGCCTTCGCGGATGCTGCGCACGTCGACGACATCCACGGAGGTCACGTCGCAGCGCACCGTCGGATGCGTGGCGAGGTAATGCGCGATGCCGCCGCTGCCCGTGCCGACTTCGAGCACGCGCCACGGCGTGTCGCGCGGCGGGAGGCTCAGCAGGCGCAGGATCTTTTCGCCCTTCCAGCGGCGCGAGGGCAGGTCCTGCACGGCGTGCGGTGCGCGTGTGTCGGTGGTCATGCAAACGCTTCGACGAGGCGACGTTCGAAGATGTCCCAACCGTTGGCGGCCGCGAAGGCCAGGCAATCGGCGGCGGTCTGCGCGCGCGGTTTCGCGAGCCACGCGAGCGTCGCTTCGGCGAGGGCGCGTGCGTCGTCGGGCGCGACGAGTTCGCCGGTGCGGCCGTGTTCGACGGCATCGGGCACGCCGCCCACCGCGTACCCCAGCGTGGGCACGCCGCGCGAGGCGGCTTCCAGCGCGACCATGCCGAAGCCTTCGACGTCGCCGGGCAGGTCGCGCACCGGGAACAGGTGCAGGTCGGCGCTGCGATACAGGATGTCGAGCGTGGCATCGTCGACGACGCCGAACAGCCGCACGTGGCCGGCAACCCCGGCGCGTTCTGCTTCGGCCACGATGCGCGCGCGTTCGGACCCCCGCGCGGCGGCGACGGCGTCGTTGGCGTCGCTGCCGACGATGATCAACTGGACATCCGGGCGCGCGGCCACCAGCGCGGGCATCGCATCGCGGATGAAGGCGGCAAGCCCCTTGCGTTCGGTGAGGCGCCCGACCGACAGCAGCACGGGCCCATCCTGCAATCCGAGGGTCGCGCGTTCGGCGGTGGTGCTCGCCACCGGCGGCGTGTCGAATACCTCCGTCCCCGGCGTGACCACGCGCAGGCGATCGCGCGGCACGCCTTGTTGTTCGGCCAGGCGCGCGGTGTTGCGGCTGTTCGCGATCACGCGATCGGCCCCGCGGATCGCCGGCAACCACAGGCGCTGGTACACCGGATGCGGCGCAATCAGGTCGAGCCCGTGCACGTACACCGCGCAACGCGCCCCGGCGCGGCGCGCAGCCAGGCGCGCCTGCGGAGCCGCAAGCCCGCTGCCGGCCAGCACCAACGTCGGCGCAAACCGTCCTGCGCTGCGCCACCCTTCGACGAACGCGCCCATGAGGAAGCGCGGCAACGGCCGATGCGGCACTTCGCGCAAATCGATGCCTGCCGGGGCGAACGCACGCGCGCCGCTCGGACCGACCATCGCCATCGCACCATTGCGCGCCAGCGCTTGCGCGATGTGCCGGTTCAAGCGCTCCATCCCGCCAACCAGCGGCGGGAAGTTGCGCGTGATCAGCAGCGAGCGCACGGGCGCGCGGTCACGGGTCGCGGCGATAGGTCAGCGCGGTGATCTGCTCGGACACGAGGCCGATCAGGAAGATGATCACCGACGCGCTGAGCAGCAGCGCGCTCATGTTGGTGAAGCGTTCCTGCGTCGCGTAGGTCCACGCGTAATACGCCAGCCCCATCGCGCCGAACAGGAACGACGCCGGCGCAAACAACTTGAGCGGCGAATACAGCGTAGCGATGCGCAGGATGATCACGAGGAAGCGCGCGCCGTCGCGCAGCGGGCGGATGTGGCTGCGGCCGATGCGCTTGGCCACGTCGATCGGCACGTACGCCACCGGATAGGCGCTGCGGAAGAACGCCATCGTGCTGGTGGTGGGATAGCTGAAGCCGTTGGGCAGCAGGTGCAGGAATTCGCGGAAGCGTTCGGCGCGCACGGCGCGGAAGCCGGACGTGAGGTCGGCCACCTTGTGCCCGGTCATCCAGCTGGCCACGTGGTTGTAGAAGGCGTTGGCGAAGCCGCGGCTGCGGTTGGCCTGGCCGCCCGCGCCGCGGGCGCCGACCGCCATGTCGTAACCGGCTTCCAGCCGCTCCAGCAGCTTGGGGATGTCGGCCGCGTCGTGCTGGCCGTCGGCGTCCATGAAGACCAGGACATCGCCGGCCGCGGCCCGGGCCCCGCGCTTGATGGCGGCGCCGTTGCCCATGGGGTACGGGGACGACAGGACGCGGGCCCCGTGTTCAGCCGCGACGGCGGCGGTCTCGTCCGTGGAGCCGTCGTCGACCACGATGACCTCGGCCTGCGGAACGACCACGCGCAGGCCCGGCAGGGTCTTGCGCAGGCCGTCGGCTTCGTTCTTGGCCGGAAGGATGATCGAAACGCGCATGTGGGCCCCCTGACCCGTACAGGTTACCCGTGAATCCAAGTCCGGAATAGCGACGGCGATCCGTTGTGCCTTCAAGGGATTGCGGTATCTTCGGCATCCGAAATGGGGGATGGTAAAGATGGCGACCGTTGCGACCGCCAATTTGGTGGGCATCACCGGCATTGCCCGGCGCCTGGTGCTGGATGGGGCGCTGGACGAAGCGCGCGCGCGCGAGGCGATGGAAGCGGCCACGAAGGAGCGCAAGCCGCTCGCGTTGTTCATGGCCGAAAAGAAGCTGGTCACCTCGGCGCAGTTGGCGGCAGCCAATTCGGCCGAGTTCGGCATGCCGATCTTCGACGTCAGCGCGATCGACCCCAACCAGTCGGCCATCAAGCTGGTCAGCGAAGACCTGGTCCGCAAGCATGGCGCGCTGCCGCTGTTCAAGCGCGGCGGCCGGTTGTTCGTGGGCGTGTCCGATCCCACCAACAGCCACGCGCTGGACGAGATCAAGTTCCACACCAACCTCGCCGTCGAGCCGATCCTGGTCGACGAAGAGAAGATCCGCCGCACGATCGACCAGTGGCTCGAGAACGCCGACGCCCTGGCCGACGCGGTCGCCGACAGCGAAGGCCTCGACAGCCTGGAAACCTCGGGCGGCGACGAAGACCTCAACGCCGACACCGGCGTCGACGCCAAGGGCGACGACACGCCGGTCGTGAAGTTCATCAACAAGGTGCTGGTGGACGCCATCCGCCGCGGCGCGTCCGACATCCACTTCGAGCCCTACGAAACCGAATACCGCGTGCGCCTGCGCATCGACGGCCTGCTCAAGCAGGTCGCCAAGGTCCCGGTGAAGCTGCAGGCCCGCATCGCCGCGCGCCTGAAGGTCATGGCGCAGCTGGACATCGCCGAGAAGCGCGTCCCGCAGGACGGCCGCATCAAGCTCAACCTGTCCAAGACCAAGCAGATCGACTTCCGCGTCAGCACCCTGCCCACGCTGTTCGGCGAAAAGGTGGTGCTGCGTATCCTCGACGGCGGCGCCGCCAAGCTCGGCATCGAGAAGCTGGGCTACGAAGACGACCAGAAGAAGCTGTTCCTGGAAGCGGTGCAGAAGCCCTACGGCATGGTGCTGGTCACCGGCCCCACCGGCTCGGGTAAAACCGTCTCGCTGTACACCGCGCTCAACATCCTCAACGACGACACGCGCAACATCTCCACCGTCGAAGACCCGGTCGAAATCCGCGTGGCGGGCATCAACCAGGTGCAGATGAACATCAAGCGCGGCATGACGTTCGCCGCCGCGCTGCGCTCGTTCCTGCGACAGGATCCGGACGTGATCATGGTCGGCGAAATCCGCGACCTGGAAACCGCCGAGATCGGCATCAAGGCCGCGCAGACCGGCCACATGGTGCTCTCCACGCTGCACACCAACGACGCCCCGCAGACCATCGCGCGCCTGATGAACATGGGCGTGGCGCCGTACAACATCACCTCCTCGGTCACGCTGGTCATCGCACAGCGCCTTGCCCGTCGCCTGCACGACTGCAAGCGCGAAGTGCACCTGCCCGACCACGCACTGCTCGCCGAAGGCTTCACCGCGGACGAGATCCATGCCGGCTTCAAGATGTACGAAGCCGTCGGGTGCCCGGACTGCACCGAGGGTTACAAGGGTCGTACCGGCATCTACCAGGTAATGCCGATGACCGACGAAATCCAGGACATCATCCTCACAGGCGGCAACGTGATGCAGATCGGTGAAGCGGCCCAGCGCTCCGGCGTGCGGGACCTTCGCCAGTCGGCGCTGATGAAGGTCAGGAACGGGGTCACCAGCCTCGCCGAAATCAACCGTGTGACGAAGGACTAAGGGGTCGCCACCATGGCAGTCACCAAGAACGCAGCCCGCCGAGCCGCCGCGAAGCCTGCCGTGCGTCGCGCCGATGTCATGCCGACCTTCATCTGGGTGGGCAACGACAAGCGCGGCATGAAGATGAAGGGCGAGCAGCAGGCCAAGACGGCCAACGCGCTGCGCGCCGAACTGCGCAAGCAGGGCATCACGCCCACCGTGGTCAAGCCCAAGCCGAAGGACATCTTCGGCGGCGCCGGCAAGCGCATCACGCCGAAGGACATCGCGGTGTTCAGCCGCCAGATCGCGACCATGCTCAAGTCGGGCGTGCCGATCGTGACGTCGATGGAAATCATCGCGGGCGGCCAGAAGAACCCGAAGATGCGCGACCTGGTCAACACGATCCGGACCGACATCGAAAGCGGTTCGTCGCTGTCCGAATCGCTCACCAAGCATCCGGTGCAGTTCGACGAGCTCTATCGCAACCTGGTCAAGGCGGGCGAATCGGCGGGCGTGCTCGACACGGTGCTCGACACCGTGGCGACGTACAAGGAAAACATCGAAACGCTGAAGGGCAAGATCAAGAAGGCGATGTTCTACCCCGCGATGGTCGTCGCGGTCGCCCTGCTCGTCAGCGCCATCCTGCTCGTGTTCGTGGTGCCGCAGTTCGAAGACGTCTTCAAGAACTTCGGCGCCGAGCTGCCGGCCTTCACCCAGATGGTGATCAACCTCAGCAAGTTCATGGTCAAGTGGTGGTGGGCGATCGGCGGCTTCGTGGCCGCGATCGTCGTCGGCTTCATCATGGCGAAGAAGCGCTCGCCCGCCGTGCAGCACTTCCTGGACCGCCTGGTCCTCAAGCTGCCCGTGATCGGCAAGATCATGCACGAGGCCGCGCTGGCGCGGTTCTCGCGCACGCTGGCGGTGACCTTCGCGGCCGGCGTGCCGCTGGTCGAAGCGCTGGAAACCGTGGCCGGCGCCACCGGCAACACCGTGTACGAACATGCGGTCAAGCGCATCCGCGACGACGTGGCCGTGGGTTACCAGGTCAACGTGGCGATGAAGCAGACGCAGCTGTTCCCGCACATGGTCGTGCAGATGACCGCGATCGGCGAAGAGGCCGGCGCGCTCGACACCATGTTGTACAAGGTGGCCGAGTTCTACGAGATGGAAGTCAACAACGCGGTCGACGCGCTCGCCAGCCTGCTGGAGCCGCTGATCGTGGTGATGCTGGGCGTGATCGTGGGCAGCATGGTGGTCGCCATGTACCTGCCGATCTTCAAGCTCGCCGCCGTCGTCTGATCCGGGCCCGCACCTAAGTGGCATTCCTGGACCAGAACCCCGGCCTCGGCTTTCCCGCCGCGGCCGCTTTCGGGCTTGCGCTCGGCAGCTTCCTCAACGTCGTGATCCTGCGCCTCCCCCGCCGCCTGGAATGGCAGTGGCGGCGGGATGCGCACGAGATCCTCGAAGACGCGGAGGTCTACGATCCGCCGCCGCCGGGGATCGTCGTCGAGCCTTCGCACTGCCCGCACTGCAAGCATCCGCTGTCGTGGTACGAGAACATCCCGCTCATCAGCTGGCTGGCGTTGCGCGGCAAGTGCCGCCATTGCCACGCGCCGATCTCGGCGCAGTACCCGCTGGTCGAATTCATCACGATGGTGCTGGTGCTGGCCTGCGTGTGGCAGTTCGGGTTCGGCTGGAAGGCGTTCGGCGGGATCCTCTTCACCTGCTTCCTCATCTCGCTCGCCGGCATCGACCTGCGCACGCGCCTGCTGCCCGACCAGCTCACGTTGCCGCTGCTCTGGCTCGGGTTGATCGCCAGCATCGAGAACCTCTACGTCGGCCAGAAAGCCGCGCTGCTCGGCGCGATGGCGGGCTACTTCAGCCTCTGGTCCGTGTACTGGGTCTTCAAGCAGCTCACGGGCAAGGAAGGCATGGGCCACGGCGACTTCAAGCTGCTCGCGGCCATCGGCGCGTGGGTCGGGTTGAAAGGCATCCTGCCGACCATCCTGGTGTCGTCGATCGTGGGCGCCATCGTCGGGTCGGTGTGGTTGTTCGCGGCGGGTCGCGATCGCGCCACGCCCATTCCCTTCGGTCCGTACCTCGCCATCGCGGGCTGGATCGCGTTCTTCTGGAGCGAGCCGCTCATCAACGGCTACCTGCATCTCGCCGGAGCGCGGTGACGCCATGGCGGCGCCCGCGCTGCGCGTAGGGCTGACCGGCGGCATCGCGTCGGGCAAGAGCGCGGTCGCGAACTTGTTCGCTGCAAAGGGGATCGTCGTCGCCGATGCGGATGTCGCGGCGCGCGAGGTCGTGCAGCCGGGACAATCGGCGCTCGCGGAAGTCGCCGAAGCGTTCGGTCCGGATGTGTTGCAAGCCGATGGCCAGCTGGATCGCGCGGCGCTGCGCCGGCATGTCTTCGGCAACGACGATGCACGCAAGCGGCTCGAAGCCATCCTGCATCCGCGCATCCGCCTGGCCCTGCGCGCGACGGCCGAAGCGGCGCGCAGTCCCTACGTGATCGTCGCGATTCCCCTGCTCGCCGAAGGCGGTGGGCGCGCGGCGTATCCGTGGCTCGATCGCATCCTGGTCGTCGACGTGCCGCGCGATGTGCAGGTGGCGCGCGTGATGCATCGCGACGCCATCGATCGCGTGCTGGCCGAACGCATGCTGGCGGCGCAGGCCGACCGGCGCACGCGCCTGGCGATCGCGGACGATGTGCTGGTGAACGTCGACACGCTGGCGGCGCTGGACGCGGAGGTCGATGCGCTCGACCGGCGTTACCGCGCGATGGCGGCGATGCGCGACTGAGTCAGGGCGTGCCGGGCCAGAACGCGCGGATCGCAGCGATGCCTTGTGCGCCGTGGGCGCGTGCGATGTCGAGTTCCTGTTCGCCGAGGCCACCGATCGCATAGATCGGCAGCGCGGTGTCTTCGCGTAACGCGGCGAATCCCGCCCAACCCAGTGGCGTGGCGCCCGGATGCGTGGGGGTGCCCGCGACTGCGCCGACGACGATGAAGTCGCAGCCGATGCGTTCGGCCTCGCGGATCTCGGCGAGCGTGTGGCATGACGCGGCGACGCGGCGATCCGCCGGCAGCGGACGCGATGCGAGTGCCGGCAATTGCGCGGCACGCAGGTGCACGCCGATGTCGAATTCGCGCGCGAGGTCGATGTCGCCGTTGACCAGCACGTCCACGTCGTGGCGGCGGCATGCATCGACGGCGGCGTCCACCAGCGTGTGCCAGCGGCGCGGTTCGCTGTCGGGGGCGCGCAATTGCACGCGACGCACACCGTTGGCCAGCGCGTGTTCGAGCGCGTCGAGCCACGTCGCATCCGACAGGTCGGGCGCGGGCGTGACGAGGTAACGATCGGGCTGCAACAGCGCCGCGACGACGGGAATGTCCGCGGACGGCATCGCATACGACGCCAGCAGGTGCGGCGGCACCCACGCGAGGGCCTGGCCTTCGTGGCCCTTGACCGTGCCGCGCCAGGCGGCGACGTGGCGCACGTCCAGGCGCAGGCGCTTGTGCGGATAGCGCTGCGGCACCGCGATCAGCGGCGCGCCGCAGTCGATGTCGATGCCGAGTTCTTCGTGCAGTTCGCGGGCGAGCGCACCTTCCGGCGTCTCGCCCGGCTCGCGCTTGCCGCCCGGGAATTCCCACAGGCCGGCGAGGTCGCGTCCTTCGGTCCGGCGCGCGAGGAGGATGCGGCCGGTCTTGTCGCGGATCACGCCCGCGACGACCTCGACCATGGCCTCGCCGCTCACGGGCCCGCTACGTCAGGCCAGCTGGCCGTGGCAGTGCTTGAACTTCTTGCCGCTGCCGCACGGGCACGGATCGTTGCGGCCCACGCGCGGCGTGGCGCCGGCGGCGAGCGCGGCAGCCGAGGCTTCCGCGGCTTCTTCGCCCGCACCGTAGCCGCCGGTGTCGGCGTGCTGGAACTGCATCTGGCGCGCGACGGCTTCGGCGCGCGCGCGTTCCTGCGCTTCGGCCTGCGCGACTTCCTCTTCGCTGCGGATGCGCACGCGCGCCAGCAACGAGACGACTTCGCGCTTCACCTTCTCCAGCATTTCGCTGAAGAGTTCGAAGGCTTCCTTCTTGTATTCCTGCTTCGGCTGCTTCTGCGCGTAACCGCGCAGGTGGATGCCCTGGCGCAGGTAATCCATGCGGCCCAGGTGTTCCTTCCAGTTCTGGTCGAGCACGTTGAGCATGATGTGCTTTTCGAGCATGCGCATCGTCTCGCCGCCGACCTGCGCTTCCTTGTCGGTGAACACGCCGGTGACGGCGCGCTGCACTTCGGCGGCGATCTGCTCGGCGTCGATCTCTTCGCGCGACTTCACCACGCCGGTGATGTTGGCGTCGAGGTTGAACTCGTTGGCGAGTTCCGCGTCCAGGCCCTGCAGGTCCCACTGTTCGTCGATGGAGTTCGGCGGGACGAAGCGCGCGACGAGGTCGGCGACCACGTCTTCGCGGATGCCGGCGACGTTCTCTTCCACGCTGTCGGCGTCCAGCAATTCGTCGCGCTGCTGGTAGATCACCTTGCGCTGGTCGTTGTTGACGTCGTCGTAGTCGAGCAGGTTCTTGCGGATGTCGAAGTTGTGGGCCTCGACCTTGCGCTGCGCGTTGGCGATCTGCTTGGTCACCAGCGGGCTTTCGATGATGTCGTCTTCCTTCAGGCCCATGCGCGCCATGACGCGCTGCACCCAGTCGGCCGCGAAGATGCGCATCAGGTTGTCTTCGAGCGACAGGTAGAAGCGCGACGAACCCGGGTCGCCCTGGCGGCCGGAACGACCACGCAGCTGGTTGTCGATGCGGCGCGATTCGTGGCGTTCGGTACCGACGATGTGCAGGCCGCCCGACGCCTTGACCGCGTCGTGGCGCTGCTGCCATTCGGCGCGGATGCGCGCCTTCTCGTCTTCGCTGGCCTCTTCGCCCAGCGCGGTGAGTTCGGCCTCGAGCGAACCGCCGAGCACGATGTCGGTACCGCGGCCGGCCATGTTGGTGGCGATGGTCACCGCGCCCGGGCGACCGGCGTTGGCGACGATCTGCGCTTCGCGTTCGTGCTGCTTGGCGTTGAGGACTTCGTGCGCGATGCCCGATTCGTTCAACTGTTCCGACAGCAGCTCGGAGACTTCGATGGACGTGGTGCCGACGAGGACCGGCTGGCCCTTGGCGTTGCACTGCTTGATCTCGTTGACCACCGCGCGGTACTTGCCGGCGCGGTTGAGGAAGACGAGGTCGGAATGGTCCTGGCGGACCATCGGGCGGTGCGTCGGGATGACGACCACTTCGAGGTTGTAGATGTTCTGGAATTCGTAGGCTTCGGTGTCCGCGGTGCCGGTCATGCCCGACAGCTTCTTGTACATGCGGAACAGGTTCTGGAACGTGATCGAGGCGAGCGTCTGGTTCTCGCGCTGCACCGCCACGCGTTCCTTCGCTTCCACGGCCTGGTGCAGGCCGTCGGACCAGCGGCGGCCCGGCAGCGTGCGGCCGGTGAATTCATCGACGATCACCACTTCGTCGTCGCGCACGATGTAGTCGACGTCGCGCTGGTAGATCGCGTGCGCGCGCAGTGCGGCGTTGAGATGGTGCACGACGTGGATGTTGTGCGCGGCGTACAGCGCATCGTCGTCGTCCTTCAGCACGCCGATCTGGCGCAGCAGCGCTTCGACGTGTTCCATGCCGGCTTCGGAGAGGTGGACCTGCTTGCCCTTCTCGTCGACGAAGTAATCGCCTTCGGACTCTTCGTCCTTCTGCTTCGACAGCTGCGGGACGATGCCGTCGACCTGGTGGTACAGCTCCTGCGATTCGTCCGCGGGGCCGGAGATGATGAGCGGCGTGCGCGCTTCGTCGATCAGGATGGAGTCGACTTCGTCGACGATCGCGTAGTGCAGGCCGCGCTGGTAACGGTCTTCCTTCGCCAGCGCCATGTTGTCGCGCAGGTAGTCGAAGCCGAACTCGTTGTTGGTGCCGTAGGTGATGTCGCTGCCGTACGCGGCGCGCTTGTCGCTGTGCGGCATGCCCGGGTAGACCACGCCGACCGACAGGCCGAGCCAGTTGTACAAACGACCCATCCACGCGGCGTCGCGGCGCGCGAGGTAATCGTTGACGGTGATGACGTGCGTGCCCTTGCCTTCGAGCGCATTGAGGTACGTCGGCAGCGTGGCGACCAGCGTCTTGCCTTCACCGGTGCGCATCTCGGCGATCTTGCCCAGGTGCAGCACCATGCCGCCGATCAGCTGCACGTCGTAATGGCGCATGCCGAGCACGCGGCGCGAAGCTTCGCGACAGACGGCGAAGGCTTCGGGGAGGATCTTGTCGAGCGATTCGCCGCCGGCGATGCGCTTCTGGAACTCGGGCGTCTTGGCCTGCAGCTGCTCGTCGGTGAGGCCCTGCATTTCGGGCTCGAGCGCGTTGATCTTCTTGACGATGCCCGCGAGCTGTCCGAGGAGGCGTTCGTTGCGGCTGCCGAAAACGCGGGTAAGCAGGCTGTTGAGCATCGTTGGAAATACCAGAGGAATTCTTGGGGGTGGGCCATGGGCGCGGGGCGCCGTGCGGCAATAAAAAAGGGCGCTGGGCGCCCTTTGTTCGGCAACGCGGCATTGTAGCTGGGGACCGCGGGGCCGCCTATCAAGTTCCTTCCGACGCCGTCCCCCCAATGGGCAGGCGTCGTGCGGGCGATGGATCAGCCGCGGACGGCGCTGCGGCCACCGAGGAACTGGCGCGGGTTCACGACGCGGCCGTTGTCCCACACCTCGAAGTGCACGTGGGCGCCGGTGGACCGGCCGGTGGAGCCGGCCTTGGCGATCTGCTGCCCGGCACGGACGAGGTCGCCCACGCGGCCCAGCAGGCGCGAGTTGTGCGCGTAGCGGGTGACGTAGCCGTTGCCGTGGTCGATCTCGACCACGTTGCCGTAGCCGGAGCGGACGCCGGAGAAGCTGACCACGCCGTCGGCCACCGCCAGGACGGGATCGCCCACGTTGGCCTTGAAGTCGATGCCCTTGTGGAACTGGTGGCCCCCGACGATCGGATCGGCGCGGCCGCCGAAGCCGGAGGTGATGTAGCTGTTGGCGATCGGGTCGCGCGACGGGATGGCGTTGCGGTCGAGCGTGCGGTTGAACAGCAGCGACTCCATCACCGACAGCTGCTGGCCCGAGGCGGTGTATTCGCGCTCCAGGACCGACAGCTCGCGGTTGAGTTCGGCGCGCGGCATGTCGCGGACGGGGCCCGCGCCACCGGTCGGGACCGGCTGGTCGAAATCGAACTCGCCGTCCTGCAGCTGGCCGGCGCGGGTGAGGCGCTCGCCGAGGGCATTGAGGCGGTTGGCCTGGGCCTGCAGCTCGCCGAGGCGGGCGGCCAGCGCGTTGATCTCGCGCTGCGAGTTGGCGTGGGCGGCATCGAGCTCGGCCTGCTGCTTCTCGACCTTCGCCTGCAGTTGCGCGGTGCGCACCCCGGTGAAGCCGACGCTGGCGCCGAGCCCCAGCACGAGGCCGGCAGAGAGCAGAATGCCTGCGGTGATCCCCGGACGACGCTGGGCGTTGTCGGAGATCTTGTCGACCAGGCGGGCCGAAGGCTCGCCACGGTTATTCAGAACGATTTTGAAGCTCATAGATATGTCGGATTCCAAGTACCGCGGACCTAAGCCCGCACGCGCAGATCGAAACACGGGTCCGCAGGCGCCGATTGAGGCGTTGCTTGCAGATTCCGCCTTCGATCCCCTGCGCCGTGCCCTGTGGCTTGATGCGCTGGATCAGCGGTTGCGCCCATTCCTGCCTCCGTCGCTCGCCGCGCATGCGCGGCTTGCGAACCTCGATGGCGGCAGGCTCGTCTACGTCGTTGATGCACCGGTGTGGCGGGCCAAGTTGCGGCTCGTCGCTCCGGACATCCTCGACGCGGCCCGATCCCTCGGGCTCGGCGTGGCCGAGTTGGTCGTCAAAACGACGACCTATCCGATCCACCCGTCGGAACGGACGGAATCGAAGGCCAAACCGATGTCGGCGGCTGCGAAAGAAGCGTTGCAAGCCGCGCTGGCGTCCTTGGTGGATCCCCACCCGGGATCCGAAAAAAACCCTGATGCGAAACGGAAACCAGAGTCCTGAAATCTGGCCGGTCGACCCATCCGATTGCGTGGTGCGGTGGATGGCTTGAGCGGCCCGGAGGGGATACTGCCCGCCTTTTCCCCCGGATTCGCTAACGAACCATTAGAGGTTCGTTAAATTGCCGTTAAACGGCCGGTTTCGATTCACAGATCGATCACCAGCCCGCACATCCCCGGACGGATTCCACACGGCCAGGTTCAGGCGATGGCAGGGTTGCCGTAGACGACGGGCGCGGCGGCCGGATCGTCGAAAGTCACTTCGTCCCAGGCCGAGGCATCGGCGAGCAGGGCGCGGACCAGCTTGTTGTTGAGGGCGTGGCCGGACTTGAAGCCTTCGAACGCGCCGATGATCGGACGGCCGGCCAGGTACAGGTCGCCCACCGCATCGAGGATCTTGTGGCGGACGAATTCGTCGGCGTAGCGCAGGCCGTCGTCGTTCAGCACGCGGAACTCGTCCAGCACGATCGCGTTGTCCATCGAGCCGCCGAGGCCGAGGTTGCGCTCGCGCATGAACTCCAGGTCGCGCATGAACCCGAAGGTGCGCGCGCGGCTCACTTCCTTTACATACGAGGTCGTCGAGAAATCGATCTCGGCCCGCGACTGCGACGTCGGGATGGCCGGATGGTCGAAGACCACGGTGAAGCCGATGCGGAACCCGTCGTGCGGTTCGAAGCGGGCGATCTTGTCGCCTTCGCGCACTTCGACGGGCTTGCGGATGCGGATGAAGCGCTTGGGCGCCGATTGCTCGGAAATCCCCGCCGATTGCAGCAGGAACACGAACGGGCCGGCGGAGCCGTCCATGATCGGCACTTCCGGTGCCGACAGGTCCACGTACGCGTTGTCGATGCCCAGGCCCGCGAAGGCGGACATCAGGTGTTCGATGGTCATGACCTTGCCGCCGTCGCGCGACAGCCCGGTGCACAACATGGTTTCGGTGACGAGTTGCGCGTCGGCCGGGATTTCCACCACCGGATCCAGGTCCACGCGCCGGAACACGATGCCCGTGTCGACGGCGGCCGGACGCAGCGTGAGATAGACCTTCTCTCCGCTGTGCAGGCCCACGCCGGTCGCGCGGATCACGTTCTTGAGGGTGCGTTGGGACAACATCGGGATCGGTCGGACCTCTGCTTCTGGCCTCGCGCGGAGGCAGGGGGAACGAAGCGTGGGCGCGTGCGGCGGGCGCAACGGCCGCAAAGATTACCACGCGACCCGATGAACACGGCCCGGCCGGGGCACCGTTCGCCGGGGCGAAAGGGGCCGGCCGACTTGTGGTCGGCCGACCGAAGACCGCACCCCGGGCGGCGCAGCCCGGGGCGTGGGGACCAGCGCCCGGTCAGTCCGCCTGGCGGCGGAGGAAGGCCGGGATATCGAGGTAGCTGCTGTCGCTGCCGAAATCGGCGGCGGCGGGCTCGGCGCGGGTGGTGCCGCCACGCAGGCTCTGGCTGCTCGCGAAGTTCGGCACGACCGGCTCGTTGAGGTTGGCCATCGCGTCGAAGTCCGGCTGGCCGGTGGTCGCGTTGCGGACGAGCTTGATCGGCGAACGCACCGAATGCTGCACCGTCTCGAAGCCGCGGGCCGGCAGCGCCTGGCGCGAGACCGCGCGGTTGAGGCCCGTCGCGACCACGGTCACCTTGACCTCGTCCTGCATGTCCGGATCCAGCACGGTGCCGATCACGACCGTCGCGTCTTCCGAAGCGAAGTTCTCGATCGTGCGGCCCACTTCGTCGAACTCGGCCATCGTGAAGTCCGGGCCGGCCGTGATGTTGACCAGGATGCCGTTGGCGCCCGAGAGGTTGACGTCGTCGAGCAGCGGGTTCTGGATCGCGGCCTCCGCGGCGGCCTGCGCGCGATCGTCGCCGCGCGCCGACCCGGTGCCCATCATCGCCAGGCCCATCTCGGACATCACGGTGCGCACGTCGGCGAAGTCGACGTTGATCAGGCCCGGACGCACGATGAGGTCGGCGATGCCCTGCACCGCACCCAGCAACACATCGTTCGCCGCGCGGAAGGCCTGGATCATCGTCGCGTTGCGGCCGAGCACGGTGATCAGTTTTTCGTTCGGGATCGTAATCAGCGAATCGCAATGCTGGCTGAGCTCGTCGATGCCCTTGAGCGCCACCTGCATGCGGCGACGGCCTTCGAACGGGAACGGCTTGGTGAC
Source organism: Lysobacter helvus (assembly GCF_018406645.1). Classification (NCBI taxonomy): domain Bacteria; kingdom Pseudomonadati; phylum Pseudomonadota; class Gammaproteobacteria; order Lysobacterales; family Lysobacteraceae; genus Lysobacter; species Lysobacter helvus. The sequence continues at coordinate 807,326 of NZ_AP024546.1, forward strand.
CACGGCCACCGTCAGGATCCCCATTTCCTTGGCGAGCTGCGCCACGACGGGCGCCGCGCCCGTGCCCGTGCCGCCGCCCATGCCCGCGGTGATGAACACCATGTCGGAGCCCTGCAGGGCATCCATGATGCGTTCGCGATCTTCCAGGGCGGCCTGGCGGCCAACCTCCGGGTTCGCGCCCGCGCCCAGGCCCTTCGTGACGTTGCTGCCGAGCTGCAGCTGCAGCTTGGCGCCGCAGTTCTTGATCGCCTGCGAGTCGGTGTTCGCCGTGATGAATTCCACGCCGTCCACGCTGCTGTTGACCATGTGCGCCACGGCGTTGCCGCCGCCGCCGCCCACGCCAACCACCTTGATCACTGCGTTCGGGGCCATCTTTTCAACCAATTCGAAATGCGCCATGTCCGTGTCCTCGTTATAGGTGCCGTGGTTTGTTGGATCGCGCCCCACGACGTTTTTGTGGAACCACTTGCCGCAACCGCCAGGAAATCCTTTCGTGCCGCTCCTTAAAACTCGCCGCGATACCAGTTCTTCACCTTGTTGAAGAAACTGCCCGCGCGTCCCGTCGCGATCGACGGACGCCGCGGGTTCTCGATCTGGCTGCCCATCAGCAGCAGGCCCACGCCGGTGGCATGCACCGGGTTGCCCACCACTTCGCCGAGGCCGGTGACGTGCTGCGGGATCCCCACGCGCACCGGCATCTGCAGCATTTCCTCGGCGAGTTCGACCACGCCTTCCATCTTCGAAGCGCCGCCGGTCAACACCATCCCCGCGCGCACGTGCTGTTCGAAACCGCTGCGACGCAGCTCGGCCTGCACCATCTCGAAGATTTCCTCGTAGCGCGCCTGCACCGCCTGCGCCAGCGAATGGCGCGGCAGGCGACGCGGCGGGCGATCGCCCACGCTCGGCACCTGGATGCTTTCTTCCGCCGTGGCCAGCTGCGCGAGCGCGCACGCATAGCGCACCTTGATCTGCTCGGCTTCCGGCGTCGGCGTGCGCAGCATGTGCGCGATGTCCTCGGTCACCTTGTCGCCGGCGATCGGCAGCGAGGCGCTGTGCGCGATCGCACCCTGCACGAACACCGCGATGTCGGTGGTGCCCGCGCCGAGGTCGACCAGCACGACGCCGAGTTCGCGTTCGTCCGGCGTCAGCACCGCGGTACTCGACGCAAGCGAGGCGAGCACGAGGTCGTCGACCTGCAACCCGCAACGCTGCACGCACTTGCTGATGTTGGCCGCGGCCGACTGCGCGCACACGACGAGGTGCGCGTGCACTTCCAGGCGCACGCCCGTCATCCCGACCGGGTTGCGGATGCCTTCCTGCGAATCGTCGAGCACGTAGTCGCGCGGGATGGCATGGAGGATGCGCTGGTCGGCCGGGATCGCGACGGCCTTCGCGGCATCGAGCACGCGATCGAGGTCGGCGTAGGTCACCTCGCCGTCGCGGATCGGCGCGATGCCCTGCGAGTTGCGGCACTGCACGTGGTTGCCGGAAATGGAGGCATACACCGACCGCACTTCGCAGCCGGCCATCAGTTCGGCCTCTTCGACGGCGCGCTGGATGGATTGCACGGTCGACTCGATGTCCACGACCACGCCGCGCTTGAGCCCGCGCGATTCGTGCGTGCCGATCCCGATCACCTCGATCGGGCTGCCGGGCGAGTACTCGCCGACGAGCGCCGTGACCTTCGACGTGCCGATGTCGAGGCCCACGATCAGGGATTTGTCGCCTTTGCGGTTCATGTCTTTCCTTGCGAAGTCGTGCTGGCCGGCGCGGCGGGGGCGGTTGCCCACTGGAGCGCGAAGCCATTGGTGTAGCGAAGGTCCGCGCGACGCAGGACGCGTTGCGGCTGGTTGATCAGTTGCGGCAGCAGGCGCGCGAAGCGACCGATGCGCGGGCGCGCGTCGCTGCGGCCCACGATGACTTCGGTGCCGTCGGACAGCACGAGCGACCAGCTGCCGCGCGCGTCCAGCTTCAGCGCGCGCACGTCGTTGCCGGTGCTGGCGAACAGCGCGCGCGATTCGTTGTAGAGCGCGACCACTTCCGGTACGCGCGCCTCCGGCCCGCCGAGCTGCGGCAGGCTGGCCGGCACGTGGATGCCGCGCACCGGGAACAAACGGCCGTGCTCGGACAACAGGCGATCGTCGCCCCAGCGCGCGAACGGGCGATGTTCGACGACGTGCACTTCGAGGATGTCGGGCCAATGCTTGCGCACTTCGGCACGCTCGACCCACGGCAGTCGCGCCACCGCGGCCTGCGCATCTTCCAGCCGCACCGCGAAGAACCCGCGGCGCGCATACGGCAGCACCGTCGCGCGCAACAGCTGTTCGTCCACGTTGTGCAGCGACCCCTGCACGCGCAGCGTGCGCAACGGCCAGCGCTCGGCGGCGATCCAGCCGTTGAGCACGGCGACCACGGGCAGCACGACGAGTGCCACCGCGAAGGTCCAGGCCAGGATGCGCAGCAGGGCGTTCACTTGCGTGCACCCCCGTCGCGGTCGAGCGAGGTTTCCAGGATGCGCCAGCACAGTTCTTCGAATTCGATGCCGACCTGGCGCGCGGCCTTCGGCACGAGCGAATGGCTCGTCATGCCCGGCGCGGTGTTCACTTCGAGCAGGTAGAACTTGCCGGTCGCGCGATCGCGCATCACGTCCACGCGCGACCAGCCGCTGCAGCCGGCGGATTCGAACGCGGCGACCGCGAGGCGGCGGATCTCGTCTTCCGCATCGCCTTCCAGGCCCGGGCACAGGTACTGCGTGTCTTCGGCGACGTACTTGGCGTGGTAGTCGTACCACTGGCCCTTCGGCACGATGCGGATCGACGGCAGCGCGACGTTGCCGAGCACGGCGACGGTGAGCTCGTCGCCTTCGATCAGCTGCTCCATCAACAGTTCGCCGCGCGCTTCCTGGTCGATGTAGCGTTCGGCGAGTGCGACGGCCGCGTCGAGGTCGGCCTCGGAGTACACGCGCGACACGCCCACGCTCGAGCCTTCCGCAGCGGGCTTGACGATCACCGGCAAGCCGAGCGACTTCGCCGCCGCGTGCACGTCGGCGCCCTTGCCCAGCTGCACGTAGCGCGGCGTCGGCAATCCGACCGACAACCACACCTGCTTCGTGCGGATCTTGTCCATGCTCAGCGCCGAGCCGAGCACGCCCGAGCCGGTGTACGGCACGTTGAGCGCTTCGAGCAGGCCCTGCAGCACGCCATCTTCGCCGCCACCGGCGTGGCCGTGGAGGATGTTGAACACGCGCGTGAAGTGGCGGTCCTGCAACTCGCGCACGAGGTTGGGGATGCCATCGACCGCATCGGCCGCGATGCCGCGCGCGCGCAGCGCCTCCAGCACGTTGCGCCCGGAATCCAGCGACACCTCGCGCTCCGAACTCGTACCGCCCATCAGCACGGCCACGCGGCCGAACACGGCCGGGTCGGTCACGCGCAGCGGGGGAAACCTGAAACCGTTCACTTCGTGACTCCTTCAAAGCCTTGCGTGGCCAACTGCTGCGCCGCGGCGCCGATGTCGCCCGCGCCCATCAGCAACAGCAGGTCGCCGTCCTGCAACACATCGGGCAGCAAGCCCGACAACTCCGACGCCGCGCCCACGACCACCGGGTCCACGCGACCCCGCGTGCGGATCGCGCGCGCCAGGGCCTTCGCATCCGCGCCCGCGATCGGCGCTTCGCCCGCCGCGTACACGTCGGTGAGCACCAGCGCATCGACCGTCGACAACACCGCGGCGAACTCGTCGAACAGGTCGCGCGTGCGGCTGTAGCGATGCGGCTGGAACGCGACGACCAGGCGCTTGTCCGGCCAACCGCCGCGCGCCGCGGCGAACACCGCTTCCAGTTCCTTCGGGTGGTGGCCGTAGTCGTCCACCAGTTGCACCAATGCGCCCTTCGGCGTGCGCAGCTGCGCCAGCAGGTTGAAGCGGCGGCCGATGCCTTCGAAATTCGCGAGTGCACGCGCGATCGCGTCGGGCGCCACGCCCAGCTGCCAGCCGATCGCGGCGGCGGCCAGCGCGTTCTGCACGTTGTGGCGCCCCGGCAGCGCGAGCTGCACCGGCGTGCGCGAACCATCCGGCAGGTGCAGCGTGAAGTGCATGCACGGACCGATCTGCGTCACGTCTTCGGCGCGCACGTCGGCGTGCGCAGAGAAGCCGTAGCTGCACACGTGGCGCGGCGTGTCCTTCGCCAGCGCTTCCACTTCCGGATCGTCGATGCACAGCACCGCCAGCCCGTAGAACGGCAGGCGATGCAGGAATTCGGCGAAGGCGGCCTGCACGTTCGCGAAGTCGCCACCGTAGTTCTCGAGATGGTCGGCGTCGATGTTGGTGACGACCGCGATCGCGGGATTCAGGCGCAGGAAGCTGCCATCGCTTTCGTCCGCTTCCGCCACCAGCCACTGGCCCTGGCCCAGGCGCGCATTCGCGCCGGCCGCGAGCAGCTTGCCGCCGATGACGAACGTCGGATCCAGCCCGCCCTCGCCCAGCACGCTGGCGGCGAGCGAGGTGGTCGTGGTCTTGCCGTGCGTGCCGGCCACCGCGATGCCGCGGCGGAAACGCATCAGCTCGGCCAGCATTTCGGCGCGGGGCACGATCGGGATGCGCTGCGCGCGCGCTTCCATCAGTTCCGGGTTGTCCTTGCGGATCGCGCTGGACACCACGACGCAATCGGTGTCGAGCACGTTCGCCGCCGCGTGGCCGCGATGCACCTTCGCACCGAGGCTCGTCAGGCGCCGCGTCACCGCGTTGTCCGCGTTGTCGGAGCCCGACACCTGGTAGCCGAGCGTGCACAGCACTTCGGCGATGCCGCTCATGCCGACGCCGCCGATGCCGATGAAGTGCACGCGCGGATACGCCTTCGCGAGGTCGCCGGAGGTCTGCAGGCGGCGCTGGACGTTGGCCATCACGCGGCCTCCTTGCGCTGCGCATCGCGCAGGCGGATCACGTCGAGCACGATGTCGGCAACGCGCGAGGCCGCATCGGGTTTCGCCAGCGTGCGCGCGGCTTCGGCCATCGCGACGCGGCGGGCGGGATCGGCGCGCAGTTCGCCCAGCACGGTTTGGAGGCGATCGGCGAGCTGTTCGTCCTGCTTCAGCAGAACAGCCGCGCCGCGTTCGACGAGGAATTCGGCGTTGCGCGTCTGGTGGTCGTCCACCGCCTGCGGGAACGGCACCAGCACGCTGCCCACGCCCACGGCGCACAACTCGGCCAGCGTCAGCGCGCCGGCGCGGCACACCACGAGGTCGGCCCAGCCGTACGCGGCAGCCATGTCGGCGATGAAGGGCTCGACGCTCGCGACCAGGCCCGCGTCCACGTACGCCTGTTCCGCATCGGCGCGCAGCTTCTCGCCGCACTGGTGGCGGATCGTGATGTGCGGATCGTTCAATGCATGCAGCGCACGCGGCACCGCGAGGTTCAAGGCGCGCGCGCCCTGGCTGCCGCCGAGCACCAGCAGGCGCAAGCCATCATCGGCGCGCGGGAAGCGCAGCGCGGGCGACGGCACGGCCGCGATCTCGCTGCGCACCGGATTGCCCACCGGCTCTTCGATCGTGTGCTTGAACGTCTGCGGGAAGCCGGTGAGCACGCGCTTGGCAAAACGCGCGAGCACGCGGTTGGTGAAGCCCGGCGCGCGGTTCTGTTCGTGCACCACCAGCGGCACGCCGGCGAGCTTGGCGGCGATGCCGCCCGGCCCCGCCGCGTAACCGCCGAAGCTGATCACCGCGCGCGGGCGACGACGCTCGACGACTTCCGCCGCCGCGCGGATCGCGCGCAGCACGCGCACCGGCGCACCGAGCAACGTCGCGATGCCCTTGCCGCGCAGCCCCTTCACCGCGATCGTGTCGATGGCGATGTCGTGCTGCGGCACCAGGCGCGTTTCCATGCCGCCGTCGGCGCCGAGCCACGTCACTTCCGCGCCGCGTGCGCGCAGTGCATGCGCCACCGCGAGGCCCGGGAAGATGTGGCCGCCGGTGCCGCCGGCGAGGATCAGCACGCGCGCGTTGTCGACGACCGTCATGCGGTCCTCCCCAACGTGGGTTCGACCCGCTGGCGCAGGCGGTTGGTGCCGCGCACGCTTGACGTCGCCGTCGCGCCGACCGGTTGCGCCGTCGCCGGCACGTGGCCCGGCGCGGGCTGCTGCGCTTCGCCGCGCAGGCGCGCGACCTGGCGCTCGGCGCGATCCAGTTCGTACGACACGCGCAGCAGCAGGCCGAGCGCCATGCACGTCATCAGCACGCTCGAACCGCCGGAGGAAATCAGCGGCAGCGTCAGGCCCTTGGTCGGCAGCAGCCCGAGGTTGACGCCGATCGACACGAAACTCTGCAGGCTCATCCACAGGCCCACGCCGAACGCGCAGTAGCCCGCGAAGTGGCGGCGCATCTCGACGCATTTCAGCCCCACCCAGAACGCGCGGCCCGCAAGCAGCGCATACAGGCCGATGACGAGCGCCACGCCGACCAGGCCGAGTTCTTCGGCGATCACCGCGAGGATGAAGTCGGTGTGCGCTTCGGGCAGGTACGACAGCTTCTGCACCGATGCGCCCAGGCCCACGCCGAAGATTTCGCCGCGGCCCACCGCCATCAGCGCATTCGTCAGCTGGTAGCCGCTGTCGAACGGGTCCTGCCACGGATTGAGGAACGAGGTGAAGCGGCGCACGCGATACGGTTCGGCGATCGCGATCGCCGCCAGCACCGGCAGGCCGATCAGCACCGGGCCGAACATGCGCGGCATGTTGACGCCACCGAGCACCAGCATGCCGGCGGTGATCGCCAGGATCAGCGAGAGCGAACCGAAGTCCGGCTGCAGGATCAGCAACCCGACCAGCGCGACCGCCACGCCGAGCGGCTTGAGCATCGCGCGCCACGTCGCGTTGACTTCGTCGCGGAAGCGCACGAGGTAGCTCGCCAGCCACACGATGTAGAGCAGCTTGACCGCTTCCACCGCCTGGAACTTCGACACGCCCAGGTTGAGCCAGCGCCGCGCGCCGTTCACCCGGCTGCCGATGCCCGGCACGAACACCGCCAGCAACAGCACGAAGCACGCGAGCAGCAGCAACTGGTTGTGCTGCTCGATCGTCTTCAGCTCCGTGCGCATCATCCACACGGCCAGCGCCACGCCGCCGCACAGGAACACGATGTGGCGCGTGAGGAAGTAGAACGGACCGACGTTGAGCCCTTCGCCGATCGCGATCGAGCTCGAGGCCACCATCACCACGCCCAGGCACGCGAGCGCGATCGAGGTGCCCAGCAGCCACGGATCGAAGCGGCCTTCGATGGCATCCAGTCGCGTGGCCTGGCGCGGCGTGTCGTTCATCAGCGCACCTTCAACGTGGCGAGACCGACGAGGACCAGCACCACCGAGATGATCCAGAAGCGCACGATCACGCGCGGCTCGGGCCAGCCCTTGAGCTCGAAGTGGTGGTGGATGGGGGCCATGCGGAACACGCGCTTGCCCGTCAGCTTGAACGAGGCGACCTGGATCATCACCGACAGCGTTTCGATCACGAACACGCCGCCCATGATCACGAGCACCAGTTCCTGGCGCACGATCACCGCGATGCACCCGAGCACGGCGCCCAGCGCCAGCGCACCGATGTCGCCCATGAAAACCATCGCCGGATAGGTGTTGAACCACAGGAACCCGAGCCCCGCGCCGGCGATGGCCGCGCAGATGATCACGAGTTCGCCCGCGCCCGGCACCTGCGGGATCTGCAGGTATTCGGAGAACACCACGTTGCCCGAGGCATACGCGAACACGCCCAGCGCGCACGCGACGAGCACGCTCGGCATGATCGCCAGGCCGTCGAGGCCGTCGGTGAGGTTGACCGCGTTGGAGAACCCGACGATCCAGAAGTACGAGATCGCCACGAAGCTGATGCTCACCAGCGGCAGCGCGACGGCCTTGAAGAACGGGATGTAGAACGTCGTCGCCGCCGGAGCGTCGGCGGTGTAATAGAGGAACAGGCCGGCGCCGAGCCCGAACAGCGACTGCAGCAGGTACTTCCAGCGCGACTTCATCCCGTTGGGATCGCGCTTGACGATCTTGATCCAGTCGTCCCACCAGCCGATCGCGCCGAAGGCGATCATCACCGCGAGCACCAGCCACACGTAGCGGTTGCGCAGGTCGCCCCACAGCAGCACGGACGCGGCGATCGTCAGCAGGATCAGCGCGCCCCCCATCGTCGGCGTGCCGGCCTTGGAGAAATGCGATTGCGGGCCGTCCTTGCGGATCGGCTGGCCGCCCTTGAGCAATGCCAGGCGGCGGATGATGGCCGGGCCCCACCACAACGACAGCGCCAGCGCGGTGAGCGCGCTCAGGATGCCGCGGAAAGTGAGGTAACCGAAGAGCCCGAACAGGCTCTGCAGTTGCTCCAGCCAGCGGAAGAGTTCAAGCAGCATGCGGGTCGTTCCCCTCGTCGGGCAGCAGCGCCGACACGATCCTGTCCATCGCGCTTCCGCGCGACCCCTTGACCAGCACGCGCACGCCTTCGCGCAATCCGCCGCGCAACGCATCGGCGAGCGCCGCATGCGTGGCGAAGTGGTGTCCGTCTTCCCCGAAGGCTTCCACCGCGTGCCTGCTCAGCGGCCCGAGCGCGTACAGGCGCGCGATGCCGGCCTGCTTCGCGCGACGGCCCGCTTCGGCGTGCAGCAGTTCGGCGTCCGCGCCGAGTTCGCGCATGTCGCCGAGCACCAGCCACGCGGTGTCGCCGCTCGAAGCGAGCGTGTCGATCGCCGCATTGAGCGAACCGGGATTGGCGTTGTAGCTGTCGTCGATCAGCACCGCGCCGTTCGGCAGGCGATGCGTGACGAGGCGGCCGTGCACGGGACGCGCGGCGCCGAGGCCCGCGGCGATCGCGTCGAGTTCGACGCCCGCACCGAGCGCGATCGAAGCCGCGGCCAGCGCGTTCATCACGTTGTGGCGGCCCGGCATCGCCAGGTCCACGTCCACTTCGCCCAGCGGCGTCGACAGCACGAAGCGTGCGCTTTCCGCATCGAGCTCGATCGCGTGTGCGGTGACGTCGGCGGTGGCATCCAGGCCGAAGCGGATCAGGCGGCGGCCGTGCGCGCGCTCGGCGAAGTACGGCGCGAACGCATCGTCGGCATTGATCACCGCCACGCCGTCGGCGGGCAGCGCGTCGTAGATCGCGCCCTTGGTGTCGGCCACGCCGAGCAGGCTGCCCATGCGTTCCAGGTGCGCAGGCGCGATGTTGTTGACCACCGCGATGTCGGGCCGCGCGATCGCGGTGAGGTACGCGATGTCGCCGGGCTTGCCTGCGCCCATCTCGTAGATCGCGAAGCGCGCGTGTTCCGGCGCCTCGAGCACGGCGAGCGGCAGGCCGATTTCGTTGTTGCGGTTGCCGGGGTTGGCGTACACGCCGCCCTCGCCCGGCATCGCTTCGCGCAGGATCGACAGGACGAGCGTCTTCACGCTGGTCTTGCCGTTGCTGCCCGTGATCGCGACCACGCGCGTGCGGCGCTCGCGCTGCACGGCGGCGGCGAACGCGGCGAGCGCCTGTTCGGTGTCGGCCACGATGAGTTGCGGGATCGCATGCCCCACTTCGCGCGACACCAGGGCTGCGACCGCACCGTTGCGCGCGGCCATCGCCACGTGCTCGTGCCCGTCGAAACGCTCGCCCTTCAAGGCGATGAACAACGCGCGGCCGGCCGGCATGTCGCGCGTGTCGGTGCCGACCACGTCGACCACCATGTCGTCGCCGACCACCCGGCCCCCGGTCATCGCTGCGATGCGCGACAGCGGCATGGCGATCATGCATGGCCTCCAAGCGCGCGACGCGCGACGTCCGTGTCGTCGAAGGGATGCTTCACGCCGTGGATTTCCTGGTAGGGCTCGTGGCCCTTGCCGGCGATGAGGACGATATCGTTCGCGCCCGCTTCGCCGATCGCGCGCGCGATGGCGGCGGCGCGGTCGCGTTCCACCACCAGGCGCGCCGGATCCTTGCGCAGGCCGGGCGTGAAGCCTTCGAGGATGTCGGCCACGATGGCGTCGCCGTCTTCGCCGCGCGGGTTGTCGTCGGTGACGATCACGCGGTCGGCGAGGCGTTCGGCGATCGCGGCCATCTGCGGGCGCTTGCCGCGGTCGCGTTCGCCGCCGCAGCCGAAGACGCAGGCGAGGTTGGCGGCGGCATGCGCGCGCAGCGAGGACAGCGCCTGTTCGAGCGCATCGGGCGTGTGCGCGTAGTCGATGACGACCAGCGGTGCATCGCCATTGCCGCCGAGGCGGTTCATGCGGCCGTGGATCGGTTGCAGCTGCGAGAGCACGTCGGCGACGCGTGCAGGCGGGATGTCGAGCGCGACGAGCGCGCCGGCGACCGCGAGCAGGTTGTCGACATTGAAGCGCCCGAGCAGCGGCGAACGCACCGCGTGCGCGGCGCCGTCCACGATGAGATCGAACGCGACGCCCCGGTTGTCGAGCACCACGTGGTCCGCGCGCACCGCGGCATCCGTCGAACCGGCGGCGCTCGTGCCGATGCGGCGCACCGGCGCCTGCACGGCGTCGAACAGCGCGCGGCCGTAGTCGTCGTCGAGGTTGATGACCGCTGCGCGCAAACCCGGCCATGCGAACAGCTTGGCCTTCGCCGCGCCGTAGTTCGCCATGTCGCCGTGGTAGTCCAGATGATCGCGCGTGAGGTTGGTGAACACCGCGACATCGAAATGCACGCCGCCCACGCGGCCCTGGTCGAGCGCATGCGAGCTGACTTCCATCGCCAGCGCCTGGGCGCCCGCGTCGCGTAGCTCGCCGAGCAACTGGTGCATCTGCAACACGAGCGGCGTGGTGAAACCCGTCGGCACCACCGCGCCATGCAGCCCCGCACCGAGCGTGCCGATGGTGCCGGCGCGCGTGCCGAGCAGCGACCACGCCTGCGCGAGCAGCTGCACCGTCGAGGTCTTGCCGTTCGTGCCGGTCACGCCGACGGTGGTCATCGCATGGCTCGGATGGCCATGGAAGTGATCGCCGAGTTCGCCCAGGCGCGCGCGCAGGCCCGGCACCGGGATTGCGTCGGCGGGCGCGGGAATGTCGGCGGGCGCCGGCGGTTCGAACAGGATGGCGCTCGCACCGGCGGCCTTCGCCTGCTCGACGAAATTCAAGCCATGCGCACCGAAGCCCGCGATCGCGATGAACGCGTCGCCCGGGCGCAGCGCGCGGCTGTCCATCACGAGGTTGGTGACTTCGAGATCGGCGGGCACGGCCGCGATGTCGGGCAGCAATTCGGACAGGCGCATGCGGCGGCTCATTGCACGGCCTCCGTCACCGGCGCGGGCGCGGCGACCGGCGCCGTCGCCACCGTCGCCGGCTTGCGCTTGGCTTCCGCCGCAGCCTGCGCGGCAAGCCACGCATCGAGATCGTCTGGGGCCACGTCCATCATGCGCAGCGCACCATCCATCACGTTGCGGAACACCGGCGCGGAGACGAGGCCACCGACGTACGCGAGTTCCGGCGCGGGATCGTCGATCACCACCACCATCGAGAAGCGCGGATTGCTCGCCGGCACCAGGCCTGCGAAGAATGCGACGTAACGCCGCGAATACCCACCGCCGCTCGCCTTGCGCGCGGTGCCGGTCTTGCCGGCGACGCGATACCCGAGCACGCGCGCCTGCGTCGCGGTGCCGCCGGGCAGCGTCACCGTTTCCATCATGCGCAGCACTTCGCGGGCAACGCCCGGATCCATGACCTGGTGGGCCTCGTTGCGCTGGCCCTTGACGAACGTCGGGGCAACGAGCTTGCCGCCGTTTCCGATCGCAGCGTACGCCTGCGCGATCTGCAGCGGCGTCACGCTCAGGCCGTAGCCGTAGGACATCGTCTGCTTGGTGGTGCCGCTCCAGCGGTCCGGCGCCGGCAGCAAACCGGCCGATTCGCCGGGGAAGCCGCTGTTGGTGCTCTGGCCATAGCCGAGCTTGCGCAGGTACTCATAGAAGGTGTTGTTGTCGAGGCGCGCGACGATCTTCGCCGCGCCCACGTTGGAGCTCTTCGTGATCACGCCCGTGGTGTCGAGCACGCCGTAGTTGTGCGTGTCGGTCGTGCGGTAGCGGCCGTTCGGCATCCAGCCCGGGTTGGTGTCGAACTTGGTCTGCGGCGTGATGACGTGATGTTCGAGCGCGGCGGCGACCGTGATGGGCTTCATCGTCGAGCCGGGCTCGATGAGGTCGGTGACCGCGCGGTTGCGGTGCGCGTCGCGTGCGCCGCCTTCCACCGCGTTCGGGTTGAACGACGGCAGGTTGGCCATCGCCAGCACTTCGCCGGTGGTCACGTCCAGCACCACGGCCGAGCCGCTGCTCGCGCCCTTTTCCAGCAGCGCATTGCGCAGCTCGCGATAGGCGAGAAACTGGATGCGCCGGTCGATCGACAGCGTGAGGTCCTTGCCCGGCTCGGCGGCGCGCACCAGGTCCACGTTCTCGACGATGCGGCCGCGGCGGTCGCGGATCACCTTCTCGGCGCCGGGCTTGCCGCGCAGCCATTCGTCGAACGCGAGCTCCAGGCCTTCCTGGCCGGCGTCGTCGACGTTGGTGAAGCCCAGGATATGCGCGATCGCATCGCCCTGCGGATAGAAGCGGCGGTATTCGCGCTGCGAGAACACGCCGGGGATGTTGTGCGCGACGACCGACTGCGCGAACTCCGGGCTGATCCGCCGCTGCAGGTACACGAACTCCTTGTTCGCGCGCTGCGAGAGCTTGCGTTCGAGGTGGTCGGCGGGCACGCCGAGCGCCTGCGCCAGTTCCGGCAAGCGCTGCGGATGCTTGAGCAGTTCCTGCGGGTTGGCCCAGATCGATTCGACCGGCGTGGACACCGCGAGCGGTTCGCCGTTGCGGTCGGTGATCATGCCGCGCGAGGTGGGGATCGGGATCTCGCGCAGGAAGCGCGCATCGCCCTGCGCCTGGTAGAACGCGTTGTCGATCACCTGCATCTCGAACGCGCGGCCCAGCAGCGCGAGCGAGCACAGGCCCAGCGTGCCGGCGACCATCGCCAGGCGCCCGCGCAGGTTGAACTGCGCGCGGCCGCGCGGCTTCTGGCGCGGACCGCCGCCGAAGAACGCGCGCACGCGCTGGCCGGCCGTCGGGCGCTTCTCGGCGTGCGGCATGCCCGGCCTCATGGACGGATCACCACGGTTTCGCCCGCTTCCGGGAACACCATGCCCAGGCGGTTGCGCGCCACCTGGTCGATGCGGTTGCTTTCGGCCCACGTGGCCTGTTCCAGCTGCAGGCGGCCGAAGTCGATGTTGAGGTCGTCGCGCTCGCGCTGCAGGCGCTTGAGCACGACGAACAACTGGCGATGCTCGTGGCGCGCGTAGACCACGCCGATCGCCGAGGCGACGTTGGCCAGGATCAGCACGGCGATGATCACGCGCGCGTTCATGCGGCCACCGCCAGTTTCTCGGCCACGCGCAGCACGGCGCTGCGGGCGCGCGGGTTGAAGGCGAGTTCTTCGCTGGTCGCCTTCTGCGCATCGCCGATGGCGCGCAGCGTGGGATGGAAGTCGGGCACCACCGGCATGCGGCGGTGCGTCGGCGGCGCCTTCGCCTTGCGCGCGATGAACTGCTTGACGATGCGGTCTTCCAGCGAATGGAAGGAGATCACCGCAAGGCGCCCGCCGGGCTTGAGGCAATCGAACGCGGCGTCGAGGCCGGTTTCGAGGTCGGCCAGCTCGCGGTTGATGAAGATGCGGATGGCCTGGAACGAACGCGTGGCAGGGTGCGTCTTCGAATCGCCGCGCGGCATCACCGACGCGATGAGGTCGGCGAGTTGCCCCGTGCGCTCGAGCGGCTGCGTTTCGCGGCGCGCCACGATCGCGCGCGCGATGCGGCGCGACTGGCGTTCTTCGCCGTAGGTGAACAGCACGTCCGCGATGTCGCGATCGGAGGCATGCGCCAGCCACTGCGCAGCGCTCTCGCCGGAATCCGGATCCATGCGCATGTCGAGCGGACCGTCCTTGCCGAAGCTGAAACCCCGCTCGGCGACATCCAGCTGCGGCGAAGACACGCCGAGGTCGAGCAGCACGCCGTCGAGGCCTTCGCGCGCGAGCGTCCAGTCGCCCAGGTGGGCGAAGCTGCCGCGACGGATGGAGACGCGCGGGTCCGCGCCGAATGCGCCTTCGGCCACCGCGATCGCCTCGGGATCCTTGTCCATCAGCAGCAATCGCCCTCCCGGGCCCAACTGGTCGAGCACGCCGCGCGCATGGCCGCCGCGGCCGAAAGTGCCATCGAGGTAACGTCCGTCCGCCAACACCCGCAGTCCTTCCATGACCTGCGCGTACAAGACCGGAAGGTGGGCGGACCGGGCATCCGCGCCACCGGCGGTCACAACTGCAGGTCGAGCAGCCCGTCGCCCAGGTCGGCATCCGTGAGGGTCTGCCGGATCTGCGCGAGGTGCGCCTGCTCGCTCCACAACTCGAACTTGTCGCCCATCCCCAGCAGCACCGCCTTGCGTTCGATGCCCACCGCGTTGCGGTGGCTCGCCGGCAGGCCGATGCGGCCGCTGCCGTCGGGCTCGACGAAGGTCGCCGCGCCCACGAGCTTCAGCTGCAGGTTGCGGCTGACGCTCTTGGTGCGCGGCAACGCGTTGACCTGGTCGCGCACGCGCTCCCAGACCGGCTGCGGATACAGATAGAGACAGCCGGCATCGAATGGGCTGTAGGTCAGGACCAGGCGGTTGCCACACTCGCGCACGACCTGGTCCCGGTAGCTGGTGGGAATCGCCAGCCGGCCCTTGTCGTCGATCGTGATGGCGGTCTCACCCTGGAACATCGCCCCTGCCCGGTAGCGCCCCTCTGCCGGGGGCTTTTGGAGTTAGGAAAACCACTTATTTCCCGGTTTTCCCACGAGACGCCACGTTAGGCTTGACCCACAGGGTTGTCAACAGCTTGTTGGGTGAATTTTTCGTTTTGGCATCAATGGCTTGCGACGAACTTCAGAGTCTTGTTCAAGAGTTATCCACTAGCTGTTGTTTCGTCTCAAATTGTGAGATTCGGGCCCGTCCCCGGGAGGCGGGTTCATGAGGGAGACAGACTGAATGGGCGACCCCTCACCCCGGGCCAACGGACACCCCGCCATGGTCGGTTCCCCCCCGCCCGACCCGGAGTCCCCCTGCCGATGCCGACCCCGCCGCCCCATCCCACCGACCGCCCCCGCCGACAGCGCGGCGCGATCGTCCTCACCGCCGCCGGCCTGGCCGCCCTCGGGATCGGCGTGGTCGCGACGCGGGCGCTGGACCGGGGCCATGCCCCCGATGCGGTGTCGGAATGGAACGCCATCGGCATCGATGCCGGCGCATCGCTCGAACGCGGCATGTCGGAACAGCGCGAGCTGGCCATGATGCACCTGGCGATGCACGACGCGCTCAATGCAATCCGCCCGGTGTACGCGCCGTACGCCGCCGGCCTGGGCGAACATCCCAACGCGTCGCCCGAAGCCGCGATCGCCGCCGCTGCGCACGACGTGCTCGTCGCAACGGTGCCCGGCAAGCGCGCGGAACTCGACGACGCCTACGCCAGCGCGCTCGATCGCGTCGGCGCCGGCCCCGCGCGCGAAGAAGGCGTGCAACTCGGACGCAACGCCGCGCGCAACATCCTGGCGTTGCGCGCGCACGACGGCAGCGATCGCGCGGATGTCGCGGACGTCGCCCAACCCGGCATCGGCAAGTGGGAAACCACGCCGCCCAATCACTTGAAGGCGCTGTTGCCCGGCTGGCAATACGTCACGCCGTTCGCGATGAAATCCGCGGATCAATTCCTGCCGCCGCCGCCACCCGCGCTCAAGAGCGCCGAATACGCGCGCCAATACAACGCGGTCAAGGCGCTCGGCGCGGAGAACGGCAGCACGCGCACCGCGGCGCAGACCGAACAGGCGCAATGGTGGGCGGGCAACGCCGGCGACAGCTGGAACGACATCGCGCGCGACACGATCGCGCAGCGCGAACGCCAGGGGCGCGATGCATTGCAGCTGTGGCGCAACGCGCGCACGTTCGCGATGCTCAACATCGCGATGGCCGATGGCTACGTGTCCGGCTGGAACGCGAAGTACAAGTATCGCCACTGGCGTCCCGTCACCGCGATCCCGCGCGGCGACCTCGACGGCAATCCCGCGACCGTGCCCGACGCGAACTGGATGTCGTTCCTCCCCACGCCCGAGCATCCCGAATATCCCTCGACGCACAGCATCCTGTCGGCGGCCGCCGCGGCAGCGTTGCAGTGCGCCCTGGGCAGCGATCGCATCGACGCCACCGAAGACAGCCGCAGCAAGTACACGCAGGAGCGTCGCCATTTCACCAGCCTCAAGGCGACCGCGGACGACGTGGCGATGTCGCGCCTGTATGCGGGCGCGCATTTCCCGATCGCGAACACGAACGGGCTGATCGAAGGGCGGCAGATCGGCGAACTGGTGTGCAAACAGACGCTGCAACCCGTGTCGAAGCACTGAATCGCCCGCCCACTAAAAAGGCCCGCTTGCGCGAGCCTCTTTAGTGGCGGAGTTGGCCGATAAGCCGGGTTCTGTCGTGAGCAGTCATTCCTCTAGGCGCATCGTCACCGATACGCTCGAGCAGCCTACCCGGACCCGACGCGGGCCGCGTCATGAGGTCCCTATTTGGCCTTGCTCCCGGTGGGGTTTGCCGTGCCGGTCCGTTGCCGGACTCGCGGTGCGCTCTTACCGCACCATTTCACCCTTGCCTGATCCCTTGCGGGCCATCGGCGGTATCTTTCTGTTGCACTTTCCGTCGGCTCGCGCCGCCCAGGCGTTACCTGGCACCGTGCCCTGTGGAGCCCGGACTTTCCTCGGCATTCTTGCGAATGACGCGACTGCCTGGCCGACTCCGCCGGGGCGGATTGTGGCAGCTTCGGCCGGGCAGCGCTCAGGAGCCGTAGAGCGCCTTGCGCGGCGCGCCGCTCAGGTCGGCGGCGAGTTTGGCCGCGGTCGACGGCGGCAGGTGTTCGCCGAGCTTCGCGTACAGGCGCTTGCCTTCGGCGATGCGCGCATCGGCATCGTCCGCGGCGCCCTGCACCAGCACGACGAATTCGCCCTTGCGCTGGTTGGGATCGGCGGCAATGCGGGCGCGCACGTCATCGAGCGCGCCATCGAGGACGGTCTCGAACAGTTTCGTCAGCTCGCGCGCCACCACCACGCGGCGGTCGCCGCCGAACACCGTCCCCATGTCGGAGAGGGTTTCCTCGATGCGATGTGCCGATTCGTAGAACGCGAGCGTGCGCGTTTCGCTGGCCAGCGGTGCGAGGCGTTCGCGGCGCGCGCCCGCTTTCGCGGGCAGGAACCCTTCGAAGGCGAGCCGGTCGCTCGGCAACCCGGCCACGCTGAGCGCAGCGACGAACGCACACGCCCCCGGCACCGGGCTCACCGCCACGCCCGCCGCGCGGGCCGCGCGCACCAGCCGGAACCCGGGGTCGCTCACCAGCGGCGTGCCCGCGTCCGACACCAGCGCCAGCGATTCGCCGCCGAGCAGGCGCGCCACCAGGCGCTCGGCCAACTGCTCCTCGTTGTGTTCGTGCAGGGCCACCAGCGGCCGTTCGACGCCGTAATGCGCGAGCAGCTGGCGCGTGTGCCTCGTGTCTTCCGCACAGATCGCCGCGACCGCGCGCAGGGTGTCCAGCGCGCGCGGCGAGAGGTCGCCGAGGTTGCCGATCGGCGTGGCGACGACGTGAAGTGTTCCGGGGCGTGTCGCAGTCTGCATGGGGATCCGGTCGGGAAACGCGAATGACGACGGCCGGCTTCGACGGACGACGGGTAGAATCCTAGCCGCTTCCCAGGGAACGCCGCGTACGCGGCCGAGGATCCGAATGCACGCGAGCTTCGAACGGACACCGCGCTCCGCGCACCACCCCGCACTGCGGGCCTTGCTGCTGGGCACGCTGTTCGCGGCCGGCCTGGCCGGTTGCGCCTCGGTTTCGGTGCAGCGTCCGGCGGAGGCCTCGCACCAGGCGATGGATCCCGCCTTCGCCCAGGCGCGCGAACTCGCGCAGGCGGCGGCCAAGCAGACCGGCCAGGCGCAGGCCGACACCCACGCGCAGATCAACAAGCTCCTCGCGGGCCTGGACGATGCCACGCTGTCGCGCGATGCCGCCGCGCTGCCCGCCGGCGATCCGCTTTACATGTATGCCGGCCAGGCGCTGCTGCGCCGCGGCCTGCCGTTGCCGCGCCCGTTCGATCGCGGCGGCTGGAAGTTCGATGCGCGCCCCGCCGCCGACAGCGATGGCTATCGCCCGCCGGTGAAGCTCGCGGTGCTGCTGCCCCTGTCCGGCAGCCTGGCGCCCGCCGCCGCGCCCGTGCGCGATGGTTTCCTCACCGGCTACTACGGCGAATCGCGCCGTCGCCCGGAAGTCACCTTCTACGACACCGCCGGCACCGCCGCCGGTGCCGTCGCCGCGTATGCCAAGGCGTCCGCGGAAGGCAACGACTTCGTGGTCGGTCCGCTGGGCCGCGACGAAGTCAGCGCAGTGTTCCGCGATGCGCAAAGCGGTGCGTCGATGCTGGCGCTCAATCGCACGTCGGTGGCGCCGCCCGCGGGCAGCGCGAGTTTCTCGCTGTCGCCGGAAGACGACGGCATCGCCGCGGCCGATTACCTCTTCGCGCGCAAGGCGCAGCGCGTGCTCGTGCTCGCCGGCTCCGAGGAAGGCATGCGTCGCGCGGTCGTCGCGTTCCGCGATCGCTTCGCGCAACGCGGGGGCACGGTGGCGGAAACCTTCGACGTCGGTGGCGACGCCACCACGCAACTCGCGCGCCTGCAGGCGGCGGTGCAGAAGGCCGGGCAGGTCGATGCCGTGTTCTTCGCCACGCGTGCGAGCGAAGCGCGCGGAGTCGCCCCGTTGCTTGCGTCCGCAGGCCTCGGTGGCAAACCGCGCGTGGCGACGTCGCAATTGCTCGCCGGCACCGGCAAGCCGGCCGAAGACGCCGTGCTCGACGGCATCGCGTATCCGACCGAACCGTGGGTCGCGCGCGGCGTGCCGGGCCTGCCGTCGGCGGCAAGCGTGGCGGGTCGGTTGAAGACCGCGCGCGGTCCGGCGGCGCGCCTGTTCGCCTTCGGTTACGACGCGTGGCTGATCACCGCGTACCTGGAAAAGCTCGCGCTCGCCGCCAACGGCGAAGTGCGCGGCGCGACGGGCACGCTGCGCCTGGATGGCGTCGGCAACGTGCTGCATACGCCGGTGTGGTCCACCTTCAGCGGCGGCGTGCCTTCGCCGCTGGCGGATGCCACCGACCGCTGAAGCGCGTCGCATCCCGTATCGCCGCGCGCGCGGCGATGCGGTGGAACGTGCGGCGCGCGACATGCTCGTCGCCGCTGGCCTCCGCGAAATCGCGCGCAACGCCAACTTCCGCGTCGGCGAACTCGACCTGGTGATGCGCGACCACGACTGCCTCGTGTTCGTCGAAGTGCGCTATCGCCGCGACGCGCGCTTCGGCGGCGGTGCGGCGTCGGTGGATGCGCGCAAGCAGCTGCGCCTCGTGCGGGCCGCGCAGGTGTTCCTCCTGCGGCACCCGGCGTGGGCGATGCTGCCGTGCCGGTTCGATGTCATCGAGGCCGAGGGCGACCCGGATTCCCCCCGATTGCACTGGATCCGCGCAGCCTTTTCCGCCTGAAGGGCGCAACGGCACTTGACGTGGCGGGCCTGCGGGCGTCGCATGGCGCATCCCCCAGGGAGTGCGGCATGTCGAGGCGCGGCCATTCCACTGCACTGCTGACCGCCCTGCTCGCGGTGCTGATCACCGCCATCGGCATGTTCGCCTCCGCGCGCGCCGCCGAACCCGCCGCGCCCAAGACCTACCGCGTGCTCTTCGTCGGCAACAGCCTGACCTACGTGAACGACCTGCCCGCGATGGTGCGCGCGCTCGGCGCCGCGCAAGCCGTGCCGGTGCGATTCGAGACGCAGACGTTCGTGGCGCCGGGCGGTTCGCTCGCGGAACGCTGGAAGGACGGCGCTGCAGCGAAGGCCCTCGGCCAAGGCCATTGGGATGCGATCGTGCTGCAGGAACGCGGCGGGCTGATGGCGTGCATGGTCGACCAGGAATTGCGCTCGGGCACCGAGTGCCGCCTGAGCGATCGCGCCCACCGCGAATTCGCCGCGCGCGCACAGGCCGCCGGTGCACGCACGCTGTTGCTCGCGACCTGGGGCCCGGACGATGCGTGGCAGGCGAAGCTGGACCGCGCGGCGAAGCAGATGGCCGCGCGCATCGATGCGGAGATCGTGCCGTCGGGCGCCACGCTGCGCCGCTACGCGAGCAAGCACGGCGACAAGGACACGTTCCCCGACACCGTGCATCCCAGCCTGCCCGCGACGCTGATCATGGCCGCGCAGGTCTATCGCGCCGTCGTCGGCAGCGAAGCGCAGGCGGGCGATGTCACGATCGATTTCGCGTTGCTGCCGCCGCGCGCGGCGATCAAGGCCGACGCACCGATGGAAGCGCAGCCGCAATTGAAGGGCGACGGGAAGACACTGGTGCTGGCCGCATCGGCGGTCGCGCCATTGCTGGCGGAAGCGAAACCCTGAGTCGTCAGCGGAAGTGCGTGTAACCCGCGCGCGACGACGTCCACGGCTGGCCGCCTGACAACGCGACCACGCCGCGCCGTTCGACGATCCGTCCGATGCGATGCACGTCGACGCCCGCCTCGCGCGCAGCCGCCACGATCGCATCGCGCTGCGCCGGCAACGCGGTGAAGCACAGTTCGTAGTCGTCGCCGCCCGTGGCTTGCAAGGCACGACGCGCTTCGGCATCGAACGCCTCGCGCAACGCCTCGGACGCCGGCAATGCATCGACCTCGAGCTCCGCGCCGACATCGCTCGCCACGCACACATGCCCCAGGTCCGCGAGCAAGCCATCCGACACATCGATGGCCGCATGCGCCAACCCGCCCAGCGCACGCCCGAGCGCGACGCGCGGCGTCGGCCGATCCAGCCGCGCGCGCAACGCCGTCTCCACGCCTTCGCCGCCCCGCCATTGCGACAACGCACCGGCCGCATCCCCGAGCGTGCCGCTCACCCACACGTCGTCGCCGACGCGCGCCGCGTCGCGACGCAACACACGCTCCGCTTCGACGAACCCATGCACCGTCACGCACACCGACAATGGCCCGCGCGTCGTATCGCCGCCGACCAACGCGACGCGATGCTGGTCCGCCAGCGCGAGGAATCCATCGAGGAACGCATCGACCCACGCGGCATCGCCTTGCGGCAACGACAACGACAGCGTCGCCCACGCAGGGCGCGCACCCATCGCCGCCAGGTCGGACAGGTTCACGGCCAGCGCCTTCCAGCCGATATCGGCAGGCACGGTTTCGACGGGGAAATGCACGCCCGCATTGAGCGTGTCGGTCGCGACGACGAGCAACGCCTCCGCAGGCAGGCGCAACACCGCCGCGTCGTCGCCGATGCCCAGCTCCACGTCGCCGCGCGCTTCGGCCATCGCAGCCGCGCGTGCGCGGATGCGCGTGATCAGGTCGAATTCGCCGGCGCCGCTCACTTGCGCGCCGCGTCGAACTCCGCCGTGCGCCACGCGGCGGCGGCATGGTCGAGCACGCCGTTCACGTAGGTGTGGCCGTGTTCGGAACCGAAGCGCTTGGTGGTGTCGATCGCTTCGTTGATCACCACGCGATACGGCACGTCGGGGCGATGGCGCAGTTCGTACGTGGCGATGCGCAACGCGGCGCGTTCGATCGGATCGACTTCCTCGACGCCGCGATCCACGAAGCCCGCCAGCGCACCGTCGATGTCCGCGCGATGCTGCATCACGCCCCGCACCAGGTCCTCGAAATACACCAGGTCGGCGATCTCGTGCGCCTGCTCGTGCGCGAACTGCGCGATCACCTGCTCGGCGGTGCCCCCGGACATCTGCCACGCGTAGATCGCCTGCAGCGCACGACGGCGCGCACGCGAACGGTGGACCGGGTCGATGCCGTCACGGCGTCTGTTCAAGGCAGCTTCTCCAGCAGGTTGTGCATCTCGATGGCCGCGAGCGCGGCTTCTTCGCCCTTGTTGCCGTGGCTGCCGCCGGCGCGCGCTTCGGCGTCGGCGAAACGTTCGGCCGCCAGCACGCCGTTGAGCACCGGGATGCGATGGTCGAGCGACACGCGCATCAGGCCTTCGGCGCAGCGGTCGGCGACGTGTTCGTAATGCCGCGTGTCGCCGCGCACGACGCAGCCCAGCGCGACGATCGCGACGTGGCGGTTGGCGGCGGCCAGGCGCGCGGCGACGAGCGGCAGTTCCCACGCACCGGGCACGCGCACGACATCCACCGCGTCGACGTCGACGCCGTTGTCGAGGAACGCGCGCCGCGCACCGGCCACCAGCGCATCGGTGATGCGCGGGTTCCAGCGGCTGGCGATGATCGCGAAACGCGCGCTGGGCGCGGCACGCAGGTCGCCTTCGAAATGCGGGGGAGTCATGGGATGGGCGTTCGAACGGGGCGGCAGTTTAGCGCGCGGGCCATTCCACATGCGCCACGATCTCCAGCCCGAACCCGGCCAGCCCCACCTGCTTGCGCGGGGTGCCGATCACGCGCAGCCGGCCCAGGCCGAGGTCCGACAGGATCTGCGAGCCCGCGCCCGTGCGGCGCCATTCGGCCAGGGCACCGGCGCGACCGGCCGGGGCGTGGGGCTGTTCGCGGATGCGCGCCAGCATGGATTCGGCGTCCTGCGGCTCGCCCAGCAGCACCAGCGCGCCCCGCCCTTCGGCGGCGATGGCCTGCAGCACTTCGCCCACCGCGGGCCCGAAATCCGGGCGGCGCCAGTGCACCGCATCGGCCAACGGATTGAGCGCGTGCACCCGCACGAGCGTAGGCACCTCGCGTTGCGCTTCGCCGCGCAGCAGCGCGAAGTGCAGCGCGCGGCTCAGCCGGTCGCGGTACGTGTGCAGCGTGAAGGCGCCATGTTCGGTGTCGATCGCGCGCACGTCGACGCGTTCGACCGTGTGTTCGGTGGCGAGGCGATGGCGGATGAGGTCTTCGATCGAACCGATCTTCAGGCCGTGCTCGCGCGCGAACACTTCCAGTTCCGGCCGGCGCGCCATGCTGCCGTCGGGATTGAGGATTTCCACCAGTACGCCCGCCGGTTCGAAGCCGGCGAGTTGCGCCAGATCGCTCGCCGCTTCCGTGTGGCCCGCGCGGCTGAGCACGCCACCGGGCTGCGCCATCAGCGGGAAGATGTGGCCCGGTTGCGAGAGATCGCTCGGCTGCGCATCGGGCCGCACCGCGGTGCGCACGGTATGCGCGCGGTCGTACGCGGAGATGCCCGTCGTCACGCCTTCGGCCGCTTCGATCGACACGGTGAAGTTGGTGCCGTGCGGCGAGGTGTTGTCGCGCACCATCGGCGGCAGGCCGAGCTGGCGGCAACGCTCGCGCGTGAGCGACAGGCACACCAGGCCACGCGCGTGCGTGACCATGAAGTTGATGTCGGACGGCCGCACGAGCTCGGCCGGCATGATCAGGTCGCCTTCGTTCTCGCGGTCTTCGTCATCGACGATGACGACCATGCGGCCGGCGCGGAGTTCGTCCAGCAGTTCGGGGATGGAAGCAAAACTCACGAGGCATCCTTGGCGGAAAGCAGGCGTTCGACGTAGCGCGCGAGCATGTCGACTTCGAGGTTGACCGCATCGCCCTCCTGCGTCTCGGCGAACGCGGTGTGGCCGAGCGTGTGGGGCACCAGCGCGACTTCGAAGCCGGCGTCGTCCACCGCGTTGACGGTGAGGCTGACGCCATCGACGCAGATCGAGCCCTTCGCCGCGATGTAGCGTCGCAGGGCGGCAGGCGCCGCAAACACCCAGCGCTGCGCGCGGCCGTCGTCCCACGTGTGCACGACGCTGCCGACGCCGTCGACGTGGCCGCTGACGAGATGACCGCCGAGGCGATCGGTGGGACGCATCGCGCGTTCGAGGTTGAGCGCGCGGCCGACCGGCAACGCGCCGAGCGTGGTGAGCGCGAGCGTTTCGTTCGACGCATCGGCTTCGAAGCCCTGCGCGTCGAACGCCACGACGGTGAGGCACGTGCCGTTGACGGAAATGCTTTCGCCCATCCGCACGTCCGCGTCCCTGCCCCACGCCAGCGTGCCGACGTCGATGCGCAGGCGCGCATCGCCGCCGCGCATCTCGCGCGACGCCAGCCGGCCGACGCCTTCGATCAATCCGGTGAACATCAACCCGCCTTCCTGCGTGCATGCACGAACAACGGCCAGCGCAGCGTGCGCACGGTGGCGGGATCGCCCCACGCGGCTTCGATGGCGGGCGTGAATGCGGCGACGGGATCGTCGCCGCCGTGCGCATCGCGATACCGCTTCGTCGCGGAGTAACTGGAGAAGTAGCCGAGCATGCGCGGCAGCGTCCACTCGGCGACGAGGTCCATCGTCGGCGTGTCGATCGCGTCGAACGGCCACGCGAACGACGCATACGCTTCATCGATCAGGTCGCGCTCCGGCGGCCAGTACGCTTCGATCGTGTCGCGGAACGGATCGAGGACGCCATCGACGCCGGGCGGCGCGACGAGATCCTGGTAACCCCACGCGAGCAGCACACCGCCGGGCCGCAGCACGCGCACGCATTCGGCGAAGAAGCGCGGGCGATCGAACCAGTGCAGCGCCTGCGCGACGCACACCGCATCCACGCTCGCATCCGGCAACGCGCAGCGTTCGCCCGGTTCGACGGAAAAGGTGACGTTCGCGGGCCCGCGCGCCTGCGCGATCTGCGCGGCGCTCGGGTCGGTGGCGTGCACGCGGGCGAACAGCGGGGCGAGATCGCGACTGGCCTGGCCGCTGCCGCATCCCGGTTCCCACGCGAGCACACGCGGCGAGACCACGGAGGCGATCCAGTCGAACAGGGCCGCGGGGTATTCGGGTCGCGCGTGGGCGTACTGGGTGGCGACGGCGGAGAAATGATCGGCGAACGTGGGGGCGTTCATGTTCATGGGCTTGCAGGGGGCTCCGGTTGCAGCAACACGCGCACGTCGGTGCCGATGCGGCGGGTCTCGACGATGCGCAACGTCAGGCGTTCGGCCATCGCGTCGATCTGCAGGCCGTCGAACAGGGGGCGCGCGCGTTCGCCCAGCATCACGGGCGCGACGTACAACAGCAGTTCGTCGACCAGGCCCGCGCTGAGAAAGGCACCGGCGAGCGTCGCGCCGGCTTCCACCTGCACTTCGTTGATGCCGCGTTCGGCGAGCATCGCGAGTACCGCCTGCAGGTCGAACTTGCCCTCGTGCACCGGCACGGCCACGTGGTCGGCTTCCACGCCGCGCGGCATGCGCGCATCGGGTGCGTGCACGTACAAGGTGGGCGCGCCGCCTTCGCGGATGTGGCCGCGCGCCACCGTCGCCAGTCCGGGATCCAGCACCACGCGCACCGGCGGCACGAATGGCGTTTCGTCACCGAGGCGCACGGTGAGTTGCGGATCGTCGATCAGCACGGTGCCCGCACCGGTCAGCAAGGCGCCGGCGCGTGCGCGCCACTTCTGCACGTCGCGCCGCGCGGGTTCGCCGCTGATCCATTTCGAATCGCCCGACGCCAGTGCGCTGCGCCCGTCCAGGCTCGTTGCCAACTTCACGCGCACCCACGGCCGTCCGCGCTCGATGCGCGACAGGAACCCGCGATTCATCACCCGCGCCTGCGCTTCCATCAAGCCGGTCTCGACCGTGATGCCGGCGGCGCGCAAGCGTTCGAAGCCGGCGCCGTCCACTTGCGGGAACGGATCGCGCATCGCGCCGACGACGCGCGACACGCCGGCGGCGATCAACGCATCGGCGCACGGCCCCGTGCTGCCGACATGCGCGCAGGGTTCCAGCGTCACGTACGCGGTCGCACCGCGCGCGTGTTCGCCCGCGGCCTGCAACGCGATCACCTCCGCGTGCGGCCCGCCTTTCTTTTCATGCCAGCCGGTGCCGACGACTTCGTCGCCCTGCGCGATCACGCAGCCGACCATCGGGTTCGGCCGCGTGGTGTACGCGCCACGTTCGGCGAGGCGCAGGGCCCGCGCCATCATCGCGTAGTCGGTCGCGGAGAACGTTGCTTTGCTGGGATCGGTGCCGGTCACGGGTTACTCGCTGCGCGAATAGGCGCCGCGTTCGGCGCCCTTGCGGAAGGCATCCATGTCCCAGGGCCAGCTGGGGACGAGGTCGTTGCCGTCGATGCGCAGGTGCATGCGCTCGAATTTCATTTCCGGCATCTGGTCGGGGAACGCCATGTCTTCGACCACCAGGTCGATGCCGTCGCCCGCGCGTTGCCACTTGCCCTTCGCGAAGAGGTCCAGCGCGCCGTAGCTGAAGAACCACGCGAACGTGTTGTCGTCGCGGAGCAGCAGGCCGGAGCCCGTCTCCATCACGCCGTCGAGGTGGTATTCGCCGGAGAGGTTCGCGGGCGCGGGGGCGGGCGTCGCTTGTGCGTGCTTCGCAGCCAGCACGGGGGTGGCGGCACACACAGCGAGGAACAGGACCATGAGCCAGCGCAACATGCCTACCTCCGTCGGGTCTTTTCGACCGGTTCGCCTTCCAGCAGTGGCAACTGGCCCTCGCCGGGCAAGTCGCGTTCGAGCCGATCGAGTTCTTCGCGGAAATCCGCGACGTCCTCGAACGAGCGGTACACGGAAGCGAAGCGCACGTAGCCGACGTGGTCGAGCTTGCGCAATTCAGCCATGACGAATTCGCCGACGCGGCGCGACGCGATCTCGCGCTCGGTGGTCATGCGCAGCTGGTGCACGACAGCGCGCACGGACGCTTCGATCTGTTCTTCGGAGACGGGGCGCTTCTGCAGCGCCCGGTCGAAGCCCAGGCGCAGCTTGCGCGCGTCGAAGGCCTCGCGTCGGCCGTCGCCCTTGATGATCAGGGGCAACTTCAATTCAATCGTTTCGAGCGTCGAAAAGCGCTCGCCGCAGGCTTCGCACTCGCGTCGCCTGCGGATCGTCGCCCCATCCTCGCTCACGCGCGAGTCGATGACGCGCGTGTCGACGTGCTGGCAGAAAGGACAATGCATGTCAGGTCCGCCGCGCGATCGCGCGCTCGATGGTGAGATGGATGGCCGCAACGGCCAGCGGGGTGGCAAGCAGGAAAGGCCTGAAGCCCTGCTCGCCTAGCATCATCGCAACGGCCGCCCACGCCACCATCGCGACACCGATCCACATGGCCACGAACATCCATGCAGGCGTGCGGCGCAAGGCGTCCCGCCCGCGGAAGACGAAGCGGAATACGACACTCGTGCCGATCAGCGCGATGATCCCGGTGCTTCCCAGCGCCACGACCTCCCACGAGATCCCTGCCAGACCTTGCGCCAGCCCGCCCATCAGCACGAACACCGACGAGATGAGGCTCAGCGCCAGCGCATAGCTGCCGAGCATCAGCTCGACCGCGACGGCGACCCGGCTCACTGGCTCGAGATCGCGCATCCGCTCAGCCGTACACCGGATAAGCCTTGCACTGCTTCGTCACTTCATCCCGCACGCGCTTGATCACGTCTTCGTCCTTCGGCGCATCCAGCACGTCGCAGATCCAGTTCGCCAGCGCCACGCATTCGGCTTCACCGTAGCCGCGCGTCGTCACCGCCGGCGTGCCCAGGCGCAGGCCCGACGTCACGAACGGCTTTTCCGGATCGTTCGGCACCGCGTTCTTGTTCACGGTGATGTGCGCCTTGCCCAGCGCGGCTTCCGCGTCCTTGCCGGTGATGCCCTTGCCGATCATGTCGACGAGCATCAGGTGGTTTTCCGTGCCGCCGGAGACGATCTTGTAGCCGCGCTGGATGATGGTCTTCGCCATCGCCTGCGCGTTCTTCACGACCTGCTGCTGGTACGCCTTGAACTCCGGCTCCAGCGCTTCCTTGAACGCCACGGCCTTCGCCGCGATCACGTGCATCAGCGGACCGCCCTGGATGCCCGGGAACACGATCGACTGCAGTTTCTTTTCGAGTTCTTCGTTCGCCTTGGCGACGATGATGCCGCCGCGCGGACCGCGCAGCGTCTTGTGCGTGGTCGAGGTGACGACGTGCGCGTGCGGCACCGGGTTGGGATACACGCCCGCGGCGACGAGGCCGGCGACGTGCGCCATGTCGACGAACAGGTACGCGCCCACCTTGTCGGCGATCGCGCGGAAGCGCGCCCAGTCGACCACCTGCGAGTACGCGCTGAACCCGGCGACGACCATCTTCGGCTTGTGCTCGAGCGCGAGGCGTTCGACTTCGTCGTAATCGATCATGCCCTTGTCGTCCACGCCGTACTGCACCGCGTGGAAGAGCTTGCCGCTGATGTTGACCTTCGCACCGTGCGTGAGATGGCCGCCATGCGCCAGCGACATGCCGAGGATCGTGTCGCCCGGCGACAGCAGCGCCAGGTACACGGCCTGGTTGGCCTGCGAACCCGAATGCGGCTGCACGTTGGCGTAGTCGGCGCCGAACAGCTGCTTGCAGCGGTCGATCGCCAGGCGCTCGGCGACGTCGACGTATTCGCAGCCGCCGTAATAGCGCTTGCCGGGGTAGCCCTCGGCGTACTTGTTGGTGAGCTGGCTGCCCTGCGCTTCCATCACGCGCGGGCTGGCGTAGTTTTCCGACGCGATCAGCTCGACGTGGTCTTCCTGGCGGCGGTTCTCGCCGGCGATGGCCTGGGCGAGTTCGGGGTCGAAACCTTCGATGCGGCTGTCGCGGGGGAACATCGGCTGTCCGTCGGGCGTGGGGAGGCGCGAAGTTTACCGTGGCATGCCCGCCCCCCACGCCCCCGGGGGCAGCCCCTCCCCTATAATCCGCGGCCATCCTGTTCGACTCAGCGCGGCCTGCCCCGGCAGGACCCCCTGCGCCCGCCTGCGGAGCTCCAATGCAATACATCTACACCATGAACGGCGTGTCCAAGACGGTCCCGCCGAAGCGCCAGATCATCAAGGACATCTCGCTGTCGTTCTTCCCGGGCGCCAAGATCGGCCTGCTCGGCCTCAACGGCGCGGGCAAGTCGACGGTGCTGAAGATCATGGCCGGCGTCGACACCGACTACAGCGGCGAAGCCCGCCCGCAGCCCGGCATCAAGGTGGGCTACCTCGCCCAGGAGCCGCAGCTGGACCCGGAAATGACGGTCCGCGAGGCCGTGGAAGAAGGCGTCGGCGAAGTCCTGCAGGCCCAGGCCGCGCTCGACCGCATCTACGAGGCCTATGCCGAGGAAGGCGCGGACTTCGACAAGCTGGCCGCCGAACAGCAGCGCCTGGAGTCGATCCTGGCCGCCGGCGACGCGCATACGCTGGAAAACCAGCTGGAAGTCGCCGCCGACGCGCTGCGCCTGCCGCCGTGGGACGCCATCATCGGCAAGCTCTCCGGTGGCGAGAAGCGCCGCGTCGCGCTGTGCCGCCTGCTGCTGCAGAAGCCGGACATGCTGCTGCTCGACGAGCCCACCAACCACCTCGACGCCGAGTCGGTGGAATGGCTGGAACAGTTCCTCGCGCGCTTCCCGGGCACCGTCGTGGCCGTCACCCATGACCGCTACTTCCTCGACAACGCCGCCGAGTGGATCCTCGAACTCGACCGCGGCCGCGGCATCCCGTGGAAGGGCAACTACACCGACTGGCTCGTCCAGAAGGGCGATCGCCTGAAGCAGGAAGAGTCCTCCGAGAAGGCGCGCCAGAAGGCGATCCAGAAGGAACTCGAGTGGGCCCGCCAGAACGCGAAGGGCGGCCGGTCGAAGGGCAAGGCCCGACTGGCCCGCATCGAAGAGCTGCAGTCGGTCGACTACCAGCGCCGCGCGGAAACCAACGAGATCTTCATCCCGCCGGGCGAGCGCCTGGGCAACAAGGTGGTCGAGTTCAAGAACGTCTCGAAGAAGTTCGGCGACCGCCTGCTGATCGACGACCTCAGCTTCAGCGCGCCCCCGGGCGCGATCATCGGCATCATCGGCCCCAACGGCGCCGGCAAGTCGACGCTGTTCCGCATGATCATCGGCCAGGAAAAGCCGGACTCCGGCACGATCGACATGGGTTCGACGGTCAAGCTGGCGTACGTGGACCAGAGCCGCGACGCGCTCACCGGCAACCACAACGTGTTCCAGGAAGTGTCCGGCGGCGCCGACATCCTCAACATCAACGGCATCGAGATCCAGTCGCGCGCCTACATCGGCCGCTTCAACTTCAAGGGCCAGGACCAGCAGAAGATGGTCGGCACGCTGTCGGGCGGCGAACGCGGCCGCCTGCACCTGGCCAAGACGCTGCTGCAGGGCGGCAACGTGCTGCTGCTCGACGAACCCTCGAACGACCTGGACGTCGAAACGCTGCGCGCGCTCGAAGACGCGCTGCTCGAATTCCCGGGCAACACGTTCGTGATCTCGCACGACCGCTGGTTCCTCGATCGCATCGCCACGCACATCCTCGCCTTCGAAGGCGACTCGCACGTGGAGTTCTTCCAGGGCAACTACCGCGAGTACGAGGAAGACAAGAAGCGCCGCATGGGCGCGGAAGGCGCGCAGCCGCATCGCCTGCGCTTCAAGGCGCTCAAATAAGGAGACACCCGATGGGCTTCATGCAGGCGTTGAAGGCACGATGGGCCGACAGCGGTTCCCTCGTCTGCGTGGGGCTCGATCCGGAGCCGGCGAAGTTCCCGAAGGACTTCGCCGGCGACCCCGAGGCGGTCTACAACTTCTGCGCGGCCATCGCCGACGCCACCGCCGAGTACGCGTGCGCGTTCAAGCCGCAGATCGCGCACTTCGCGGCGCTGCGTGCCGAAGGCGCGCTCGAACGCCTCATCGCACATTTGCACAGCAAGCATCCGGGCATCCCGGTGATCCTGGACGCCAAGCGCGGCGACATCGGCAGCACGGCGCAGCAGTACGCGCGCGAAGCCTTCGAGCGTTACGCCGCCGACGCGGTGACGGCCAACCCCTACCTCGGTCGCGATTCGGTGCAACCCTTCCTCGACCACGCCGATCGCGGCGTCGTGATCCTGTGCCGCACGTCGAATCCCGGCGCCGGCGATCTGCAGGACCTCATCGTCGACGGCCGTCCGCTGTACCGGCACGTCGCCGAGAAAGTGGCGCGCGAATGGAACGGCAACGGCAACTGCGCGCTGGTCGTCGGCGCGACGTGGCCGGAACAACTGCGCGACGTGCGCGCGATCATCGGCGACATGCCGATCCTCGTGCCGGGCGTCGGCGCGCAGGGCGGCGATGCGGAAGCCGTCGTGCGCAACGCGGCGACGGCCGACGGCACGGGCCTGCTGGTGAGTTCCTCGCGCGCCATCCTCTACGCCTCCAGCGGCGCGGATTACGCGCAAGCCGCAGCGAAGGCGGCGAAGGATCTGCGCGACACCATCGCGCGCGCCCGCGGCTAACCGCCCAGGCGCACCCGCGCCACCGCGCGCACCAGCGCGAACGGAAAGCGGCCCCAGATCATCGCGAACACCGCCGCGCGCTGCGCCAGCGTGCGTTGCGGCGCTTCGAACTTGCGGAAGTACCGCCACAGCCCGCGATGCTTGTGCCATTCGACGAACATCGGCCGCGCGCGCGAGGACACGCCACGCAAGTGCACGACCTGCACGTCGTTCGCCACCGCGACGGTCGCACCGAGTTGCCGCGCGCGCCGGCACAGGTCGAGGTCTTCGGCATGCAGGCGGTACGCGGGATCGAAGCCGTCCAGCCGTTCGAACAACGCGCGCGGGAGCAACATCAACGCGCCGGAAATCGCATCGACGCGTTGCAGGGGTTCGTCCGGATCCATCGCCACGCCAAGCTTCGCGCGCTGCGGATCGCGCAGCATCGCCGCGAAATCGGGATCGGCGCGCCGCGCGGCGGCGTCGCGCGTCCCGAGTTCGTCCACCTGGTCCGCGCCGACGAGCGCCGCACCGCCGAGGTCTTCGGCGGCTTCGCGCATGCGGCGCAGGGTGTCGGGGGCGACGAGGCAATCCGGGTTGACGAATGCGACCCACGCGCGGTCGCATTCGGCGGCGCCCTGGTTGCACGCGACCCCGAAGCCCGGGTTGTCGGGATTGGCGACGAAGCGCACGCGCGGATCCGCGGCGGCGTGGCGCTGCATGATCGACAGCGTGTCGTCGCGCGAGCCGTTGTCGACGATGCGGATCTGGCCGACATCCTCGGCATCGCGCAGGCGTTGCAGGCAATCGTCGAGCGTCGACCCGCTCTCGTGCGCGACGACCACGGCAGCGATGTCGCCCGACAAGGGCGCGCTCACTGGAACAGTTCCCGTTGCGGGGCGGGCGGGCCGATGGT
Organism: Lysobacter helvus; assembly: GCF_018406645.1. NCBI lineage: Bacteria > Pseudomonadati > Pseudomonadota > Gammaproteobacteria > Lysobacterales > Lysobacteraceae > Lysobacter > Lysobacter helvus. The sequence continues at coordinate 839,480 of NZ_AP024546.1, forward strand.
CGCCAGCGTCGCCTGCAGGTCTTCGCGCAACGCACGCATCGGATCGCCCATCAGGAAATTCGCCAGGCGCGCGTGCCACGCAGGCCAGCGCGCAGCGAGTGCGTCCATGTCGCCGTCGAACGGCAGGCCTTCGCCGCCGCGCGCGACGTACGCGGTTTCGCACAAGGCGTTGCGCCAGCCCAGGCCCGACAGGCGCAACGACAAGTCGACGAGCGCGGCGTGCCACGAACCGTAACTCGCGGCATCGAGTCCGCCCGCGCGCTTGCGCGCCGTGCCGCGCAAGGCGACCGCGTGGCCGACGGCGGCGGGCAGTTCGGGATGCAGCGGCGGCATCGCGGCGCACGCGCGCGCGATGCGTTCGAGGTCCGCGGGCACCGGTGCGATTTCCCCGATGCGGGGCCATGCGGAGGTTTCGCCCGCGTTGCACCAGGGCGTGGCGGTACCGATCGCCGCATCGCGCGCGAAGCACGCGGCGAGTTGCGTCAGCCAGCCGGGCGTGGGTTGCGCATCGGGCGCGAGCACGACGACGTCCGCATCGCCGCACGCGGCCAGCGCTTCGTCGAGGTGCGCGACGTCACCGACCATGCGTTGCCGCCGCGTGTAATGCGCCTGCATCGCGGTGCGTGCGAGCCAGGCTTCGATGATCGCGTGGGCGCGCGGGCCGGCGCGCGCATCGTCGGCCAGCCACACGCGCGTGCCCGGCGGCGAGCCGGCCTCGAGCGCGCCGAGGCACGCATCGAGGGCGTCGTCGTCGACGCCTACCGGCAGCAACACGACGGGCAACGCGGCCGGCGTGCTCACTTCTTGTACAACGGCTCCAGCGCACGGAAACGACGGCCGTATTCGTCCGTCAGGTCCGCGGCTTCCTGCGGGCTGCGGATGACGGTGGCCGTCAGCAGCACGATGACTTCGGTGCGGTCGGTGCGCGTGGTCTGCGTGCCGAACAGGCCGCCGATCCACGGGATGCGGCTCAGGCCCGGCACGCCGGACGAACCGCGCGTCACGCCGTCGCTGATCAAACCCGCGAGCATGATCGTGTCGCCGCTCTGGATCGCGGCTTCCGTCTTCAGGCGACGCGTATCGATGCGCACGTTGCCGTTCTGGTCGGCCTCGCTGCCGGGCGAGCTGACTTCCTGCACGAGGTCGAGGAACACCACGCCGTCCTTCGTCACGCGCGGGCGCACCTTGAGGATCGTGCCTGTGTCGAGGTACTGCACCTGGCTGATCGTGCCGGAGGTGTTGGTATCGGGGTTGAAGCTGACCGACGAGATCGGGATGCGGCTGCCGACGTTGAACGTCGCTTCGGCGTTGTTGCGCACCACCACCGAGGGCGTCTGCAGCAGGTTGACGTCCGACACCGTGTCGAGCGCGCTGATCACGGCGAGCGCGTTGCGGCCGAGGAACGTCCAGCTCAGGCCGCCGCTGGAGTTGCCCGCGCCGTCGAGGCTGATGCCGCCGATGCTGCCGGCGGTGTCGCCCACGATCGTGCGGTTCTGCGCCAGCGCGCGCAGCGTGGGATCCGGGATCGCGTTCTCGAAGAACCAGTTCACGCCGTAGCGCAGCAGGCCGCTCAGCTTCACTTCGGCGACCTGCGCTTCGATGTGCACCTGCAGCGGCATGACGTCGAGGCGTTCGATCACTTCGCGGATCGACTGCCATGCGCCCGGGTTGGCGCGCACGAGCAGCGTGTTGGTTTCGTCCACCGCGGACACGCCGACCGAATCGCCGTTGACCTGCAGCGTCACGCTGCCGTTGTTGTTGCCGGTGCGCGGTTCGAGCGCGAGCGAGCCGCCGCCCAGGCCGCCGCCGCTGCCCTGGCTTTCGTTGCCGAGGGAGGCGCTGCTGTTGCCGGTGTCGTCGACGCCGCTGTCCTTGATCTCGGTCGATTCCAGGCCCGGCATCAGCGACGGCGCGCCGGTGTTGGCGTTCTGGTTGTTGCGGCCGCCGCCGAACACTTCGGACAGGCGATCGGCGAGTTCCTTCGCCTTGACGTACTTGAGCTCGTAGGAGAACAGCTGCACTTCGCCGCCCGCGCCTTCGATGCGGTCGAGCCAGGCCTGGATGTCGTCGAGGTACTTGGGCTGCGAGGTGATCACCAGTACGGCGTTGGCGCCGTCCAGCGGCAGGAAGCGGAACATGCCCGCCACCGGGGACTTGCTGGTTTCGCCGAACACCTTCTCCAGGTCCGCGACCACCTTGCTCGCCTTGCCCGACTTCAGCGGGAACACGCCCACCGACATGCCCTGCAACCAGTCGACGTCGAAGATCTCGATCGTCCGCATGTAGTTTTCGAGTTCCGAACGCGTGCCGCCGATGGTGATGACGTTGCGTGCGTTGTCGGTGGTGATGATCGCGTTGGGGCGCGCGTACGGCTGAAGCACCTTCTTCATCTCCTCGGCGGAGATGTATTTCAGCGGCACCACGCGCGCCTCGTAGCCGCGCGCGAGCGCGGGCGATCCGGTGCGCGGCGCGACGGTGCCCGACAGCGCGCTGTCGGCGGCGACGATGTTGTAGCGCCCGTCGGCGTACACCATGCGCGCGTTGTTCCAGCCCAGCACCTGTTCCAGCAGCGACATCGCCTGCGCCGGGCTCACCGGGCGCGGCGTGGACAGCGTCACCGTGCCCTGCACGCCCGGCGCGATCACGTAGTTCTGCCCCAGCATGTCGCCGAGGATCGCCTTGACCACGGCCTGCAGCGATTCGCCTTCGAAGTTGAACGTGGCCGCGCCGCTCGTCCCGCCGAGGTTCGGCGGTGGCGCGCTGGCCGCGCTGCGGTTGATCACCGTGCCGCTGCCGCGGCGGATCTGCGCATGCGGCGTGCCGTCCGCGGTGGACGCGGGCGCCTGCTGCTCCGGCGCATTGGCGATGACGGTGCCGGTGCGCGGATCGAGGACGGTGCTGCCGGTGGTCGTTTCGGCGGCTGCGTTCGCGTTCGCGCGGGCGGCTTCGGCGCGGCCGTCGCGCGAGACCGTGGCGACCGGCGTCGTGGAGCAGCCGGCCAGCACGACCACGGTCGCGGCGAACACGAGCGTCGCGAATTGGGTTCGAAGGGTCATGGCACGCTCTCTGGTCATTTCCGGGCCGGGGGCTGTTGCTGTTGTTGTTGCTGCGATTCCTGCCGCAGCTGGGCCCTGCGCGCTTCGATCCGCTTGCGGATCGCATCCATCTGCGCTTCGGGTGTCATGGGTGCATCGGGAAGCGTTGAACCGGTGGTCGGCGGCTTGCCGCTGGCATCGGGTGTCGGCGGTGGCGGCGCCACTTCGGGGGTTTCGACGTCGGGCGCGGGCTGCACCGGATTCACCGCAGCCGTCGGCGTGGTGCGCGACGCGGTCGGCGGTGCACCGGTGGTGCCATCGTACGTGCGCAGTTCGAGGCGCTTCTGGCCTTGCGGGCCTTCGAACGTCGCCGCGCGCGGTTCCAGCGACACCAGGCGCCAGCCCTGCGCTTCGGCCGGCGATTCGTCCTGCTTCATGCGGATCGATTCGCCGCCCGCGGCGGGCTGCACGATCGCCATGTGGAAATCGGGCGTGAGCAGCACGCTGGTGAGCACGAAGTCGAACGCCTGCGCCGGTTCGCCTTCGCCCGCGGGCTGCAGCGAGAACGGCTGCGGGCGGCGATCCTCGGAGAACAGCGGACGCGTGCCAACTTCGGCGTACTGCGACAGCGGGCCGATGCGTTCGGGCTGCGTCTTCGGCGCGACGGGCAGCTTGCGCACGAGCGAGGGATCTTCCGGCAGGCGTGCGATGTGCGCGCCCATGCCGGCAAGCGAGAGCACCCACACGAGCAGGCCCCAGCCGGCGACCGTCGCCAGCAACCAGGTGCGCGGACCGGCGTCAGCGAACCGCATTCGGCGCTCCCGGACGACGGTTGGTGGGCGCGGGCGGGCGCGGACGGATGTAGCCGAACATGTCGAAGCTCACGTCGAGCCCGCCGCTGCCGGAACGATTCTGCCCGGGCATGAAGAAGTAGCGCTGCGCGAGGATGTTGAGGTTGTCGACGAACACGCGCGGGCTGCCGCCTTCGAGCGAATGCATCACCGCCGCCAGTTCCGGCGCGCCGCAGCGCAGGCGCACCTGCACGGTCACGCGCGGGAAGCGTTCGGGGCGCACGTCGGACATCGGCGAACGATTGGTGATCGCGCAGCTCTTGTTGCCGGGACTGGCCTGCGCGACGACGGCTTCCAGGCGTTGCACGAGGCCGGCGGTGGCGAGTTCGGGCGTGGCTTCGGGCAGGAACCCGGGGCGCGTGCGCTGGTCGGCTTCCACCTGCACCAGGCGCTTCTCGACTTCCGGCGCCTGCGCAAGCTCGGTGCGCACGCGCAGGTCGCGTTCCTGCAGTCCCTCGATGCGCGTGTTTTCTTCCAGCATCGGCGCGGTCCACCACGGGTGGAGCAGCACGAAATAGGCGAGCGCGAGCGCGGCCAGCAACAGGCCGAGCGCGAGCCAGCGGTCGCGGTCATTCGGCAGCGGCGGCACGCGCGGGCTCCTGTCGGTTCTGGACTTGCGGGGCGTTGACAGCGAGTTCGGCGGTCAGCGTGAAACGATCGCGGCCCGAACGCGGATCCGGCTGCAGTGCGCCGGTGAGCGCGGGCGCGCGCCACAAGCGCGAGCCTTCGAGGCGACCGACCAGCGAGGACGCTTCGCTGCTCAGGCCGATCAGCGTGAGGCGGTCGTTTTCGATCGCGACCTTTTCCAGGTACGTGGTGTCGGGCAGGCGACGCGTGAGTTCGTCGAGCACTTCGATCGCGCTCGGGCGGCCGTTGCGCGATTGATCGAGGAACGTCTGGCCATCCACCGCATCGACGAGCCGCTGGCGACGCATCGCCGCGGTGCGCGCCTGCGCGCTGCGCGCGTTGACGTCGGTTTCGAATGCGTCGGCCGCGGCGCGGCGGTTGTCGAGCACCTGCCACAGGCCGGCGCCGAGCGCGATCAACGCGACCGCACCGAACACCCAATGCCACGTCGCGAACGGATCGGCGCGATGCCGGCGCTGCGCGGGCGGAAGCAGGTTGACGCCGATCGGCGCGCCGCTGCCATCGGACAGGTCGACGCCGGCGAGCGTGGAGGCGATGCCGCCGAGTGCGTCGAGACGCGGCTGGATCGAGGTGAGCGGGACGACGACCAGTTCGACTTCCAGCTGGCCGTCGGCGGCGCGGCGATCGAGGATGCGCGCATCGAACGCGGCGGTCTGCGCGGTGAACGGGGTCTGCCGGTCGATCTCGAACGAGACCACGTCGCGCAGGCGTTCGGCCGCGGCGGCGGGCAAGGTCATGCGACGACGCAGGCCGGCGGCGGCGGGCATCACCAGCCAGCGCGGCAGGTCGACGATGGCCGGTGCCAGGACGACGGCGAGCGGATCGGCATCGATGCCGAGGTCTTCGCCCGCGGGCAGGCGACCGACATCGCGCAGCACCGGACCCTGCATGCCGTCGACGGTCTGCAGGCGCAAGGTGAGCGCATCGGGTTCCTGCGACAGGAGCAGGCGATCGCGACCCAGGCCGAGCGCAGCACGCCAGCGCACCGGCAGCCACGCGGCGAGTGCGCGCGACCACCATGCGAAAAAGCCACCGGCGCCCGGACGCACACGGGCGTTGATGCGGCCGATCCGGTCGCGCAGTGCGTTCATCGCAGCGATGCTCCCTCCTCCCAGCGCAGTGGCGTGTAAGCGGAACCCGGCAAGCCGTTCCCGCCTGCGCGCACCACGACCCGAAGCATCGCCTCGCGTCCATCGCGAAGGCGTGCACGGCTGTCGATACTATACGTACCGCTGCCACCACTCACGAGCGGTTCCCCGCCCTCCAGCATGGGCGCGGGCGCGCCTGACGATGGATCCCAGGCGCGGCGCCGACCGATCACGCTCTCCGGATCGACCCCCATCGCCTGCAACACCCCACTCGATGCGAACGCGGGATCGGGGCGCGTGCGGCCGCTGTAGACGGTGAGCTCCGGTTCGAGCTTCGCGTACAGCGCGGGGGTCATGCCGAGGACCTGTTCGAGTTCGGCGACGCTTTCGAACGGGGCGTCCTTCGCGCCGTAATGGCGTTCGGCCGCGGCGTAATCGGGATCTTCCGCGCCGCCCGCGGGCTGCGTCAGGCCATCGGGATCGCGCCAGTCCAGCACCGCCGACGCAAGCAGTGCGGCCTGCGGTTGTTCGAGTCCGCCGACCTGCATGAACAGGTTCGACAGCAGCGTGGCATCGGCCTGGTTGAGGTCGATCTTGCCGTTCTCGTCCGTCAGCGTGACCTGGACCTGCGCACCGTCGAATGCCCATTGGTACGGCTGGCCATCCGGGCGCCACTGGCGCTTGGGATCCGGATCGGCCACGCGCACCAGCGCGTATTCCAGGCCCGCGCGCGCGGCCTGGTCGGCGATCACGCCGCGGTGCAGCACGCGCCCTTGCAGGCCTTCGATCTTCGCGGTGAGCGCGAACGCGCCGATCAACGCGGTGAGCAGCACCACCAGCCACATCACCAGCAACAGCGCGACGCCGCGCTGGCGGGCGGGCGCGCGCACGATCACAGCGAGCCTCCCGCGTACCCGCCGGCGAGCGGCAAGGCGATGATCATCGGCGGCCAGGCGCGGCCGTCGGCATCCTGCAATGCGATCTCCACCTGCAGCGGCAAGCGGTCGCCGGTGGTCCATTCGTCCTGCCAGTCGCCGAGTTTTCCTTCCGCATCCAGGCCGCGGTAGCGGAAGCGCGCCGATTGCAGTTTCGAGGCGAGCACTTCGGGCGGGCGCGGTTGCGGTTCGGGGATCGTCTCGCCCGCGAGCACCAGGGTGAACGTGGCTTCGAGGCGTTCGCCGTCGGGCGCATCGACCAGCGTGAGCTCGTGCATGTACGGGCCGCCGCGGCCGAGGTAATCCGGCAGGTCGGCGACGAAGCGCATGCTGGTGCGATCGCCTTCGAAGCGCCGCGGCAGCGCGGTGTCGTTGTTCATGCCGAACATCACCGCGCGCGCGCCGCCGACGCGGCGACGCAGGAACAGTTCCACCGCGCGCAGGTGTTCGTTGCGTTGCGCGATCTGTTCGCCGCGTTGCGCGGTCGCCGTGGACGCGCGCAAGGTGGCGAACGCGAGCGCCAGGCCCGCCGCGAGCAGCGTGGTGGCGAGGATCACTTCGATCAAGGTGAAGCCTGCGGCGCGGCGCGGCGATGGCATGCGTGTCGACATCATGGCGCCACCGGTTCGAGCTGCGACGGCGTGGCCAGGCGCAGCGATTGCAGCTGCAGGCGTTCGCGCGGCGTGCCCTTGCCCCATTGCACCTGCAGGTCGAGCGCGTACATCTGCGGCGCGCCGGGATCCACGGGTTGTTCGGTCGCGGGCGGTGCGGTGGGGTCCTTCCACGGCGTGACGTCGAGCGTCCAGCGATAGCGGCCGTCTTCGAACACGCCTTCGGTGTGGCCCGCTTCCAGCGGCGTGCCGACGCCGGCCTGGTCGAGCAGGGATTCCGCGTTCAACGCAGCGCGCCCGGCGTCTTCCGACCAGCGCACCTGCTGCGTCGCGCCCGACAGGATGCCGAGCAGGATCGTCAACGCGACCGCGAGCACGCCGAAGGCGACGACGACTTCGAGCAAGGTATATCCGTGCTGGCGCCGTGCGCGATTCACTGCGCCACCTGCCCGCGCGCGATCTTCACTTCGCCGGTCAGCCACGCGACGTCGACATTCCACGCCGCGGTCTTTGCGTTGAGTTGCACGCGACCGCCGGTGGACGCGCCGTCGGGGAAGAACATGATCGAGCCGACGCCCTGCGTGGGCTGCACTTCGCGTGCACCGGTGAAGACGATGCCGAACTGCTTGGACACCTTGCCGTCGCGCGTGTTCGGCGCGCGCCACGTATGCGCGGCGGGGTCGATGAAGAACTGTTGCGGGCGGCCGGTGGAGATCGCCTGTGCGCGCGTGTAGCGGAGTTGCGCGGCGATCTCCTGCGCATCACTGCGCAAGCGCGTGCCGGCGAAGCCGTGGGTGACCGCGGCGGCGGCGAGCAGGCTCACCGCGGCCATGATCATCAGCACGACCACCATTTCGAGCAACGTGAAACCGGATTGCACGCGCGCGCGCACCGGCGGGGCGGACGCCCGGCCATGTGATCCGCGGCGTCCGGTCGCGTGCACGCGTTATTCGAACTTGATGTCGGCGTCGACGCTCTTGCCGCCCGGCTTCTTGTCGGCGCCGTAGCTGATGAGGTCGAAGGGCTGGTTGTCGCCGGGCACCTTGTAGTCGTACGGCGTGCCCCAGGCATCCTTGAGCTCGCCTTCCTTCGCGTACGGGCCGAGCCAGCCCTGCGCGTCGCTCTGCACCAGGTCCTGCAGCGAGGCGGGCAACTGGCCGGTGTCCATTTCGAAGCGCGAGATCTTGTCGGCCAGCGTGGTGACCTGCGAATGCGTGAGCTTGACGTTGGCGTTGTCGCGGCCGCCGAGCAGGCGCGAGGCAGCGAAGGCCACGATCGCACCGATCAGCACGACGACCAGAATGATCTCGATCAGGGTGAAACCGGCCTGCACGGCGCGCGGTGCGCGGCGGCGTTGGCGATGCATTCGGGTCATGGGTCAGCCTATGGCGTTGGTGAGGTCGTAGATCGGAGAGAGCACGGCGATGATGACGACGCCGACGATGCCCGCCAGCAACATCGTCACCACCGGCACCAGCGCGGCCAGCATGCGGTCCATCGCGGCGCCGGTTTCGGTTTCGAACGTATCGGCGGTCTTGAGCAGCATCGAATCCAGCGCGCCGGATTCTTCGCCCACCTGGATCATCTGCAGCGCCAGGCGCGGGAAGCGCTTGCCGCGGCCGAGCGCGGCGGACAGCCCGACGCCGCCTTTCACTTCCTCGGCGGCGGCTTCGACATCCGCGGCGAGGGTCTGGTTCCCCATCACGTTGCGGCCGATGCCGAGCGCGGTGAGCAGCGGGACGCCGTTTCGCAGCAGGGTGCCGAGCGTGCGCGCCAGGCGCGCCGTTTCCATGCGCGCCACCAGGGGGCCCGCGAACCGCTGCCGCAACAGCCATTCATCGAAGCGCGCGCGGAAGGCGGGGTCGCGCCGCTTGCGGTCGAACCACCACAGCAGCAGCGCCGGAATGGCGACCAGCACCCACCACCAGTCGTGCACGAACAGGCCCAGGCCCACGACGATGCGCGAGAAGAACGGCAATTCGGCGTCCAGGCTTTCGTACATCGTGGCGAACTGCGGGACGACGTAGCCCATCAGGAACAGCAGGCTCAGGCCCACCATCGCCAGCAGGATGGCCGGGTAGATCAGCGCGTTGATCACGCGGCCCTGCATCGCGCGCGAGCGTTCGAGGTATTCGGCCAGGCGCTGCAGCGTTTCGTGCAGCGATCCGCCCGCTTCACCGGCGCGCACCATGTTCACGTACAGGCGGCCGAAGGTGCCGTGCTGGCGTTCGAGCGCCGTGGACAGCGCACTGCCGCCGCGCACCGCATCGCGGATGTCGCTGATGGTGCGGCGCGCGCGTTCGTCTTCGGGGAGTTCGAGCAGGATGGTCAGCGCGCGATCGAGCGGCTGGCCCGCGGCGAGCAACGTCGCCAGCTGCTGCGTGAACTGCACCAGTCGCGCGCCCGCGAACGGCTTGGACTTGAACAGCGTACGCCACGCCGAATCGCCGCCCGCTTCGGATGCGAGTTTCGCTTCGACCGGGATGTGCCCCTGCTCCTGCAGGCGCACGACCACTTCGCCGGACGTCGCGGCCTCCATCTGGCCGTCGAGCGTCTCGCCGCGGGAATTCAGCGCCTTGTAGCGATACAGGGGCATGGGGTCATGCGTCCTCGGTGACGCGCAGGACTTCTTCGATCGTGGTCACGCCGGCCAGGGCCTTCGTGATGCCGTCTTCGTACATCGTGCGCATGCCGGCCTTGCGCGCGAGCTGTTCGATCTCGCCCATGCCGGCGTGGCGCATCACGGCGCGACGCAGTTCGTCGTCCATGACCAGGAATTCCATGATCGTCGTGCGGCCGAGGTATCCGGTGGGCGAGACCTCGGACGGTTGCGGGCGATACAGGTAGATCTCGCCTTCTGGCTGCCAGCGGCGCAGGCCGAACTTTTCGATTTCTTCCGGCGACGGGCGATAGCGTTCCGCCGTTTCGCGATGCAGCCGGCGCACGAGGCGCTGCGCGAGGATGCCGTTGACGGTGGAGGTGAGCAGGTAATCCTCCACCCCCATGTCGAGCAGGCGCGTGATGCCGCCGGCGGCGTTGTTGGTGTGCAGCGTCGACAACACCAGGTGACCGGTGAGCGCGGACTGGATCGCGATGCGCGCGGTTTCCAGGTCGCGCATTTCGCCGATCATGATGATGTCCGGGTCCTGGCGCACGATCGAACGCAAGGCATTGGCGAAATCCAGGCCGATCTGCGGCTTCGCCTGGATCTGGTTGATGCCTTCGATCTGGTATTCGACCGGATCCTCGACCGTGATGATCTTGACGTCGCTGGTGTTGAGCTTGCTCAGCGCGGTGTAGAGCGTCGTCGTCTTGCCCGAACCGGTGGGGCCGGTGACCAGCAGGATGCCGTGCGGTTGTTCGAGCACGTGCTGGAACTGCGGCAGGAATTCGTCGGTGAAGCCGAGGCGGTGGAAGTCGAACACCACCGTCTCGCGGTCGAGCAGGCGCATCACGACGCTTTCGCCGTGCGCGGTGGGCACGCTGCTCACGCGCAGGTCGAGTTCCTTGCCCTGCACGCGCAACATGATGCGGCCGTCCTGCGGCAGGCGGCGCTCGGCGATGTTGAGCTTCGCCATGATCTTGATGCGGCTGATGATCGCCGCCGTCAGGTTGGCCGGCGGGCTTTCGGCTTCCTCGAGCACGCCGTCGACGCGGTAACGCACCTTCAGGCGGTTCTCGAACGGTTCGATGTGGATGTCCGACGCGCGCAGTTCCACCGCGCGCTGGATGACCAGGTTCACCAGGCGGATGACGGGCGCTTCCGACGCGAGGTCGCGCAGGTGCTCCACGTCGTCCATGTCGCCGGTTTCGCCTTCGGCGGTTTCGATGATCGCGCCCATCGCGCTGCGGCCCTGGCCGTGCCAGCGTTCGATCAGGTCGTCGATTTCCGAACGCAACGCGATGCTCGCGCGCACCTCGCGGCCGGTGGCCAGGCGCACGGCGTCGAGCGCGTACAGGTCCTGCGGATCGGCGACCAGCACGTCGAGCACCTGGCCGTGGTCGGCCAGCGGCACGACGTGGAACTGCTTCATGAACTTGGGCGAGAGCGCCACGGTGTCCGGCGGCAGCTCGGGCGCGTCCTTCGCGCTCACCAGCGGGAGGCCGAGGACGGTAGATGCGGCTTCGGCGTGGTCGCGCTCGGACACCAGGCCCAGGCGGGCGACCAGGGACAGCAGGCTGCCGCCGGTTTCTTCCTGCAGGCGGCGGGCACGGGCGAGGTCGGCGTCCTTCAGGCGCCCGCGTTCGACGAGGGCGGCGACGATGCGTTCGTCCGCCGCGGCCTCGATACCGTCGCCTGGCGGCATGGGGTCGACGATGGCGTTCATTCGGCCTCTGGCATGCGCGGTTTTGGGTCCTTCCGTGACCCGGGTCGCGACTGTAGCAGAGCCTCCGTGGCGCCCGGATCGCCGACCAGCGGTGGCGGAACGCCGTCTGGCCGGCCGATACAGCGGCTCTGTTGCAGGCGCACCCACCCTCAAACTGTGAACCAGTTCGCATTTTGCGTGCGGGCGTCCAGTCCTACAGGGGGACACCACAATGAATCCGCACCTCGCCTCGCGCCGGGGATGGGCGCTTGCCCTTTCCGTTTTGCTGGCCTCCGCCGCCGCGCCCGCCTGGGCCGCCTGCAACGGCAACCCGAACGCCCGCATCGATCCGACCAGCCAGACGGTGCCGGAGCGCACCGGCGGCGTCGCCACCGTGGTCACGCTGGACGGCAGCAAGTCCACGCCCGGCAACAACGACCTGGCGTTCCAGTGGACGTACGTCGGCAGCACGCCCGCCGGCCTGCCGGCGACGCTGAGCAACAGCACCGCGCAGAAGCCGACCTTCAGCGCGCCCGCCGTCGGCCCGGCCGGTGCGGCGCTGACGTTCCGCCTCACGGTGACATGCGGCACCGACACCAGTTCGATCACCACGGTCATCAACGTCACCGACGTGTTCACCAACTCGCCGCCGGTCGCGTCCGCCTTCATCTCGCCGCTCAATCCCGTCGAAGGCCAGACCGTCACGTTGAACGGCACCGCCTCCTCCGATCCGGATGGCCAGGCGCTCACCTATGCGTGGACGCAGATCTCCGGTTCGCCGACGGTCGCGCTGGCCAACGCGAACACGGCCACCGCCACGTTCGTCGCGCCCAACGTGCCCGTCACCACGACGCTCGGCTTCCGGCTCACCGTGAGCGACGGCAGCCTGTCGAGTTTCGTCGACCGCTCCGTCAGCGTGGTCTGGACGAACGATCCGCCGATCGCCTCGCTCGTGTGTCCCGGTGGCGTCATCACCGCGAACGAAGGCGCGGGCGTCACGTTCAACGGCAACGCGTCGAACGATCCCGAAGGCGGCCCGCTCACCTACGCGTGGGGCCAGAACGCCGGCTTGCCGAACCTCAACATCGGCGGACTCACCACGCCCTCGATCACCTTCAGCGTGCCGCACCTGGGCTACAACCAGCTCGGCGGCATGACGCTGACGCTCACGGTGAAGGACGCCGCGAACGCAACGACGTCCGCGTCGTGCGGCTTGTTCATCAAGGACGTCACCGCGCCCGTCATCGCGGTGCCCGCCGATATCACCGCCGAAGCGACCTCCTCCGCCGGTGCCGCCGTGACCTACACCGCCACGTCGCAGGACGCGGTGGAAGACGAATTCCCGGAGCCGCTCGCCTGCGTGCCGCCGTCGGGCAGCACGTTCGCGCTGGCCGCCTTGCCGGGCAATGCGTTCATCACCTCGGTGGCGTGCGATGCGAGCGACGCCGCCGGCAACGCAGCGCACAAGACCTTCAACATCACGGTGCGCGACACGACGGCGCCGGTGATCACGATGCCGGCCGCGTTCGCCGTGGAAGCCACCAGCGCCAGCGGCGCGACGGCGAACTTCACCGCGACGACGCTCGACGCGGTCGACGGCGCGGGCACGGCCTCGTGCGCGCCGTCCAGCGGCAGCACCTTCGCGCTCGGCGACACCACGGTGAGCTGCGGTGCGACGGATGCGCGCGGCAACAGTGCGTCGGCGCAGACGTTCGTGCTCAGCGTGATGGACACGACGGCCCCGACGATCGACGCGCACGGCGACGTCGGCCCGATCGAAGCAACGAGCAGTGCGGGCGCCGCAGTGACGTACGCCAGTCCCGCGTCGCATGACGCCGTCGACGGCACCGGCACCGCGAGCTGCGTGCCGCCGTCCGGTTCCACGTTCGCGCTCGGCCATTCGTCCGTGCACTGCAACGCCACCGATGCGCACGGCAACCACGCGGTGCAGACCAGCTTCGATGTGCACGTGGTCGACACGACCAAGCCGACCATCGATGCGCACGACCCCGTGGGCCCGATCGAAGCGTCGTTCGCGAGCGGCGCCGTGGTGACCTACACCGCGCCGGCCACGCACGACGCCGTCGATGGCGATGGCCTGGCGCTCTGCCTGCCCGCCTCCGGCGCGACGTTCGCGCTCGGCACCTCGACGGTCCACTGCAACAAGAGCGACGCCGCGGGCAACGCCGCCGACGAAACCACGTTCGACGTCAGCGTGGTCGACACCACGCCGCCCTCGATTGAAGTGCACGGCAACATCGCCGACGTGGAGGCAACGGGCCCGTCGGGCGCCGTCGTGACCTACACCGCGCCGGCCACGCACGACCTGGTCGACGGCACCGGCATCGCGACCTGCCTGCCTGTCTCCGGCGCGACGTTCGCGCTCGGCACCACGCTGGTGACCTGCAACGCGGACGACGCGCACCACAATCACGCGGTCGCCACGACGTTCACGGTGGACGTCGTCGACACGACGCCGCCGGCGATCGCCGCGCACGACGACATTCCCGGTATCGAAGCGACCAGTGCGGCCGGCGCAGTAGTGAACTACACCGCGCCCGCCACGCTCGACCTGGTGGACGGCGCCGGCACCGCGACCTGCGCACCGGCGTCGGGCGAGACGTTCGCCCTCGGCCACACCACCGTGGATTGCGATGCCACCGACGCGCATGGCAACCACGCGGTGCAGACGCACTTCGATGTCGAAGTGGTCGACACGACGCCGCCGGTGATCGACGCGCACGACGCAGTGGCAGGGATCGAAGCCACGAGCGCGGCCGGTGCGACGGTGAGCTACACCGCGCCCGCGACGCACGACGCCGTCGACGGCATCGGCGCCGCGACCTGCCTGCCCGCGTCCGGTTCGACGTTCGCGCTCGGCCACACGACCGTGGATTGCGATGCCACCGACGCGCACGGCAACCACGCGGTGCAGACGCACTTCGATGTCGAAGTGGTCGACACGACGCCGCCGGTGATCGATGGACACGCCGACATCCTCGGCATCGAAGCCACCGGTCCGTCCGGCGCCGCGGTCAGCTATAGCGCGCCCGCCACGCACGACGCGGTCGACGGCAACGGCACCGCGACCTGCACGCCTGTCTCGGGTGCCACCTTCGCCCTCGGCACGCACGCGGTGGATTGCAACGCCATCGATGCGCACGGCAACCACGCGACGACCACGCACTTCGACGTGCAGGTCATCGACAGCACGCCGCCCACCATCGACGGCCACGGCGACATCGGTCCGTTCGAAGCCACCGGCCCGTCGGGCGCCACCGTGACGTACACGCATCCGGCGACGCACGACCTCGTCGACGGCAATGGCCTGGCGACCTGCACGCCGGCGTCCGGCGCGACCTTCGCGCTCGGCGACACGACGGTGCACTGCGCGGCGACCGACCACGCGGGCAACGCGGCGACCGGCACGCACTTCAACGCCAGCGTCGTCGATACCACCGCGCCGGTGATCGCCGCGCACAGCGACCTGGTGATCGAAGCGACGAGCGCCGCGGGCGCGACGGTGAACTACACCGCGCCCGCCACGAGCGACGCGGTCGACGGCAACGGCGTGGCGACCTGCCTGCAGGCCGCGGGCACGACGTTCCCGCTCGGCGTCACGACCGTCGCCTGCAACGCGACCGATGCACACGGCAACCACGCGACGGGCACCAGCTTCAAGGTCACGGTGCGCGACACGACCGCGCCGGTGCTGCAACCGCACGCGGACGTCGACGCGATCGCGCCGGCCAACTCGAGCGCGGTGGTGACCTACACGCTGCCGGTCGCCACGGACCTCGTCGATGCGAGCGTCACGGTGGTGTGCGTGCAGGCCTCGGGCAGCACGTTCGCCGCGGGCAGCACCACGATCAACTGCACGGCCACCGACGACTACGGCAACGCGTCGACCAGCAGCTTCCACGTCAACGTCAACTTCGCGTTCACCGGCTTCTTCAAGCCGATCGACAACCTGCCGGTGGTGAACGTGGTCAAGGCGGGCCAGGCGATCCCGGTGAAGTTCGCGCTGGGCGGCAACCAGGGCCTGGCGATCTTCGCCGCGGGCTTCCCGAAGTCGATCGTGATGACGTGCAACGGCGCGGTGCAGGACGCGGTGGAGGAAACCGTGACCGCCGGCGGCAGCAGCCTCAGCTACGACGCGGGCGCCGGCCAGTACATCTACGTGTGGAAGACCGACAAGACCTGGGCGGGCACGTGCCGCCAGTTGCAGGTCAAGTTCACGGACGGCAGCACCAAGGTGGCGAACTTCAACTTCACGCGCTGACCCCCTGATTCGGCGCGGAAGGCGGAAGGCCCGGTCGCGAGACCGGGCCTTCTTTTTTCAACCGACGCGGGCGCGCGCGTTGCGGAACATCCGCATCCACGGCGAATCGTGGCCCCACTCGCGCGGCGCCCAGCTGTAGTTCGCGCTGCGCAACGTGCGTTCCGGATGCGGCATCAGGATGGTGACGCGACCGTCGCGCGTGGTGAGGCCGGCGATGCCGTCGGGCGAACCGTTGGGGTTGGCGGGATACAACTCCGCCGCACGCCCGTCGCCTTCGACGTAACGCAACGCGATGTGCGCGACCTGCGCATCCATCGGATCGTCGAACGATGCGCGACCTTCGCCGTGCGCCACCGCGACCGGGATGCGCGAGCCCGCCATGTCGCGCAGGAAGATCGACGGCGTCTCGAACACTTCCAGCATCGCCAGGCGCGCTTCGTACTGTTCGCTGCGGTTGCGCAGGAAGCGCGGCCAGTGTTCGGCGCCCGGGATGATCGGCTTGAGCTGCGCCAGCATCTGGCAACCGTTGCACACGCCGAGCGCGAAGGTGTCGCCGCGTTCGAAGAAGCGCGCGAACGCCTCGCGCATCTCCGCGCGTTCCAGGATCGACGTGGCCCAGCCGCGGCCCGCGCCGAGCACGTCGCCGTAGCTGAACCCGCCGCACGCGACGAAGCCGGTGAAATCGTCCAGGCGCATGCGCCCGGCGATGAGGTCGCTCATGTGCACGTCGACCGCGGCGAAGCCCGCGCGGTCGAAGCCGAACGCCGTTTCGATCTGGCTGTTGACGCCCTGCTCGCGCAGGATCGCCACGCGCGGACGCGCGCCGGTGCCGATGTACGGCGCCGCGATGTCTTCGGCGGGATCGAACGTGAGCTTCGGCTGCAGGCCCGGCGCATCGAAGCGGCGCGTGGACACGCGTTCTTCGTCGGCGCATTCCGGGTTGTCGCGCAGGCGCTGCATGGCGTGCGTCACCGACCACCACGCATCGAACAACGCATCCCAGCGCCATTCGGTGAGCAGCGTGTTGTCGCGCATCACGCGCACGACGGGGCCGGTGGTGGGGCGCGCGATGCGCTGCGCGCAATCGATCAGGCCATGGCGCGCGACGAGGTCGGCGAATTCCGCGCGATCCTCCGAAGCGATCTGCACCAGCGCGCCGAGCTCCTCGTTGAACAGCGTGCGGAACGGATCCTCGCCCCAGCCATCGAGCGAGATGTCCAGGCCGACGTGCGAGGTGAACGCCATTTCGCACAGCGCCGCGAACGCGCCGCCGTCGGAACGATCGTGGTACGCCAGCAGCAAGCCCGCTTCGCGTGCATCGCGGATCAGTTCGAAGAACGCGCGCAGGCGCTGCGGATCGTCGAGGTCCGGCACCGCGCCCGCGAACGCCGGCAGCGTGCCGTTGCTCGCGCCCGCTTCGGGATGGCACTGCGCCAGGATCGAACCGCCGAGGCGCTGCTTGCCGCCGCCGAGGCCGATCAGCCACACCTCGGTCTCGGTGTCGCGCGCCAGCAGCGGCGTGAGTTGCGTGCGCACGTCGTCGACCGGCGCGAAGGCGGAGACGATCAGCGACACCGGCGACACGGATTTCCGCGCCACGCCATCGCTGTGCCACTGCGCCTGCATCGACAGCGAGTCCTTGCCGACCGGGATACTGAGGTCGAGCGCGGGGCACAGTTCCAGGCCCACGGCGCGCACGGCCTCGAACAGTTTCGCGTCTTCGCCCGGGTGGCCGGCCGCGGCCATCCAGTTGGCGGACAGCTTGACCTGGTCGAGCGCGACGACGGGCGCGGCGCACAGGTTGGTGATCGCTTCGCCCACCGCCATGCGCGCGGCGGCGGCAGCGTCGAGCAACGCGAGCGGCGCGCGTTCGCCCACCGCCATCGCTTCGCCGGCGAAGCCCGTGTAATCGGCGAGCGTGATCGCGCAATCGGCGACGGGCATCTGCCACGGGCCGACCAGCTGGTCGCGCGCGGTGAGGCCGCCGACGGTGCGGTCGCCAATGGTGATCAGGAAGTTTTTCGCAGCGACGGTGGGATGCGCGAGCACGCGCAGGCCGGCGGCGTTGAGGTCGAGTGCGCCCAGCGCGAGTTCGGGCCAGCGCGGCGGCGAGGGCGTCGAGGTATCGCGATGCATCTTCGGCGCCTTGCCGAACAGCACGTCCATCGGCAGATCGATCGCGCGGTCATCGGGCAATGCATCGGGCGCGGCGCCCTTCGCGACGATGAGGCGTTCTTCCGCCGTCGCGTAGCCGACCACCGCGAACGGGCAGCGCTCGCGCAGGCACAGCGCGGCGAATTCGGCGACGCGCTCGGGCGCCAGGCCCATCACGTAGCGTTCCTGCGATTCGTTGCACCACAACTGCATCGGCGACAACGACGGGTCGTCGGACGGCACGCGATCGAGGTCGATGATGCCGCCCACGCCGGAGTCGTGCAGCAATTCCGGGATCGCGTTGGACAGGCCGCCTGCGCCCACGTCGTGGATCGAGAGGATCGGATTGTCGTCGCCGAGCGCAACGCAGCGGTCGATGACTTCCTGCGCGCGGCGTTCCATCTCCGGGTTGTCGCGCTGCACGGAAGCGAAGTCGAGGTCTTCGGCGCTGTCGCCGGACGCCACGGAACTCGCCGCACCACCGCCCAGGCCGATCAGCATCGCCGGCCCCCCGAGCACGATCACCGCATCGCCCGGCGAGAGCGGACGCTTGGCGACCATCGCGCGATCCATCGTGCCGATGCCGCCGGCCAGCATGATCGGCTTGTCGTACGCGCGCGCCAGGCCTTCGCCTTCGGCGAGTTCGAAGCTGCGGAAATACCCGTTGAGGTTCGGGCGACCGAATTCGTTGTTGAACGCCGCCGCGCCCAGCGGGCCGTCGAGCATGATCTCCAGCGCCGGCGCCATGCGCGGGTTGAGCGCGCGATGCGCTTCCCACGGTTGCGGCAGCGTGGGGATGCGCAGGTGCGACACGGAGAACCCGCACAGGCCCGCCTTCGGGCGGCCGCCGCGACCGGTGGCGCCTTCGTCGCGGATCTCGCCGCCCGCGCCCGTCGATGCACCGGGGAACGGCGAGATCGCGGTGGGATGGTTGTGCGTTTCGACCTTGATGCAGAACGCGCCGGGCAGCGGCGCTTCGGCGCGGTATTCCTGCGTGTGCGGATCCGGGCGGAAGCGCTGCGCGACCGGGCCTTCGACCACCGCCGCGTTGTCGCTGTACGCGGAGAGCGTGTGCTGCGGCGTCTTCGCGTGCGTGTGCTTGATCATCTTGAACAGCGAGACGGCCTGGCCGTTGGCGTGCTGTTCGCGGCCGTCGATGGTCCAGCCGGCGTTGAAGATCTTGTGGCGGCAATGCTCGGAGTTGGCCTGCGCGAACATCATCAGTTCGACGTCGTGCGGGTCGCGCGCGAGTTCGCCGTAACGGTCGCGGAGGTAATCGATCTCGTCGTCGGCCAGCGCGAGGCCGAGGCGCACGTTGGCAACATCGAGCTGCATCAGCGGGACGCGTTCCAGCGCGGCCTTGTCGGGCGTGGCGAACATCGCGGCGCCCGCGTCGCGATCGGCGACGAGCGATTGCGTCATCGGATCGTGCAGCAGGCGGGCGAGCGCGGATTGCGTGGCGACGTCGTCGGGCCAGCCGGCCACGTCCAGGCGCAGGCCGCGTTCGACGCGCTGCACCGGCAGGTCGGCGCCGTGCAGCAGTTCGGTCGCCTTGCTCGCCCACGGCGAGATCGTGCCGAGGCGCGGGAGGACGTAGCGGGAGATGGCACCGGATTCGCGCGGCGCCTGTGCGTCGCCGGCTTCGAGGATGCGGTGGAGCGCGGCGCGGTCGAGGCCGGCTGCGTCCGCCGCCGTCGGCTGGACCCAGTAGGTGAACCACGCGCCCTGCAGGCGCAGCCCGGGCGAGATCGCGCGGAGGCGGGCTTCGAGCCGTTCGCGGCGGAACGGCGACAGGGCCGGATGGCCCTCCAACACGATCATCGCTGGGGGTAACCGATGGACGGGCCCGGCATTCTACCGGACCCGCGCGGGGCCCAAGGCCCCGACCTTCAACGCGTGCCGATCAGCGCGAACCCGCCGCGCCCGCCGCCACCGGTTCCACCTGGCCCTGCTTCACGGCCTGCTTGCCGGCGGCGTGTGCATCGAGCGCCGCGCGCAGGCGGTCCGGCGGGAGGTAGCCACCCAGCTCCGCGCCGTCCTGGGTGAGCACCAGCGGGGTCCCTTCCAGGCCCACGCGGCGGCCGACGTCGTATTCCATCGTGACCGGGTTGGTGCAGGTCTTCGCCGGGATCGGACGGTCGTTCTTCGCGTCGGTGAGCGCGCGGCGCGGATCGGTCGAGCACCACACCGAGACCATCTTGTTGAAGTCCGGGCTGCCCAGGCCCATGCGCGGGAACGCCACGTACTGCACGGCGATGCCCTGCTTGTTGTATTCGGCGATCTGGCTGTGGAACTTGCGGCAATAGCCGCATTCCACGTCGGTGAAGACGGTGACCGTGTACTTCGGGTTGGGCGGCGAGAAGACGATGCGGTCGCGGATCGGGATGGTCTTCAGCAGGTCGCGGCGCACGCCTTCCATCACCGGTTCGCCGAGGTCCTTGCGCGTGGCGATGTCGAACAGCTTGCCCTGCATCAGGTACTTGCCGTCGTCGCTGATGTAGAAGACTTCGCCGGCGACCACGGCCTGGCGGAAGCCGGGGATCGGCGCCGGGCCCACGCGGTCGACCGACACGCTGGGGTTGATCTTGCGGATGGCGGCGCGCGCGCGGGCTTCGGGCGTGCCGGCGGCGTAGGCAGGTTCGGTGACCGGCGCAGGCTTGGATTGCGCGCCGGGCTTGGCCGCGGTGGCCGGTGCCGCGCTCTGGGCGCAGGCGGACAGGCTGAGGGCGACGCCGAGCAGGGTGAGGGGAAGGCGCTTCATCGGGATCCTGGGAATCGAAGGGAGGCCAGCGGGGGCTGGTCGACGCGCCGGATTCTGGCACGACGGCCGCGACGCACCAGTACCGGCGGTCACGCCTTCGCACACGCCTGGCCCATTCATGCCGCGGGATTCATCCCCTCGGGTGATGTTTCGCGTGCAGTTTCTGGAGATGTTCGCGCGCGACCAACGTATAGATCTGCGTGGTCGACAGCGAACTGTGCCCCAGCAGCAGTTGCAGCGCGCGCAGGTCCGCGCCGCGGTTGAGCAGGTGCGTGGCGAAGCTGTGGCGCAGGCCGTGCGGGCTGATGCGGCGCGGATCGATGCCCGCCTTCACCGCGTACTGCTTCACCAGCATCCAGAACTTGTGGCGCGACGGCGGCTCGCCGCTGTGTTCGAGGAACAGGGACGCGAGCGCGCGCTTGCCCGCGATCTTCGGGCGCGCTTCGGCGAGATACCGCTCGAGCCAGTGCTGCGCCTCTTCGCCCAGCGGCACCAGGCGTTCCTTGCTGCCCTTGCCCATCACGCGCAGCACGCCCTGGCGCAGGTTGAGTCCCGTGGAGGGCAGGTTGCACAGCTCGCTCACGCGCAGGCCACAGGCGTACATCAGTTCGAACATCGCGCGGTCGCGCAGGCCGATCGGGTCGTGGATTTCGGGCGCGGACAGCAGCGCATCGATTTCCGATTCCGAGAGCGCCTTCGGCAACGAACGCGGCAGGCGCGGCGGATCGATCAATGCCGTCGGATCGTCCGCGCGATCGCGGCGACGCACGCAATGGGCGTAGAACGCGCGCAACGTGGAGAGCAGGCGCGAGTTGCTGCGCGCGGAATAGCCGGCGTTCGTGCGTTCGGCGAAATAGTCGAAGAGCACCGCGCGATCGGCGGTCGCGATGCCGCCGCCGCGGCCGTCGCGCCAGCGCGCCAGGCCTTCCAGGTCGCTGCGATAACTTTCGAGCGTGGCCTGCGCCACGCCGCTTTCGGACCACAGCGCATCGAGGAATGCCGCGATCGCCGCTTCGTCGGCCGCGTTCACCGGGGCGCGCTGCAGGGCGATGGCGCGAAGTTCGGACGGCTTGGAAGGCATGGCGACAGATTAGCGCAGCGCTTTGGCGCGGGCGCGCCAATGCGCTCCCAAAATTTTGCTGCGCAAAACTTTGGGCCCCGGCCCTGTACACCCACATTCCCCCGCGCTGTCGCGCCGCCCCCTTTGACTCAAAGGGGGCTCTCCATCGATGGGAAGCACCGAAACGTTTTGTTCGCAAATTCTGTTGCGCAAGCAAAGCGCCAGCCAAACAAGCTTCATAAGCAGCGCGCTGCTTTCGCAAACCGAATTTGCAGACATCAACGTTGCGGTGAGGCGCACCGCACGCCGAGCCAATCCCGCGCAGCCGTCCATGGATGGACGGCGCCGATGCTCGCAGCCAAGGATGGCGAGGCAGCGGAGCGGGATTGGCTGGGCGTGCAGTGCGCCATCCGTCCGGGTGCAGCTGTTCGCCAGCCACTTACCGATCCGGTGCGAGGCACTACGCCTACGCAGCGTCGCAACGCTCAGGTCGCGAAGCGCTTCGACGTGATGAGGGTGATAGGTCCTTGAAGTGCGCCATGGATGGCGCACGGCCGGTGCTTGGAGCAGGGACAGCGGAACGCGCCGGGCAAGGACCTGTCGCCCTCATCGCGGCGGAGCGCCGGGCCGGAGGCGGTTGATGCGCTTTACGCTTTTGCTTCTGGATCCCCGCCTGCGCGGGGATGACGAGCGCAAGCCACCAGGACTGCCGAAAGCGCCGCGCTATCCTTTCGCCCATGACCGATGCCCCGACGCCCCGCCGCCCCACCCTCGTCTTCTGGCGCCTGCTGGCCCTGGTGTACGACGTCTTCCCGGTGGTCGCGCTGTGGATGCTGGCGTCGCTGGCCTTCACCCTCGGCTACACGATCGCCGGCCACGACCCGCACCAGAACATCGCCGCCTTCAGCCCGCTGCAGTGGGTGTTGTGGGCCGTGTGCTGGTTGATCGGCGGCCTGTACGCCGTCCTGAGCTGGCACCGCGGCGGGCAGACGCTCGGCATGCGTCCGTGGCGCCTGCGCGTGGTGGATGCCTCGGGCGCCCTCGCCTCGTGGCGCGCGCTGTGGATCCGCTATGCAGTGGGCGCGGTGTCGCTGGCGCTCGCGGGCCTGGGCTTCTGGTGGGCGTGGATCGATCGCGACCGCCTCACCTGGCACGACCGCGCCAGCGGCACGCGCATGGAACGCATGCCGCCGCGCACGAAGGCCTAGCCCGACCGTCGCCGGAACAACAGCATCGACGTCCCCATCATCACCACCAGCGGCAACAGGTAGGCGATGCGGAAATCGATGTGGTAGGCGCGTGCGAGGTTGCCGAACAGCGTCTGCAGCATCCAGAAGCCGAGCGCGAACACGATGCCGATGAACAGGCGCTTGCCCAGCCCGCCGCTGCGCAGCGAACCGAACGCGAACGGCACCGCCGCCAGGCACAACGCGAGCACGTTGAGCGCGTAGAACCAGCGGCTCCAGTAGATCTCTTCGAAGTCGAGCGAATCCAGGCCGTTGCGCTTGAAGTAGTCGATGCTGTTCTTCAGTTCCTTCGACGGCAGGTAGCGCGGGCGCGTGACGCTGGCGGCGAGCGCGGCGTCGTCCAGCTGCGTCTTCCAGCGTTCCTCCGGGATGTGTTCCTGCCGCACCGAGGCATCGTCGAATCTCGTGCGCACCACGTCGCGCAGCAGCCAGCCGGACTGGCGATGCTCGGCGACCGCGGCCTGCGCGATCGAGGCCAGCCGCCCGCGTTCGTCGAACTGGTACAGGCTCACGTCGCGCAGCTCGAGCCAGTGGTCCGCGCCCGACGTGCGCTGCTGCCCGGTGTGCGCGTTGAGGAACATGTCGCCTTCGCGCGCCCACACGCCCTGGTACTGCGCGGAGATCGCGTTGTTGGACTTGGCTTCCGACTTCACGTTGTCGGCCTGGCGCTGGCCCCAAGGCGCGAGCGTTTCGCCGTTGACCACCATCAGCAACGTCAGCAACGCCAGCGCGAGCGCAACCGCACCGCTCAGGCGACGGCGCGACAGGCCCACCGCGCGCAACGCGGTGAGTTCGGAACTGGCGGCCAGCTGGCCCAGCCCCATCAGCGCACCGACGACGGCCGCGGTGGGGAACAACGTGTACGCACGGCGCGGCGCGGTGTAGAGGATCGACACCAGCGCGTGCATGAAGTCGTAGCGGCCCGTGCCGATGTCGCCGAGTTCGCCGATCGTGGCCTGGATCAGGTCCAGGCCGAGCACGATGCCCCACGTCGCGAGCACGGTGACGATCACCACGCGCCCGATGTAGAGGTCGTGGATCTTCGGGAACGGCATCATGCCGACGCTCCCGCGCGACGCAGCTTCGGCGTGGACATCTTCCCGTCGCGCACGTACAGCCAGGCCGCGAACGCGAGCAGCGGCAGGAACAACCACCAAAGACCCAGCGCCGCAGGCGACTTGCCTTCGGAAATCCACTGCGTGCCGAGGATGGTGAGGTTCATGCCCACGAGGTATCCGAGGAAGGCCATCAGCACGCGGCCGTAACGCGCCTGCCGCGGCGCGCTGCGCGCCATCGGCACCGCGATCAGCGCGAAGGCGAGCGCCAACAGGATCGGCGCGATGCGCCAGTGCAGTTGCGCGGCGGCTTCGGGGCGCGCGTCGGTCAGCAGGTCCAGCGTCGATTCCAGTTCCGGATCGTTCTTCCTGCGCTTGATGTCGGCGTCGGGCAGGCGCAGTTCGTTGCGCTTGTAGCGCATCAGGCGGTAATCGCGACCGGGGCCGGCCGGGCCTTCGACGCGGAAGCCATCGTCCAGGCGCAGGTAACGCGTGCCGTCGCGCTCCAGGTACAGCGACCCGGACGCCGACGTGCTCACGTCCACGCGCTCGCCTTCCAGCCGATGCACGAACATCTGCGTGAAGGTGCGCCCGTCCGCGCTCATGCCGCCCACGTACACGATGCCGCCGTTGTTCGGCAGCGCGGTGAACTTGCCGGGCTCCAGGCCCGTGATCAGCAGGTTGCGGTTGGCCTCGTAGACCATCTGGTCGCCCAGGCGCTTGGCCGACGGGCCCAGCCACAGGGCGCACACCGCGATGACCGCCACGACCGGCAAGGTCACCATCATCAGCGGACGCAACATGCGGCCCGGGCCGATGCCGATGGAGGCCAGCACGGGCATTTCGGAATCGCGATACAGCCGGCCCAGCGCCAGCAGCAGGCCGAGCATCAGCGACAGCGGCAGCAGGATGGGCAGGAAATCCACCAGGCGCAGGCCCAGCTGCGAGAGCAGCAGGCCCGCCGGGACCTTGCCGCGCGCGATCTCGCCGAGCAGGTCGGCGAACACGCCGCCCAGGCTCACCAGGCCCAGCACCACCATCGCGGCGAATACGGATTGGGTGAATTCGCGCGTGAGATAGCGGTCAAGCTTGGGCATCGGGCCTCGGAGATCGGTAGACTTCCGCATTCGTTATCCGGGCGATTGTACGGGACTGCCTCCGCGGTCCCACGTCTTCCCGGCTTCCCCCGACACGACGTTACGTTCCCGGATCCGCTGATGTCCCTCGAATTCACGCTGTCCTCCGCCGCCCCCGCCGGCGCCGCCACCGACTGCATCATCGTCGGCGCGTTCGCCGACGACAGCCTTGCCCCCGCGGCGCAGGCGCTCGACGCCGCCAGCGGCGGCAAGCTCGCCGCCCTGGTCGCGCGTGGCGACGTCAGCGGCAAGACCGGTCGCACCGCGTTGCTGCACGACCTGCCCGGCGTCGCCGCGCCGCGCGTGCTGGTGATCGGCCTCGGCGATCGCGCCAAGTTCGGCACCGCGCAATACCTCAAGGCCGTCGGCGATGCCGCGCGCGCGCTGCGCACGGGCCCGGTCGCCCATGCGTTGTTCACGCTGTCGGAAGTGCCGGTGCTCGAGCGCGACGCCGCCTGGAACATCCGCCAGGCCATCGTCGCCGCCTCGCACGCGTGCTACCGCTACACCGCCACGCTCGGCGCGAAGAACAAGAAGCGCGAAGAGACGGGCCTGAAGTCGATGGCGGTCGCCGGCGACGACGCGCATGCGCTCGCGCAGGGCAAGGCCATCGCCGCGGGCGTCGCGTTCGCGCGCGAACTCGGCAACCTGCCGCCCAACGTGTGCAACCCGCAATACCTCGGCCAGCAGGCGCGCGAATTCACCGCGCGCTTCGACAAGGCCGAATGCGACGTGCTCGGCCGCGACCAGATGGAAGCGCTCGGAATGGACTCGCTGCTTGCCGTTGCGCAGGGCTCGGCCAACGAGCCGCAGATGGTCGTGATGAAGTGGAACAACGGCGGCGACGCCAAGCCCTACGTCCTCGTCGGCAAGGGCATCACCTTCGATACCGGCGGCATCAACCTGAAGACGCAGGGCGGCATCGAGGAAATGAAGTACGACATGTGCGGCGCCGCGACGGTGATGGGCACCTTCGTCGCCGCGGTCGGCATGCAGTTGCCGGTCAACCTCGTCGTCGTCGTGCCCGCCGTCGAGAACATGCCCGACGGCAACAGCTATCGCCCGTCCGACGTGCTCACGTCGATGTCCGGCAAGACCATCGAAGTCGGCAACACCGACGCCGAAGGCCGCCTGATCCTGTGCGATGCGCTCACCTATGCGCAGCGCTTCGAGCCCGTCGCGCTGGTCGACGTCGCCACGCTCACCGGCGCCTGCGTCGTCGCGCTCGGCAAGTACGCCAGCGGCCTGATGAGCAAGCACGACGACCTGGCGAACGAGCTGGCCGCCGCCGGCGAAACCACCTTCGACCGCGCGTGGCGCCTCCCGCTGTGGGACGAATACCAGTCGCTGCTGGAATCCAGCTTCGCCGACGTCTACAACATCGGCGGCCGCTGGGCCGGTGCGATCACCGCGGGCTGCTTCCTCGCACGCTTCGCCGAAGGGCAGCGCTGGGCGCACCTGGACATCGCCGGCGTCGCCAACGACGAAGGCAAGCGCGGCATGGCCACCGGCCGCCCGGTGAACCTGCTCGCGCAGTGGTTGCTCGACCGCGGCGCCTGATTAGTGCCGCGCGCCGACTTCTATCTGATCGCCAAGCCGCGCTTCCGCGCCGAACCGTTGCGCCTGGTGTGCGAGCTCGCGCGCAAGGCGCACGACGCCGGCATCTGGACGCTGGTGCTGGCGCGCGATGCGGCGCAGGCCGAACAACTCGATGACCTGTTGTGGGACATGGGCGAAGACGCCTACATCCCGCACCAGATCGCCGGCGAAGACGTCGACGAGGAAGAGGCCGCGGTACTCATCGCGCCGCCCGGCGTCGATGCGCCGCTGCGCCCCATCGTGATCAACCTGCGCGACGGCGCGGTGGAAGGCGCGGTCGAACGCGTCCTGGAAGTCGTGCCCGCCGACGAAAGCGCGCGCGGCCCGCTGCGCGAACGCTGGAAGCAGTACCAGTCCCGCGGCTTCGATGTCACCAAGCACGATATGTAACCGCCGCGACGCGCGACAACCGATACACACGCCAGGCAGCACGCACCGATGAGCGACACCCTCGCCCCCAGCTACGATCCGGCTTCGTTCGAATCCCGCCTGTACGCGGAGTGGGAAGACGCGGGCGTCTTCCGCGCGCGCGGTGAAGGCAAGCCCTACGTCGTGCTGCTGCCGCCGCCGAACGTCACCGGCACGCTGCACATGGGCCACGCGTTCCAGCACACGCTGCAGGATGCGCTGGTGCGCTACCACCGCATGCGCGGCTTCGATGCGCTGTGGCAGATGGGCACCGACCACGCGGGCATCGCGACGGAAATGGTGGTCGCGCGCAACCTCGGCCGCGAAGGCCTGACGCGCGACGGCCTCGGCCGCGCCGGCTTCATCGACAAGGTGTGGGAGTGGCGCGAACAGAGCGGCCACACCATCGAACGCCAGATGCGTCGCCTCGGCACGTCGGGCGACTGGTCGCGCAGCGTGTTCACCATGGATCCGATGGCGGCCGATGCGGTCGTCGAGTCGTTCGTGCGTTTGCACGAGGAAGGCCTGATCTATCGCGGCCAGCGCCTCGTCAACTGGGATCCGGTGCTGAAGACCGCGATCTCCGACCTCGAAGTCGCCAACGAAGAAGAAGACGGGTCGCTGTGGTCGATCGCGTATCCGCTGTCCGACGGCAGCGGCACGCTGACGGTGGCGACGACGCGCCCGGAGACGATGCTCGGCGACACCGCGGTGATGGTGCATCCCGACGACGAACGCTATTCGCACCTGATCGGGAAGATGGTGAAGCTGCCGCTGACCGATCGCGAAATCCCCGTCATCGCCGATGCGTACGTGGATCGCGAGTTCGGCACCGGCGTGGTCAAGGTCACGCCCGCGCACGACTTCAACGATTACCTCGTCGGCCAGCGCCACCAGTTGCCGCTGATCAACATCTTCACGCCCGACGCGACCACCAACGACAACGTGCCGGAGAAGTACCGCGCGCTGGATCGTTACGTCGCGCGCAAGGCGGTGCTCGCCGATCTCGAAGCGCTGGGCCTGCTGCTCGAGACCAAGCCGCACAAGCTGCAGGTGCCGCGCGGCGATCGCACGGGCCAGGTGATCGAGCCGTACCTGACGGACCAGTGGTTCGTGAAGATGGACGGCCTGGCGAAGCGCGGCATGGAACTGGTCGAGAAAGGCGACGTGCAATTCGTCCCGCCGAACTGGATCAACACCTATCGCCACTGGATGGAAAACATCCAGGACTGGTGCATCAGCCGTCAGCTCTGGTGGGGCCATCGCATCCCAGCGTGGTACGACGCCGACGGCAACATCTACGTGGGCCGCGACGAAGCGGACGCGCGCGCGCGCAACAAGCTCGGCACCAACGTGCTGCTGCGCCAGGACGACGACGTGCTGGAGACGTGGTTCTCCTCGCAGCTGTGGCCGATCAGCACGATGGGCTGGCCGGACGAAGCGAAGATGGCCGACCTCGGCTTCGATCGCTACGTGCCGTCCTCGGTGCTGGTGACCGGCTTCGACATCATCTTCTTCTGGGTCGCGCGCATGATCATGGCGACCGACCACTTCACGGGGCGCGTGCCGTTCCGCGACGTCTACATCACCGGCCTGGTCCGCGACAAGGACGGCCAGAAGATGTCGAAGTCGAAGGGCAACATCCTCGACCCGATCGACATCATCGACGGCATCTCGCTGGAAAGCCTGGTCGCCAAGCGCACCACCGGCCTGATGAAGCCGACCGACGCACCGAAGATCGAGAAGGCCACGCGCAAGGAATTCCCGGACGGCATCGTCGCGCATGGCGCCGATCCGCTGCGCTTCACGATGACGGCGCTGGCCGGCCCCGGCCGCGACATCAAGTTCGACCTCGGCCGCGCCGAGGGCTACAAGAATTTCTGCAACAAGTTGTGGAACGCCACGCGCTTCGTGCTGATGAACACCGAAGGCAAGACCTTCGACGGCGCGCCGCAGCCGGTGACGGATGCGGAGAAGTGGATCCTCGCGCGCCTGTCCGAGGTGTCGGCGCAGGCCGCGACGCACTTCGCCGCCTACCGCTTCGACCTGCTCGCGCAGGCGTTGTACGAGTTCGCCTGGAACGAGTTCTGCGACTGGTTCGTCGAGCTCGCCAAGCCCGCGCTCAACGGCAGCGACGCCGCCGCGGCCGACAGCACGCGCCACACGCTGCTGCACGTGCTCGAGGCGCTGCTCCGCCTGCTGCATCCGCTGGTGCCGTTCGTGACCGAGGAACTGTGGCGCAGCGTGGCGCCGCGCCTGTCGATCGCTGCGTCGACGATTTCGCTGCAGGTGTATCCCGAAGCGCAGGACTTCCCGCGCGACGCGACGGCCGAGGCCGACGTGGAATGGCTGAAGGCGATGGTCTCCGGCCTGCGCCGCATCCGCAGCGAACTCGGCGTGTCGCCCGCGAAGCAGATCGCGTTGCTGCTGCAGGCCGGCACCGCCGCCGATCGCGCGCGCATCGCCCGCTTCGATGCCCCGCTGCGCTTCCTCAACCGCATCGAGCGCATCGAATGGATCGACGGCGAACCGCCGGCGTCGGCCGGTGGCCTCGTCGGCGAACTCAAGCTGTTCGTTCCGCTGGAGGGCCTGGTGGACCTCGGCGCCGAACGCACGCGCCTGGACAAGGAGCTCAAGCGCGTCGAAGGCGAACTGGCGAAGTCGACCAACAAGCTGGCCAGCGAGACGTTCGTGGCCAACGCGCCGGCGGCCGTCGTCGAACAGGAGCGCACGCGCCTGGCCGAATGGACCGCGCAGCGCGACGCCCTCGCCGCCCAGCGCGCGCGCCTGGCCTGAGGCGCAGCGCGTTTCCACGATGAAGCTGTCGGACTACGCCGTCGGGCGCGACAACAACTTCAACCTCGTGCGCTTCCTGGCGGCGTTCGCGGTGCTGTGGAGCCACAGCTACGCGATCACGCTGGGTCCGCAGAACCACGAACCGTGGGTGCGGTGGCTCGGCTACACGCCGGCGGGCGTGGCGGTGGACGTGTTCTTCGTCACCAGCGGGTTCCTCGTGTGCGCGAGCCTGCTGCGCCTGGACAACTTCAAGGCGTTCGTGAAGGCGCGCGCGTTGCGCATCTTCCCGGCGCTGATCGTGATGTCGCTGCTGCTGGCGTTCGTGCTGGGGCCCGTGTTCACGACGTGGTCGCTGCACGACTACTTCACCGATGCGAACGTCTACAAGCTGATCCTCAAGGACTCCACGATCCTGACGGGCGTGAAGTTCAAGCTGCCCGGCGTGTTCGACGGGCACCCGATGGACGAGGTGATCAACGGGTCGCTGTGGACGCTGCCGTTCGAGCTGCGCAGTTACCTGCTGCTCGCGCTGGTGTGGTGGGCCGCCTCGGCCGCGAAGCACAAGCAGCTGCGCTCGTTCGCGCGGATGATCGTGATCGGCACCACGCTGATGCTGCTGTCGTTCTGGGCGTCGCACCTGTACGGCTACAAGCACTGGCACACGTTCCGCCTGTTCTTCATGTTCTTCTGCGGCGCGGCGTTCTGGCTGTTCCGCGCGCGCATCCCGATGCGCACGTCGATCGCGATCGCGCTGGCCCTGCCGCTGGTCGCCGCCGCCGCGGTGCCGAAGTATTTCTTCTGGGTCTACCCGCTGGTCATCACGTACATCGTGCTGTGGTTCGCCTACGTGCCGCGCGGGTTCGTCCGCGGCTTCAACCGGTTCGGCGACTACAGCTACGGCATCTACATCTACGCGTTCCCGGTGCAGCAGATGCTGGTGGCGCTGGTGCCGGGCATCACGCCGGAGCGGATGATCCTGTTCGCGACGCTGGGCACGCTGCCGCTCGCGATGGCCTCGTGGCACTTCGTCGAGAAGCCGATGCTGGCGAAGAAGGAACGCAAGCGCGTCCCCGCGGCGGCGCCGGAAGCCGCCACGTAGTCATTTGACGACGGGCGGCCGCGGATGGGCCACGTCGTACTTCTGCGCTTCGATGAACGTCCAGCCGACGATGTCCTGCACGACGTTCGTCAGCGCCGTGTCGAACGCCGCGGCCACCGCGCCCACCGCCGTCCCGCCCGCGGGCACGCGCTGGCGGATGGTCTTCGTCGCGATGACGCTGTTCGTGCGCGGCGCGATCAGTTTCACCACCACTTCGATGTCGGCGTTCGGCGTGGCGCCGCCGGCGTAGTCGGATTCGAACCGGCGCAGGTCGAGCGCCAGTTCGTAGTCGCCGGCGATGCCCGTGCCGCGGCGGCCGACGCCCTGGATCTTCCCGCTGTCCTCGAAGGCGCGCAGCACCGCGTCCTGCACCAGGTCCGGTGCGGGCTCGGCCCAGATCGCGGCGTGGTAGACCTGCAGTTCGCCCGTCGCCGGACGCACCACGATGCGCGGCGAATCGATCAGCTCGTTGGCGTGCGGGCGCGTGATCTGCAACTGCCAGCGCACGTTCGGCCAGGACGGATCGGGTTGCACCGTCGCCTCGGGCGAATACAACGCGATGGGTTCCTTCTTCGGCACGATGCCGCAACCGGCAAGCGACGCCAGCGCCAGGACCAGGGCCGTGCGCGTCAGGATGGCGTGGTTCATTCGGGCACGAACTCCTTCGGTTGCTGGCGGCCGAGCACGTAGCCGGCCGGATTGTTGTCGAGGCGGCTGGCGACGCGGCGCAGGTCGCGCACGAGGCCACGCAGTTCGGTCAGCGCGGGTCCGACCTGCTGCAACCCGTTCTGGGTGAAGTTGGCCAGCGGCGCGCGGTTCTCCGCGATCATCGCGTTGGCGTTGCTGCTCACCGACTCCAGCTGCACCAGCGTGCGGTCCAGCTTGTCGACGAGCTGCGGCAACTGGCGGATCACGTCCTTGTCGAGGCGCTCGACGGCGCCGTTGGTGGTCACCAGCGTCACCTTGAGCTGTTCGCTGGCTTCGCGTGCGTTGACGATCAGCTGGCCGAGGTCTTCCTTCTGCGAGGCGACCGCGCCGGTGAGCTTCTGGATGTTGTCGAGCGAATCGGAAATGCGCCGCACGTTCTCCTCGCTCAGCACCTCGTCCATGCGCGTGACCAGGCGGTTGGCGGTGTCGGCGATGTTCTGCAGCGCGGAGGGTTCGGTGGCGATGGTCGGGACGATGTCGCGATCGTTGCTTGCCAGCAGCGGCGCATTCGGGCTGCCGCCGCTGAGCTGGATGAAGGTGGGGCCGGTCAGGCCGTCCTGCGAGATCTTCGCGTGCGTGTCGGTCTTGATCGGCGTGTCGGCGCTGATGCGTACTTCGGCGATCACCTTGCGCGGATCGTTGGGCGCCAGGCGCAGGCGCTGGATCGTGCCGACGCTGATGCCGTTGTAGCGGACGCTGCCGCCTTCGAACAGGCCGGTCACCGCTTCGTTGAACACGACGCGGTAATTCTTCCATTCGCGCTCGGACGACCAGTTGGCGGCCCACAACGCGAACAGCAGGCCGAAGATGCTGATCGCGATGGTGAACGCGCCGATCAGGACGTAGTTGGCCTTGGTTTCCATCGTCAGACTCCTGGGGCCGGTGCGGGCACCGTGGTCGCCGGGCGGGCGGCACGGGCGCGGGGGCCGTGGAAATATTCGCGCACCCACGGGTGGTCGAACTGCTCGACTTCCTCGATGGGCGCATTGATGACCACGCGGCGGTCGGCGATGACCGCCACGCGATCGCAGATCGCATAGAGCGTGTCGAGGTCGTGCGTGACCAGGAACACGGTGAGGCCCAGCGCGCGCTGCAGCGTGAGGATCAGTTCGTCGAACGCGGCGGCGCCGATCGGATCCAGGCCGGCGGTGGGTTCGTCGAGGAACAGCAGCGGCGGGTCGAGCGCCAGCGCGCGTGCCAGCCCCGCGCGCTTGCGCATGCCGCCGGACAACTGCGACGGCAGCTTCTCGATCGCATCGGCGGGCAGGCCCGCCAGTTTCACTTTCAGCAGCGACAGTTCGTAGCGCAGCGAGTCGGGCACGTCGGGGTGGTGCTCCTTCAGCGGCACCTGCACGTTCTCGCCGACGGTGAGCGATGAGAACAGCGCGCCGTCCTGGAACAGCACGCCGGTGTTGCGTTCGATCACCAGGCGCACGTCGTCGTCTTCGCTGCGCGCATCGACGCCGAGCACTTCGATCTCGCCCTCGTCGGGAATGCGCAGGCCGAGGATCGAGCGCATCAGCACCGACTTGCCCGCGCCCGATCCGCCGACCACGCCGAGGATCTCGCCGCGGCGCACGTCGAGGTCCAGGCCGTCGTGCACGACCTGTTCGCCGAAGCGGTTCACCAGGCCCCGCACGCGGATGATGATGTCCTCGTCGGTCACGTCAGATATCCATGTTCATGAACCACAGCGCCATCATCGCGTCGAGCACGATCACGAGCGAGATGGACTGCACGACGCTGGAGGTGGTGCGCTCGCCGACCGACTGCGCGGTGCCTTTCACCTGCAGGCCTTCCAGGCACCCGATCAGGCCGATGATCAGCGCGAAGATCGGCGCCTTCGACAGCCCCACCAGGAAATGCCGCAGTTCGATCGTCGCGTCCATGCGCGAGAGCCACGCCTGCGGCGGGATGTCGAGGTTGAACGCGCCGACCGTCGCGCCGCCCAGGATGCCGGCGATCATCGCGATGAACGTCAGCAGCGGCAGCATCACCAGCAGCGCGATGATGCGCGGCATCACCAGCAGGTCGATCGGGTCCATGCCGAGCGTGCGGATCGCGTCGATCTCCTCGCGCGCCTGCATCGCGCCGATCTGCGCGGTGAACGCGCTGGCGGTGCGGCCGGCGAGGATGATGGCGGTGAGCAGCACGGCGAACTCGCGCAGGAACGCGACGTTCACCAGTTCCACGACGTAGATCTCCGCGCCGAAGTCTCGCAGGATGTTCGCGCCGAGGAACGCGATCACCGCGCCGACGAGATACGCGAGCAGGAACACCAGCGGCACCGCGTCCAGGCCCACCTGTTCCATGTGGTAGACGGTGGACGTGAGGCGGAAGCGCCGCGGCTGCGCGAGCATGCGGCCGAACTTCAGCAGGTTCTCGCCGAGGAAGCCGACCAGCGCGAGGATCTCGTGCCAGTTGTCCTGCACCGCGAAGCCCAGGCGCGCGAGCGCGGCGCTGACGCCGTATTCGCGCTTCTTCTTCGGGCGGTCGTCGGCGACGTCCTCGATTGCGTCCACCAGCGGCTGGTGGTCGTCGCGGAAACGGAAGACGTCCAGCTCGAGGCAATGCCGGCGCGCGAAGCGCAACAGCTGCAGCACGCCGGCCGAATCCAGGCGGCCGATGTCGGCCGCGTCCACCGCCGTGACGCCCTCGGGCACCGCGCGCAGGCGCTCGCCCATCGCCAGCGCGTGCGCAAGCGTCCAGTCGCCGCGCAGGCGCAGTCGCGTGCCATCGGTGGCATCGGTGGCCAGCTCGGGCGGTCGGCTCTCCGGCAGGCGGTCGTTGTCGCGCATGGGTCCCCTCGCTGCGGCGGAGCATACACAGCCCCATGGTGCACGCGCGTGCACGACCCTACACACCACGTGCCATGCCATGCTTCGCCCCCATGACGCACGCCAACGCGCCCTCGCCCCCATCCGAGCCGCAGGCCCCGGCCGGCGGCCATCGCGCGGACGCGGGCGCCGGTTACGCCGAACGCATCGCGTTCGTGCTGGAAGTGGCCGAACACCTGCACGCCTACGGCACGACGGCGCAACGCCTGGAAGGCGCGATCGTCGCGGTGTCGCAACGCATCGGGCTGGACTGCGAACCGTGGTCCAACCCCACCGGCATGATCCTGTCCTTCAGCGATCCGCGCGGTCCCGCCGGCTTGCTGGACACCACGCGCGTCATCCGCCTCGCCCCCGGCGAAACCGACCTGTACAAGTTGTGCGAAGCCGACCGCATCGCCGAGGACGTGATGGCCGGGCGCGTCGGCATCGCCGAAGGCCATGCGCAACTGCGCGCGCTCCACAAGCCCGCGGGCTGGCGTGGCCGCGCGATGCAGGTGCTCGGTTTCGGCCTGGCGTCGGGCGCGGTCGCGGGCCTGCTGCGCCTGCCGTGGCTCGACATCGCGACCGCGGCCCTGATCGGCCTGCTGATCGGCGTGCTCGAACTCGCCTCGCACCATCGCCCGCGCCTGCAGGAAGCAAGCGATGCCGTCGCGGGCGTGATCGCCGGCATCGTCGCCATCGCGGTCTCGCATCTCATCGCACCGTTGAACCTCAACACGGTGGTGATCGCCGCGCTCATCGTGCTGCTGCCGGGTATGGCGCTCACCAACGCGGTCAACGAACTCACCAGCCGCCACCTCGTGTCGGGCACGGCGCGGTTCGCCGGTGCGCTGACGACGGTCCTGAAGCTCGCCATCGGCACGGCAATCGCGTTCAAGCTCGCGCAGTTCTCGGGGATCTCGGCGGAAGTGCGCGCGTCGCGCCCGCAGCCCGAATGGGTGGAAGGCCTTGCGCTGGTGGTGGGTGCGTTCGCGTTCGCAGTGTTGTTCCGCGCCGCGCGCCGCGATTACTGGATCGTGATGTTGTCGGCGGCGACCGGGTACCTGGTGTCGCGCTTCGGCAGCCAGGCGTTCGAAGGGACGGCCGGCGTGTTCCTCGCCGCGCTGGTGACGTCCGCCGCGGGCAATGCCTATGCGCGCTGGGCGGAACGGCCGGGCGCCCTGGTGCGCGTGCCCGGCATCATCATGCTGGTGCCCGGCAGCCTCGCGTTGCGCGGGCTGATGAACCTGGTGCAGCAACAGGATGTCGGCGCCGGCGGCGATGCCGCGATCGCGGTGCTCAACACGCTGATGGCGCTGGTGGCGGGCTTGCTGTTCGGCAACCTGCTGGTCAGCGCGCGCCGCAACCTCTGATCACTTGATCAGGAAGTCGTCGAGCTTCTTGCCGCCGGCGATCTGCGAGGACATCCACTTCGGCTGCTGCCCGCGCCCGGCCCACGTCTGGCTCGGGTCCGCGGGGTTGCGGTACTTCGGCGCGACCTTGCCGAGCTTGTAACCCTTGGTCGACTTGCGGCCCGTGGACTGCGCGGGCGCGCTGGTTTTCTTCGCGGCGGGCGCCGCGCCCCCGAACAACTCGGCGACCGTGTAGCCCTCGGCGCGCGCGAGCGCGGTGAGCTTCTGGCGGACCAGCGCGATCGGCTTGCGCTTGACCAGCGTGGTGCGCCGCTTCTTCGCCTGCGCGATGAGCGCGTCGAGTTCCTTCGCCGACAAGCCGTTGAGGTCGATGGACATGCAGCAATCTCCGCGAGGTGGGGATTCTTTGTGTCAGGCGCCCAGGCGCGCCATCAGCGTGGCGCGGTCCAGCGACTCGGCTTCGGAGGCCGTGCGCGCACGATACTCGAACGTGCCGGCCGCAAGCCCGCGCTCGGACACCACGACCCGGTGCGGCACGCCGATCAGCTCGATGTCCGCGAACATCTGGCCCGGGCGCAGGCCGCGGTCGTCGAGCACCGCGTCCAGGCCGGCGGCCAGCAGGTCCTGGTGCAGCGTTTCGGCCGCGGCCGCGACGTCGCCGTCGTTCTTCGGATTGATCACGCACACCGCGACCTGCCACGGCGCCATCGCCTCGGGCCAGCGGATGCCGTTCTCGTCGTGGTTCTGTTCGATTGCGGCGGCCACGATGCGCGAGACGCCCACGCCGTAGCAGCCCATGTACGGGACGGTGGCCTTGCCGCCCATGTCGAGCACGGTGCACTTCATCGCTTCGGCGTACTTCTGGCCGAGCTGGAACACGTGCCCCACCTCGATGCCGCGCGCCAGGCCCAGCGTGCCGTGGCCGTCGGGCGAGGGATCGCCGGCGACGACGTTGCGGATGTCGGCGACGTGCGCCGGTTCCGGCAGGTCGCGGACCCAGTTGACGCCGGCGATGTGGAAGCCGGCGGCGTTGGCGCCGACGACGAAGTCGTGCATCGCCGCGACCGTGCGGTCGGCGACGACGGTGATCGCCTTGCGCGGCGCGACGGGGCCGAGGAAGCCCGGCTCGCTGCCGAGGTGCTCGAGGATTTCCGCTTCGGTGGCCAGGCGGTATTCGGCCAGGCCCGGGAGCTTCGACAACTTGATCTCGTTGACGACGTGGTCGCCGCGCACGAGCGCGAGCACGAACCCGTCGTCGCCCATCAGCGCCACCGACTTCACCGTGCGATCGAGCCCGATGCCCAGCAACGCGGCGACGTCTTCGCACGTCTTCTGCGTCGGCGTCTCCACCTTGCGCAGGGATTCGGACGCCGCGGCGCGCGCACCCGGCGCCTTCGCTTCGGCGAGTTCGACGTTGGCGGCGTAATCGGAGCCGTCGGAGAACGCGATCGCGTCTTCGCCGGAATCGGCGAGCACGTGGAATTCGTGCGACGCGCTGCCGCCGATCGCGCCGGTGTCGGCGAACACCGCGCGGAACTTCAGCCCGAGGCGGGTGAAGATGCGGCCGTAGGTGTCGTACATGTTGCGGTATTCGTCGGCGAGCGAGGCTTCGTCGACGTGGAAGGAGTACGCGTCCTTCATCAGGAATTCGCGCGCGCGCATCACGCCGAAGCGCGGGCGGATCTCGTCGCGGAACTTCGTCTGGATCTGGTAGAAATTGACCGGCAGCTGCTTGTAGCTCGCCAGTTCATTGCGCGCGAAGTCGGTGATCACTTCTTCGTGCGTGGGGCCGTAGCAGTACCAGGCGTCCTTGCGGTCCTGGATCTTCAGCAGCTGGCCGCCGAACTTCTGCCAGCGCCCGGTTTCTTCCCACAGTTCCTTCGGCTGCACCGACGGCATCAGCAGTTCGATCGCGCCGCTGCGATTCATTTCGTCGCGCACCACCGCTTCCACCTTGCGCAGCACGCGCAGGCCGAGCGGCGACCACGTGTACAGGCCGGAAGCGAGCTTGCGGATCATGCCCGCGCGCAGCATCAGCTGGTGGCTGATGACTTCGGCGTCGGCGGGGGTTTCCTTGACGGTACGGAGGTGGAACTGCGACAGGCGCATCGGGGGGACTTCGACTTGCGGAAAGCGCGCAGTTTGCCATGCCTTGCGCGCGGGGCCCGCCGGCCGCGGGTCACTCGCGCTCGCCGTGGACCTCGATGGCGGGCGGGGCGTCGCGTTCGACGCGCTCGTACTTGCGGCCCTTCGGCGGGGTGTCGGTGATCTGCAGGACGCCGTGGGCGTCGCGCCAGCGATACAGGACGCCGGCATCGGAGGCCGCTTCGGCGTTGGCCCGGATCGCGGCGTCGCGGCGTTCGGCGGCGGGGCCGCTGTCCGCCGACGGGTCGCGCGCGGCGTACCAGGCCAGCGCGGCGACGCCGGCCAGGCCGAGGAGGATCCAGGCCGGCCGGAGTTCCATGTGCCTTACTGCGCGCAGTTGGAGGCGACGGCCGCCTGCATGGACTGCGTCTGCGCGGCGCGCTGCTCGGCGCTGTATTCCGAATCGATCTTGCCGTCGCCGTTGGCGTCCACGCCCACGGGCGAGGCGGTCTGCTGGAGCATCGCGAGGTTGGACTGCGCGGTCTTGCAGTTGGCGGCGCGGATGGCGGCCAGCTTCTCGGCCTGGGCCTTCGCGGCGGTGGCGTTGGCTTCGGCCTGGGCCTTCTCGTCCAGCTTGCCGTCGGCCTTGGCCTCGGTCTTCGCGGCCACGACGGGCGCGGTGGCCGGGGCCGGCGCGTGGAGTTCGCGCTTCTTCGCCGCGCCCTTGGCGGGCGGCGCGTCGGAATAGTGGGTGACCCCCTTGTCGTCCTTCCAGCTGTAGACGGCCTGCGCGGAGGCGGGCGCCATCGTCGAAAGGCCCACCAGGGCGATGCACGTGGCCAGCACGGTGCGGGCTGCGGCGTTCATTGGGGTCACTCCGGCGAAGGTGGCGGCGATTGCAGCACCGCCGACGGGGTCGCGCAAGCGGCGGCGCGCCAAGCGCTAAACTCGGTCACATGATGGAGTCGACCGAAACGGCGCGCCCCAGGGCCCGCGGCATCTACCTGTTGCCCAACCTCTTCACCACCGGCGGCCTGTTCGGGGGGTTCTTCGCGATCATCGCCGCCTCGCAGGGGAAGTTCGAACACGCGTGCGTGGCCATCTTCATCGCGGCCATCCTCGACGGCGTGGACGGGCGCGTGGCGCGCATGACCAACACGCAGAGCGAGTTCGGCGTGCAGTACGACTCGCTGGCGGACCTCGTCAGCTTCGGCATGGCGCCCTCGCTGGTGATGTACCACTGGGCGCTGTCGGCGATGAAGCTGGATGGCGCGGTGTTCGGCAAGATCGGCTGGCTCGTCGCGTTCCTCTACGCCGCGTGCGCGGCGCTGCGCCTGGCGCGCTTCAACAGCCAGGTCGGCCAGGTGGACAAGCGCTGGTTCATCGGCCTGGCCAGTCCCGCCGCCGCGGGCCTGATGGCCAGCTTCGTGTGGACCTTCGACGACCTGGGCTTCAGCGGCAGCGAGATGCGCTACGCCGCCGCCGGTGTCACGATCGTGGCGGGCCTGCTGATGGTCAGTCGCGTGCGCTACAACAGCTTCAAGGGTTCGGGCCAGGGACCGCGCGCGGAACGCGTGCCGTTCGTGGCGATGCTCATCGCGGTCGCGGTGCTGATCGCGTTGTGGATCGATCCGCCGCGCGTGCTGCTGGCCGCGACCACCTTGTATGCACTGTCCGGGCCGGTGTTGTGGATCCGGCGCCGGCGCATCGCGCCCGAGCCCGCATGAGCGACGCCCGGCTGCCGTGGGATCCGTTCCAGCGCGAGATGCTCGAGGCGCTCGGGCACGTCGTGTATGCGGCGCAGGATCGCGATGCGCTCGCCGCGCAAGCGGCGGACGCCGCCGATGCCGGTGCGCCGCCGTTGCTGCGCGCCCTCGCCCACGCGGCGAAGTCGCGCGTCGCGCAACTGCCGGCGCTGCCGCCGATCGAACACCTGCACACCCCGGCTGCCAAGCGCGCGCTCTGGCCCACATTGCGCGCACTGCGCAAGGCATCGCGCGGATGAGCGCCGTCACCGTCGATCGGGCGCCCGCGCCCAGCCTGCGCCCGATGCGCGAGGCCGACCTGCCCACGGTCATCGCGATCGAACAGCGCGCGTATGCGTTCCCGTGGACGCAGGGCGTGTTCCGCGATTGCCTGCTCGCCAACCATCCGGCGTGGGTGCTGGTGGAGGACGGCGCGATCATCGGCTACGCGGTGCTCAGCGTCGCCGCCGACGAAGCACACGTGCTGAACCTCTGCACCGCGCCCGAAGTGCAGGGCCGCGGCCACGGCCGCCGCTTGCTGCGCGCGCTGATGCAACTCGCGCGCGGCCGCGGCGCGCATCGCGTGTTCCTCGAAGTGCGCCCGTCCAACGGCCCGGCGATCGCGCTGTACCACGACGAAGGCTTCAACGAGATCGGCCGCCGCCCGCGCTACTACCCGGCGCGCGACGGTCGCGAGGATGCGTTGGTGATGGCGCTGGAGTTGTTGCCGGAGGAGTGATCGATCCGGCGGAACGTCAGGTTGATCCGCTCGCCCACCGCGCGCCCCGTCTTCGGCAACGCATGCTGGTAATGCCGCTGCGTCGTGCCCCGCATCACCAGCAGGCTGCCGTGCGGCAAATCGATCGACAGCGAATGCGCGCCGGCGACGG
The DNA here is from genome assembly GCF_018406645.1 of Lysobacter helvus. NCBI lineage: Bacteria > Pseudomonadati > Pseudomonadota > Gammaproteobacteria > Lysobacterales > Lysobacteraceae > Lysobacter > Lysobacter helvus. The sequence goes on from NZ_AP024546.1 coordinate 880,169, forward strand.
CGTGCTTCGCGTACGGCCGCAGGCGGAAGCGCCGTTCCGCGCCGAGGCTGATCGACGCGATCACCGGCGCATCGCCGAGTTCGGGTTCCGAATCGCGATGGAAGCCCATGGCATCGCGGCCCGTGCGATAGAGGTTGGCGAGCACGCTGTTGAACGGCACGTCGAGTTCGGCGGCCAGGCGGTCGCGCAACGCGGCCAGGTCCGGCATCCACGGCCGCGGTTCGAACCAGCGGCCCGAATAGCGATAGCGCGCGTCGGGATCGCCGATCCAGCAACTCAGCCGCGGCGGGTCGAACTCGCGGCCGTACACGCGGATGCGGTGCGATTCCCACGGGATCCCGTGCCGCAGGCGCGTGAACAGGTCCGTGGCCGCGTCGCCCGGCAACCAGTCCGGGTCGAACGCCAGGTCCGCGCCCGGAAGCTCGATGGCCTGCATTCCCATGCGCCGGACGCTAGCACGGGTAAAATCCCGCGATCCAATGGAGGCCGGCATGTCTGACATCGAACGCGACGTGATGGAGTACGACGTCGTCACCGTCGGCGCGGGCCCCGCGGGCCTGGCCTTCGCGATCCGCCTCAAGCAGCTCGATCCGAACCTCTCGGTGTGCGTGATCGAGAAGGCCTCCACCATCGGCGCGCACATCCTGTCGGGCGCGGTGATCGAACCGGGCCCGCTCGACGAGCTGCTCCCCGGCTGGCGCGACAACCCGCCGCCGATCTGCATCCCGGCCGCCGAAGACGAATTCCTCTTTCTCACGAAGACGGGTTCCATCAAGGCGCCGATGGTCCCGCCGCAGATGCACAACCACGGCAACTTCATCGTCAGCCTCGGCGCGTTGTGCGCGTGGCTGGCGCCGCAGGCCGAAGCGTTGGGCGTCGAAATCTATCCGGGCTTCGCCGCCGCCGAAACGTTGCACGACGACGACGGCCGCGTGGCCGGCGTGCGCATCGGCGACATGGGCGTGGCGAAGGACGGCGCGCACAAGCCGGGGTTCACGCAGGGCATCGACATCCGCGCGAAGGTCACCGTGCTCGCCGAAGGCGCGCGCGGCCATCTCACCAAGCGGTTGATCAAGCGCTTCGACCTCGCGCGCGATGCCGATCCGCAGGGCTATTCGATCGGCATCAAGGAACTGTGGCAGGTGCCGGAGGAACGCGTGTCGCCCGGCAAGATCGTGCATTCGCTCGGCTGGCCGGCCGACAGCAAGATCTACGGCGGCAGCTTCCTGTACCACCTCGACAAGGGCCGCATCGCGCTCGGCTACATCAGCGGCCTGGATTACAAGGATCCGCAGTACAAGCCGTGGGAAGCCTTCCAGCAATGGAAGAACCATCCGTCGGTGAAGGCGTTGCTCGAAGGCGGCACGATCGTCTCGGCCGGCGCGCGCGCGATCGTCACGGGCGGCTGGCAATCGCTGCCGAAGTGCGACATGCCCGGCGCGTTGCTGATCGGCGACACCGCGGGCCTGCTCAACGTGCCGAAGATCAAGGGCACGCACCAGGCGATGCGCTCGGCGATGCTCGCGGCCGAACACCTGGCGGCGTCGCAACTCTCGCCCGACGGCTTCGACGCAAAGCTGCGCGCGTCCGTGGTCGGCGATGAACTGCGCAAGGTGCGCAACATCAAGCCGGGCTTCAAGAAAGGCTTGTGGTTCGGATTGCTCAACGCCGCATGGGAAACGCTGACCGGCGGCCTGTCGCCGTGGACGCTGAAGAACAAGGCGGACTGGAGCTCGATCGACAAGGTCGGTGCGCACGAAGCGGACAAGCGCGCCGCCGTCGAACAGGAGTACGTGGCGCGCGACCTCGCCCCGCGCGATCGCCTGGCCGGCGTGTACTTCGCCGCCACCGAACACGACGAAGACCAGCCCGTCCACCTGGTCGTGCACGACACCACCGTGTGCGTGACGCGCTGCGCGACCGAATACGGCAACCCGTGCACGCGCTTCTGCCCGGCGGGCGTCTATGAAATCGTCGACGACCCGGATGGGCCGGCGAATTCCGGCAAGCGCCTGCAGATCAACAGCGCGAACTGCGTGCACTGCAAGACCTGCGACATCAAGGACCCGTACGAGATCATCACGTGGGTCACGCCGGAAGGCGGCTCGGGGCCGAACTACCAGAACCTCTAGCGAGGGAAGCAGGCAAGAAAAAGGGTGCCGCGCTTGCGCGCGGCACCCCGGTGCTTCAACCCTCGACGCTTACTGCACGCCGCCGGTGATCGTCCACTCCAGTTCCTGCACGCGGGGCAGGGCCTGACCCGAGAGCACGGTGGCGCCGGACATCAGCTGCATGTAGTTCTCGCCGGTGGTGTTGTTGCGCCACACGACGTCGGCATTGCCGTCGCCGTTGTAGTCGCCGCTGTCGACCACGCGCCAATGCGGGTCGCTCTCGACGTACACGGTCTGCATGCTCGGCGTCGCGTCGTTCATCGTCCACAGCACGTTGGCGCCCGAGACCGAGTTGCGCCAGTACACGTCCGCCTTGCCGTCGCCGTTGAAGTCGTCGATGGCCGCGATCTTCCAGTTGAAGTCGTTGACGGTCGTGGTGGGCTGCGAGGTCTGCATGACGGTCACGCCGTTCATGAACTGCAGGTAGTTCTGGCCGGTCGCGGTGTTGCGCCAGAACAGGTCGGCCTTGCCGTCGGCGTTGAAGTCGCCCGCGGCCACGATCGTCCAGTTCAGGTCGGCTTCGCGGTAGGGGTAGTTGATCGAACGCACGGTGCGCCCGTCCATCAGCCACAGGGCGTTCTGGCCCGTCACCGCGTTGCGCCAGTAGATGTCGGCCTTGCCGTCGCCGTCGAAATCGCCGCGCGCCACGATGCGCCAGTTGAGGTCGCCCACCGTGGTCAGCGGGCCGGACAGGGCCAGGACGATCTGCGTGCCGTTCATCACGTGCAGCCAGTTTTCGCCGGTGACGCGGTTGCGCCACAGGATGTCCGCGTGGCCATCGCCGTTGAAGTCGCCCGAACCGACCACCTGCCAGTTCTGGTCCGTCTCGCGGTGCACGTACGTGCTCGCCATCATCGTCGTGCCGTTCATCTGCCACAGCGCATTGAAGCCGTTGGCGGTGTTGCGCCAGTAGATGTCCGACTTGCCGTCACCGTCGAAGTCGTCGCGCGCACGTGCCGCGGCGACCGTCGCCCGGAACGTCGCCACGATCGGCATGGTCAGGCGCAGCGCGCGCGCATCGTCGGCCACGTCGGCCACGCCGCACGGCAGGCCGCCGCAGAAGGTGATGTTCGGGTTGGAGAACACGCGGTAGCCGGTCTGGCCCGTACGACGCACCGCCATCACGGTGTAGAAGTTGCCGTGCGTGGAATCCGTGCTGTAGCCGAACGAATACGGGAAGCGGCCGAATTCTTCCGGATCCAGCAGGTTCTGGTCGTTGTTCGTGTCGTCGTTGCCCGCCGCCGATTCGCGGTCGTGCTGCAGGCCCATGTTGTGGCCGAGTTCGTGGGCAAGCGTTTCGGAACGGCAGTTGTTGCCTTCATCCGTGTACACAGTGCCTTCCGAATCGCTGACGACGCTGAAGCCGAGGTTCGCGCTGTCGGCGCCGAACGGCGTCTGCGAGTTGCCGATCAACCAGCCCAGGCCGCAGCTGCCGTTTTCCGGGAACTGGAACGTGCGCACGAGGGTGACGAGGTCGGCGCCGTACTGGTCGCGCGCCGAGATCAGCGATTCGAGCGACGCCGGCTGCCCGACGAAGTTGCAGTTCACGCCACCGTCCGGCAACTGGCCGCCCGGGGCGGACGTGCACTGCTGGCCGGTCAGTTCGAACAGCGCGTCACGGTTGGACGTGGCATCCGGGTAGGTCACCTGCATCGTGTGGACCACGCGGATCTGGCCGTCGACCTGGCTGTCGGAATACGCGAGGTTGGCGATGTCCACCATGTTCTGCAGGCGCGTGTTGGCCTGCGACTGGCCACCGTAGCGGGCGGCGAAGCCATTGGTGTAGCCGATGAGCACGTCGACGGTCGTGCCGTTGGCGGTGATCTGCTCGGCACTCATCCCGGCGGCACGCTGGCTGGAAACGGCCTGCGCGGCCTGCGCGATCTGGTTCTGCACGATGACGTCGTCGGCCGACGGCTGCGCGGTGGAGAGCTTCGTCTCGTCGGTGTCGACGAGGTACGTGTGGCCCGCCGACATCGTCAGCTCGAGCGGCGCGCCCTTGCCGTTCGGCAGCGTGCCGAACACGGCCTTGGGTCCGAACGTGATCACCGCATCGTTGCCGGGGGCAGCGCCCTCGGGACGACCGATGAACGTCCAGTTGCCGTCGGCATGCTCGACATGGCGCTGGTAGGCCAGGCGGATCGGCGCACCGTTGGGGCCCTGGATCGTCATGCCGCCGTCGACGATCGCCTGCAAGGCGTGCGCCTCGCTGACCTGGACGGGATACCACGTGCCCGTGGCCTTGTGGATCGCCGGCCGGGAGGCGTCATAGCCGAAGAGCGTGCCGCGGTCGGGATAGGTCGCGACCGACGAATGGCCGCCGATCGCCGAGGCGACCCGGGCATGCGGGCTGGCCGTACCGGCTTGCCCGATCTTGGTAGTGGGAGAAGCAGCGCGTTCTGCCGTGCAGCCGACCGCGAGGCCGGCGAGCAGAGACGCCGCGAGAAGAGACACGCGCATAACACCACCCCTGTGTGTAAGGTTTCGAAGGCCCTCGGAACCGGGGGCTCATCCATTTCCTTACAGCCGGCATCGCGAAAGCGTGATGACGCTGAGGGTCATCACGCATTTCCACGACCGGTGGTCGTCCCGGCGCGTCCGTCCGGCGGGTGGGCGGGCGCGTCAGCGGCCCGCGATTTTCCAGTTGAGGTCGGCGACGCGCTCGAGTTCGCGGCCCGCAAGGACCGTCGCGCCCGACATCAGTTGCATGTAGACCTGGCCCGTCGCGACGTTGCGCCAGACGAGGTCGGCGCGGTTGTCGCCGTTGTAGTCGCCGCTGTTGACGATCGTCCAGTTGGCGTCGCGCTCGGTGTACGACGTCTGCATCGTCGGCGTGGCGCCATCCATCTTCCAGAGCACGTTCACGCCGGTGACGGAATTGCGCCAGTAGATGTCGTCCTTGCCATCGCCGTCGAAGTCGTTGACCGCGACGATCTTCCAGTTGAAGTCGTTCACCGTCGTGGTGGCGCGCGATCCCGGCAGCACCGTGGTGACCTGCATGAACTGGACGAAGTTCTCGCCCGTGTTCGTGTTGCGCCACAGCACGTCGTCGTAGCCGTCGCCATTGAAATCGCCGGTGTCCACGACGGTCCAGGCCTGGTCGGTTTCGCGGTGGACGTAGGACATGTTGCGCAACGTCGCGCCATCCATGAACCACACCGCGGTCAGGCCGTTGGATGTGTTGCGCCAGTACAGGTCGGTCTTGCCGTCGCCGTCGAAGTCGCCGCGCGCCACGAGCTTCCATTCCGGCTCGGAAACGCGCGCGGTCATGCCCGAACCCGCAAGGACCTGCGTGCCGTTCATGAGCTGCACGTAGTCCTCGCCCGTGACCTGGTTGCGCCACAGGACGTCGGCATGCGCATCGCCGTTGAAGTCGCCCGAGGCCACCACGTCCCACGCGGTGTTCGCTTCGCGATAGACCTGCGCCGCCCAGATGCGATCGAGGCCGATCATTCCCCAGATCGTGTTCTGCCCGGTCGCGACGTTGTGCCACAACAGGTCGGCCATGCCGTCGCCGTCGTAGTCGTTGCGGTGCGAGGTGTGCGCCTGGCGGAACGCGGCGACGACCGGGATCGTCTGGCGCAGCGCGCGCGCGTTGTCCGCCTGGTCGGCGAGGCCGCAGGGGGCCGCCGCCGGGCCGCCCGACCACGTGCACAGGATGTTCGGGTTGGAGAACACGCGCACCTTGTGCAGGCCCGTCGTGCCGTACGCCATCACGGTGTACACGGAGGCCGAACCGCCGCGATAGCCGAACGAATACGGCAGCACGCCGTATTCCTCGGGCTGCAGCACGCCATCGGTGTCCGAAGCGGTTTCACGATCGTGCTGCAGGCCCATGTTGTGGCCGAGCTCGTGCGCCAGCGCTTCATCGCGGCACACCGTGCCGTTGCTCGGGAACGCACCGCCCGAATCGCCATTCGAATCGCTGACCACCGAATAGCCGTACGGCGCATCGTTGGTCGCGGTGATGCCGGCCTGGCCCGCGCCCGCCAGCCAGGCGATGCCGCAGCCCTGCTGCGCGGTGCTGCTGTAGTTGCGGACGAGGGAGACGACGTCGGCGCCCACGGCTTCGCGCATGGCCACGAGCGGCGCCAGCGCGGCGGGCACGGGCTTGTCGTCGCAGTTGAGCGAGCCGTTGCTCTGTTCGGTGCATGCCACGCCCGTCACGTCGTACAGCGCGTCGGAATTGGAATTGGCTTCGGTGTAGTCGACCTGCAGCGTGCCGGCCAGGCGCAACGCGGCATCGACCTGGCTCGCCCCGTACGCCTGGTTGGCGACGTCGACGAGGAAGGTGATGCGCGTGTTCGCACCCGCCGTGCCGCCGAAGCGCGAAGCGAACTGCGGCGTGTAGCCGACCAGCAGGTCGACCGTGGTCGACGCGGACGCGTTGGCGGTGGTGGCGTTGGCCGTGGCCAGGGGGCCGGACACCGCCGACGCGGTGCGCGCCTGGCGGATCATGGCCATGTCCGCGGCATCGGCGCGCGCGCCGGCCATGCGGGGCGGCAAGCGCACGTCGGAGCGGCCCGACGGATCCGCGCCGGTCATGCCCAGGCGGGCTTCCATCGCGCCGTCGGTTTCCAGCATCCACGTGCGGCCGCGGATGGTGGTGAGGCGCAGCGTGTCGCCGGACCGGGTGGGAATGGTGCCGAACACCGCGGTCGGGCCGAACGTGATGATGGCTTCGTTGCCCGGCGTGGCGCCGGCGGGGCTGCCGATCCAGGTCCAGTTGCCATCGGCGTGTTCGACATGGCGCGAATAGCGCAGGCGGATCGGGCTGCCGTCGGGCGCGGTGAGTTCGAGTTCGCCCTTGGCGATGGCGGCGATGGCATGGTCTTCGCTGATCGACACGGGACGCCAGGTGTAGGCGGTGTCGTGGATCGGCGTGGCCTTGGGATACGCGACCAGCGTGCCGCGGTCGGGCAGCGAGGCGATGCCGCGGGCATGGGCGGCAGGCAGTTGCCCGCGCGCGATCGACCCCATCGACGCGGCAGGCGGCGTGGCCGCCCGTGCGTGCGAAGCCGGGGGCGACGTGGATTGGTTCGAACAGGCACCCGCGGCGAGGATCGCGGCGGCTAGCAGGATGTGGCGCATGCAAGGTCCCGTGGAAAAGATGATCGGTGGCGTACCCCCGACGCGGGATTATCCACGTCGGACGCTGGACCGTCCCGGCGGGCAGTCACGGATCGGAGTGACCTTCCGCCCCCTGGGGCCGGTGTTGCCGGCGAGTCTCCACCGGACCGCGTGAAGATGCCAAGGACACGCCACAAGGTTCAAGGACCGGGCGCGCGGGAGGCCGCGCGCCGATGCCGCATCACTTCACCGGCACGCCGGTTTTTTCCGCGAGTTCTTCGCGCGAGACGCCCGGCGCGAGTTCCACCAGGTGCAGGCCGTCCGGCGTGACGTCCATGACGGCGAGGTCGGTGATCACGCGGTTCACCACGCCCACGCCCGTCAGCGGCAACGTGCATTGCGGGAGCAGCTTGTGTTCGCCGCCCTTGGCGGTGTGCTCCATCAGCACGACCACGCGCTTGACGCCGGCGACGAGGTCCATCGCGCCGCCCATGCCCTTCACCATCTTGCCGGGCACCATCCAGTTGGCCAGGTCGCCCTGGTCGGTGACCTGCATCGCGCCGAGGATCGCCAGGTCGATGTGGCCGCCGCGAATCATCGCGAACGAATCGTGGCTGCCGAAATAGCTGGCGCCCTTGCGCGCGGTGACCGTCTGCTTGCCGGCGTTGATCAGGTCGGCGTCGACTTCGTTTTCCGCCGGGAACGGGCCGATGCCGAGCAGGCCGTTCTCCGACTGCAACCACACGTCCATGCCGTCGGGAATGTAGTTGGCCACCAGCGTCGGCAGGCCGATGCCGAGGTTCACGTAGGCGCCGTCGCTGAGTTCCTGTGCGGCGCGTTGCGCCATTTCGTCGCGGGTCCAGGCCATTACACGGCTCCCTGGCGCACGGTGCGCTGTTCGATGCGTTTTTCGGGCGTCGCGTTCACGACGATGCGGTCGACGTAGATGCCGGGCAGGTGCACGTGGTCCGGATCGATGTCCCCGACTTCCACCAGCTGCTCCACTTCCGCCACGCACGTCTTGCCCGCCATCGCGCACGCAGGATTGAAGTTGCGTGCGGTCTTGCGGAACACGAGGTTGCCGGCCTTGTCGGCCTTCCATGCCTTGACCAGCGAGACGTCGGCCTTCAGCGCGGTTTCCATCACGTAGTGGTGGCCGTCGAACTCGCGCGTTTCCTTGCCGTCCGCGACGATCGTGCCGTAGCCGGTGCGCGTGAAGAACGCGGGGATGCCTGCGCCGCCGGCGCGCAGGCGTTCGGCGAGCGTGCCCTGCGGGTTGAATTCGAGTTCGAGTTCGCCGGAGAGGTACTGGCGTTCGAATTCCTTGTTCTCGCCCACGTACGACGAAATCATCTTGCGGATCTGGCGCGTGCCGAGCAGCAGGCCGAGGCCGAAGCCGTCGACGCCGGCGTTGTTGGAAATCACCGTCAGCGATTTCGCGCCGGAATCCCGCAGCGCTTCGATCAGCGCCTCCGGGATGCCGCACAGGCCGAAGCCCCCGACCGCGAGCGTCTGCCCGTCGGCGACGAGGCCATCGAGCGCCGTCCTGGCGTCCTTGTAGAGCTTCGATTGCGCCATGCGCGTGTCTCCCTGGTTCGATGCAGCGTGCTGCAAGTGCGAAATGTTATCCGGCGCGCATTGCACGCGCACCGTACGAAAGTCGTAGGCGCCTACTCGCGCCCGTACACGTCCTCGAGGCGGACGATGTCGTCCTCGCCGAGGTAGCTGCCCGATTGCACTTCGATCAGTTCCACGGGCTCGGCCGTCCTGTTGCGCAGGCGATGCACGCTGCCCAGCGGGATGTAGGTGCTCTGGTTCTCGTGCAGGTCGAACACGCGATCGTCGCACGTCACTTCCGCCGTGCCCGACACCACCACCCAGTGTTCGGCGCGCTTGTGGTGCTTCTGCAGGCTCAGCACCGCGCCGGGCTTGAGCACGAGGCGCTTCACCTGGAACCGCGGGCCCGCGTCCACCGAGTCGTAGCTGCCCCACGGGCGGTACACCTTGCGGTGGAACAGGTGTTCCTGGCGGCCGGCGGCCTTCAGCCGGTCGACGATCGCCTTGACGTCCTGCACGCGATCCTTGCGCGCGATCAACGTGGCATCGGGCGTGTCGACGATGACGAGGCCGTCGACGCCGATCGTCGCGACCAGGCGACGATCGGACGCGCGCACCAGGCTGTCGCGCGTGTCGATGGAAATGACGTCGCCTTCGTGGCGATTGCCGTCCGCATCGCGCGGCGAGGCCGCCCACAGCGACGACCACGAGCCGATGTCGCTCCAGCCGCAGCTCACGGGCACCACGGCGGCGCGGTCGGTCTTTTCCATCACCGCGTAGTCGATCGAATCGCTGGGGCTGGACGCGAAGGCGTCCTTGTCGACGCGGATGAAGTCGAGGTCGCGCTTCGCGCGTTCGCACGCGGCCGTGGCGGCGGCGAACATCGCCGGCGCGTAGGCCAGCAGTTCGTCGAGGTAACGCTGCGCGGAAAACACGAACATGCCGGAATTCCACGAATACCCGCCATCGGCGAGGTATTGCTGCGCGGTGGCCAGGTCCGGCTTCTCGACGAAGCGCTGCACCTTGAAGCCGTCCTCGCCCAGCGGCGCGCCGCGCGCGATGTAGCCGTAGCCTGTTTCCGGCGCGTCGGGCTCGATGCCGAAGGTGACCAGCCAACCGGCTTCGGCCAGGCCGATCGCGTGCACGATGGCCGCGCGGAAGGCCGCTTCGTCCTCGATGAGGTGGTCGGCGGGCAGCACCACCATCACGGCGTCCGGATCGCGGGCCGCCAGGTGCAGGGCCGCGATCGCGATGGCCGGCGCGGTGTTGCGAGCGACCGGTTCGAGCAGGATCCCGCCGTTGGCCAGCCCCACGCCCTGCAGCTGCTCGCCCACCATGAAGCGGTGTTCTTCGCTGCAGACGGTGACCGGCGGCTGCGCGCCCGGCAGGGCGGCCGCGCGGCGCAGGGTCTCCTGGTACAGCGAGCGTTCGCCGATGAGCGAGAGGAACTGCTTGGGCTGGTTCTGCCGCGACAGCGGCCACAGGCGCGAACCGCTGCCGCCGCTGAGGATCACCGGATGCAGCATTCCCGCCCCTTTCCTTCGAAAAACGAGGCGTGAAGGGTACTGCATCGCACCCTGCCTCGACGGTGCGGGGCCCCCGGTCCGTTAGAATTGCCGGCCCACGGCCCGCTCCATGGGCCTCCCCTGCCCCCAGGATTCCCCGAACGATGAAGATCCTCGTCGGCTACAAGCGCGTGGTGGACTACAACGTCCGCATCCAGGTCAAGCCGGATGGTTCCGGCGTGGTCACCGATGGCGTGAAGCTGTCGGCCAACCCCTTCGACGAAATCGCGCTGGAAGAAGCGCTGCGCCTGCGCGACAAGGGCATCGCGACGGAAGTGATCGTCGCCACCATCGCCCCCGCCGACGCCCAGGCCCACCTGCGCAACGGCCTGGCGATGGGCGCCAACCGCGCGATCCACGTGGTCGTGGATGGCCCGGTCGATCCGATCGTCGCCGCGCGCACGCTGCTCAAGCTGGTCGAGAAGGAACAGCCGGACCTGGTGATCCTCGGCAAGCAGGCCATCGACGACGACGCCAACCAGACGGGCCAGATGCTCGCGACGTTGTGGGGCCGCCCGCAGGCCACGTTCGCCTCGAAGCTGGACGTGGAAGCCGGCAAGGCGAAGGTGACGCGTGAAGTCGACGCCGGCCTGGAAACGCTGGAAGTCGACCTGCCCGCCGTCGTCACCACCGACCTGCGCCTCAACGAACCGCGCTTCATCAAGCTGCCGGACATCATGAAGGCGAAGAGCAAGCCGATGGAGTCGATCCCGTTCGCCGACCTCGGCGTGGACACCGGCGATGCGATGAAGACCACGCACTACGCGCCGCCTGCCAAGCGCAGCAAGGGCGTGATGGTGAAGGACGCGGCCGAACTGGTCGCCGCACTGAAAGCGAAGGGGTTGCTCTGATGGCCAAGGTACTCATCGTTGCCGAACATCTCGGCGGGAAGCTCAACGCCGCGACGGCGAAGTGCGTGTCGGCCGCGAAGGCCGTCAACGCCGACGCGATCGACGTGGTCGTGCTCGCATCGGATCCGGCCGGCGTCGCCGCCGAAGCCGCGCAGATCGACGGCGTGTCGCGCGTGATCGCGGTGGCCAACGCCGCGAACGAACACGCGATCGCGCAGGTGCTCGCGCCGCAGATCGCCAAGCTGGCCGAGGGATACACGCACGTGTTCGGCCCGAGCACCACGTTCGGCAAGGACCTGATGCCGTGCGTCGCCGCGCTGCTGCACGTCTCGCAGGTGTCGGACGTGATGTCGGTGGAAGGCCCGACGACGTTCAAGCGCCCGATCTATGCGGGCAATGCGATCGTCACGGTCGAAACGCCGGCGGGCAAGCCCGTCGTCGCGACGGTGCGCACCGCGTCGTGGCCGGAAGCGGCGCGCGGCGGCAGTGCCGCCGTTGAATCCGCGACGGTCGATGCGACGTTGCCGACGCACACGCGCTTCGTCGAACTGGCCGCGGGCAAGTCGGATCGCCCGGACCTGCAGAGCGCCAGGCGCGTCGTGTCCGGTGGGCGCGGTGTCGGTTCGGCCGAGAACTTCAAGATCGTGTACGACCTGGCCGACAAGCTGGGCGCGGCCGTCGGCGCATCGCGCGCCGCGGTGGATGCCGGTTACGTGCCGAACGAACTGCAGGTCGGCCAGACGGGCAAGATCATCTCGCCGGAGCTGTACATCGCGATCGGCATCAGCGGCGCGATCCAGCATCTCACCGGCATCAAGGATGCGGGCACGATCGTGGCGATCAACAAGGACGCGGAAGCGCCGATCTTCGAGATCGCGGACATCGGCCTGGTCGGCGACCTGTTCAAGCTGCTGCCGGAACTCGAGTCCGCCCTATGACCGCAAGCGCCAAGCCCATCGCGATCGCCGGTGCCGGCGGATTCGCCCGGGAAGTGCTCTGGCTCCTCGAAGAGCTCGGCCTGGCCGGGCGCGTCGCCATGTTCTGCGAGAGCGATGACATCTGGCGCGCGCGCGACGTCGCCGACATTCCGGTGCTGCCGATTTCGCGCCTGCCGCACGATGCGCACGTCGTCATCGGCATCGGCAACCCGGCGGCGCGGCGCGACCTGGTCGCGCAGCTGCCTGCCGACACGCACTATCCGACGTTCGTGCATCCCAACGTGCGGATGGGACGCCGGGTGGAAATCGGCGCCGGGAGCGTCATCTGCGCCGGGTCGATCCTCACCTGCGACATCGTGCTCGCCGGCCACGCGCAGTTGAACCTGGCCACGACCGTGGGCCACGACTGCCGCCTCGAACGCTTCGTCACCACCGGCCCGGCCGTGAACATCAGCGGCAAGTGCGTGCTGGGCGAAGCGGCCTACCTCGGCACCAATGCCTGCGTGCGCGAGGGGATCAACATCGCGTCCGGTGCAACGGTGGGCATGGGCGCGGTGGTCGTGCGCGACCTTCCGGCAGCCGGCGTGTATGCGGGCAATCCCGCGCGAGCGCTGCAGAAGCCGTGAGCGCGACGAGCCGCCCCAAGCATCCGCTGCGCGCGCTGCTGCACGACCAGCGGGTCCGCTTCCTCCTCGTCGGTGGCTGGAACACCGCCATCGGCTACCTGGCATTCGTGCTCGTGCACGCACTGGCCGGCGCGCGCCTCGGCGCGATCGGGACGCTGTTCGCGAGTTACTGCCTGGCCCTGCCCCATTCCTACCTGACGCAACGCCTGATCGTCTTCCGCCACGTGGGCCGGTGGTACGCGCAGTTCCCGCGGTTCGCCTTCGCCAACACGATCCTGTTCGCCGCCAACCTCGTCCTGCTGCCGCTGCTGTCGCGCGCCACGGGCGAGTTGCTGGTGGCGCAGGCCATCTCGATCGTCCTCATCACCTGTGCCACCTACTTGGTGCACAAACACTTTTCCTTCGCGAGTCGCACATGAAGCGCATTCCGTTACTTGTCCCGCACGTGCCGCGGGCCGACAACATCGTTCCCTACCTCCGCCAGATCGACGCGAACCGGTGGTACACCAACTTCGGTCCGCTGAGCCGCGCCTTCGAAGAGCGCCTGGCCGTGGAATGCGGCCCGGGGTTCGATGCGCGGCACGTCACTACCGTGTCGAACTGCACCGTGGGCCTGGAGCTGGCGCTGCAGGCACTCGGCCTGCAACCCGGTGCGCGCGTGCTGATCCCCGCGATCACCTTCGTCGCCACCGCGACCGCCGTGTTGCGCGTGGGCATGGTCCCGGTGCTCGGCGACGTGGATCCGCGCCGTTGGGTGCTGACGCCGGCGATTGCCGAAGCCGCCTGCAGCCATGGCCGCGTCGACGCGATCCTGACCGTGTCGACCTTCGGGTTCGCGCACGACGCGGCGGAATGGGATGCGCTGTCCGAACGCCTGGGCATCCCGGTGGTCATCGATGCCGCCGGCGCCTTCGGCAACCAGCACGCGGGCCGCAACACCGACGTGGTGTACAGCTTCCATGCGACCAAGTCCTTCGCCGCGGCGGAAGGCGGCGCGGTGGTGTCCGCATCGCCGGAACGCATCGAGGCCATTCGTCGCCTCGCCAACTTCGGCATCGACACGCGGATCGGCCAGCTCCGCGAAGTCGGCACCAACGGCAAGATGAGCGAATACCACTGCGCCATCGGCCTGGCATCGTTCGATGCCTGGGATGAAACCCAGCGCGCGCGGCGCGACCTGCACGCGCAATACCTCGCCGTGCTCGCGACGCACTGCCCGGAGGTGACGCTGCAGGACAAGTCGGCCGACGGCGTGTACCCGCTGATGGTCGCGGCGTTGCCGCGTGGCGTGGACATGGACGCGATCCGCGCCGCGCTCGAGGCGGACGGCATCGAAACGCGCCGCTGGTATTCGCCGAGCCTCAACCGTCATCCCGCGCTGGTCGACGTGCCGGTCGCAGGATCGATCGCCGCCGCCGAAGACCTGGGCGAACGCCTGCTCGGCCTGCCGTTCTACATCGGCCTGGAAGAGAGCGAGGTGGTGGCGATCGCCCGCGCGTTGTCCAGCGCGATCGCACTCGCCGGAGCGACAGCATGAGCACCATTTCCTACGTCCTGCCCGTCTACAACAACGCAGGGTCCATCCGCCTGAGCTGCGATGCGATCCATGCGTTGTTCGACGGCGGTGCGCTCGCCGGCCACGACTACGAGATCCTGTTGGTCAACGACGGCTCGCGCGACGGCTCGCTGGCGGAGATGCGCGAGGCCGCTGCCGCCGACCCGCGCGTGCGCACCATCGACTTCAGCCGCAACTTCGGCCAGCTCGCGGCGATCATCGCCGGCTACGACCATGCGCGCGGCGACGCGGTGATCAACATGTCCGCCGACCTGCAGGATCCGGTCGAACTGACTGTCGAAATGGTGCAGGCGTGGCAGGCCGGTTCGGACGTAGTCATCGGCCATCGCGAAGCGCGCGAGGATTCGTTCGGCGCGCGCCTGTTCTCCAGGCTCGCCTACGGCGCGGTGCGCGCGGGCAACGCCAACATCCCGGCCGGCGGGTTCGACTTCGTGCTGATGAGCCGCAAGGCGCTGACGCTGTTCCTGAGCCTCAAGGGCCGCAACCGGTTCTTCCAGGGCGACGTCGTGTGGGCGGGACTGCCGACGACGTTCCTGCCCTACGTCCGCCGTGCGCGCACGATCGGCAAATCGCAGTACACCTTCAGCAAGAAGCTCAAGCTGTTCTACGATTTCGTCCTCGATGGCTCCTACCTTCCGATCCGCCTGATGTCGGCGTGCGGCGCGGCGGTCGCGCTGCTGGGCGTGCTGTACGCGATCGCGATCGTCGTGGCGTGGACCTTCGGCGACGTGCCGTTCTCCGGCTGGGCGCCGATCATGGTCGCCGTGCTGTTGATCGGCGGCATGATCATGCTGATGCTCGGGATGATGGGCGAGTACCTCTGGCGCATCCTCGACGAGGTCAAGGCCAAGCCGCTCTACGTGGTGCGCGACGAGTCCTGACGCGCCGGGTGCGGCGCGCGCTCAACGCGCGATCCGCACCGATTCCAGGCGCACCACGCCGGTCGCGCCGTCGTGCAGCGTGGCGTAGACATAGCCTTTCGCCGCACCGCGGGGTGCGACGACATACGCGGGATAGTCGCGAACGCCGGCAGTGACCGGCACCACGCTCAGCGTCGCGCCGAGGAACGCGCCATCGGCCGCCGCCCAGTTGACCTGCTGCCGCATGAGGACGTCCGTGCCGCGCACGGCTTCCGCGCGATACACCAGCACAACACCGTCCAGTTCTCCCGCAGGCATCGCGAGCGTGTTCTCCGCGAGGCGATCCAGGCGCAGGCCATCGGGCCCCGCATCCGAGGGACGCGCGAACTGCCATCCCTGCCAGTTGCCAGCCGCGCCCAGCGTTTGCCCGCCCGGCGGCAATTGTTTCGACCCCACGAGCGCATGCGCCTGCTGGCGCGACAGCAATGCGAAGTGGGCGCCGCCTGCTTCCGGCACCAGCGGCGCCAGGCCGAATCCGTAGTCGAAGCCGGGCGATTGCGCCACGCCCGCAGGCGTGCGGACGCAATCGTTGCGATGCAGGTTGACGGCGCAGAACACTTCGCCGCCGCCGCCCAGCACCCAGGTCGTATCGGGCTCGGTGCCGCCGACGAGCACGCCGCCCTCCCGCGAGAACCGGACGTTGTCCAGCGTCTCGCCCAGGTGGCGCGCCGTATCGGAGGCCAGGATGCTGGAAATCGATTCGATCCGTCCGTAGGCGATGTAATACAGCTGCGTCGCGCCGAGCACCAACAACAGCAGCGCGCGTCCGGCGCCGCGATAGCTCGAAACCGCGAACAGCACCACCAGCGCATAGGCCGGCAACATCCAGCGTGCTTCCTGGCGGTCGGCACCGGGCAGGCTGGCGATCGCGATCATCCCGAACGCCGCCGCGAGCAAGGCCAGCGCGCCGACGGACAGCCGCGGACGCCAGCGGCGGAACGCCCACGGCAACAACCACGCGATCGTCGCGGCGCCCGCGCACACCAGGAACGTCACCGTGGCATCGACGGCATCCTGGTTGAGGCGCCCGACGAACCACACCGGTCCGTAGTTTGTGCCGGACAGGACATTGAGCGCATACGTGCCCGCGACCTTCGCCGTGCCCGCATCCACCGACACCACCCTGCCCGACGTGCCCATGGCCACCGGGTTGTCGGACAGTCCCTTCACCAGCGCAACGAACACGATCAGCGGCACCAGCACCAATGCGGCAAGCGCCGCGAGCTGCCGCGCGGAAATCCGCCGGCCGGCCTGCCACCACTGGAACACGACGACGACGCCCACCAGCCCCGCGATGCCGGCCACGTAGCGTTCGTGGATGAGCACCGCGACGAGGAAGCACGCCAGGGCCGTGGCAATCGCGCGCGCGCCGACGATGCCGCTGCCCGGAAACAACACACCGCGCATCGCGTAGATGCCTGCAAGGAACGCCGCCAGGCTGAGCGCTTCGATCGTCCCCGACACGTAGTCGTGGTAGAGCATCACGTTGAAGCGCGAAAGCAGCACGAGGAGCCCGGCGGCGATCGCCACGCCGGCGGTCGCACGCATCGCAACGCGCGCGAGCAACCACGCGTAACCGGCGCTCGCGGCCATGCCTGCGGTGAACACCAGCATGGGCACCCAACGCGGCCAGTCGCCGGCGACGATCGCGGCCCACAGCACGTTCATGAGGATGCGCGGCTTGTACGCGTTCAGCGCCGCGAGCACGTCGGCGAAACCGCCTCCGTGCTGCTTGCCGAAGGCGAAGGAAAACAGCTCGTCGCCGAAGTAGTACGGATGGTAGGCGGCCAGCGACAGGCACAGCGCGACCAGCGCGAAGAATGCGAACGCGCGCAGCGACTCGATGCGGTCCGGGGGCCTGCCTGTCTCGTCGGGGCGAAGGGTCATCGCGTGGCGACCAGCGTCCAGTGGCCGTAGTAGAACGCCCGCTCGGGCGCCCACGGCATCACCATGGCGGCGTCGGAAAATCCGGACGCGCGCGCGAGGGAGAGCACGTCCCACCCGAAATGCTGGAAGCAGAGCACGGGGCCGCCGATCGGATCGCCGTGGTATTCGGGCGTTTCGTGGTGCGTGATCGTGCCGTCGTCGCCGATCGAAGCACGCACGAGCGTGTCGGCCACGTCGATGAACGGGAACGTCGCGACGACGACGCCGCCCGGCCGCAGGACGCGCGCGAACTCGCGCAGCGCCGCGGCGTAATCGGGCACGTGCTCGAGCACATCCATGGACACGATCGCATCCTGGCTGGCGTCCTCGAAGGTCAGGCGCGTGATGTCCTGGAATTCCACGGGCCCGTGGCCCCCGATCTGCGCCAGCCACGCGCCGAGCGATTCCCGCTTTGACGCGTCGGGTTCGAACTCGCTGCCCCGGATGCCGGGATGCTGTTTCTGGAGATACGCGAAGACCGCCGTGGACTGCTCGGTGATGTAGATGTCGCGCGCGTCCGGCGCGCGCGCGCGCAGCATCGCGATGGTGGCGCGGATCCGCGCGCTGAAACCGCAGGCGCCGCAGACGAGGCCTTCGCGCGTTTCCACCTCGCCGTTCCCGTTGCGCACGACATTGAAGGTGCGCAGGTCGCCGCACGTATCGCAGTAGCCATCCAGCGTGTCGTTCACCGCCGCGAGCATCTGCTGCGTCGCCAGCCAGCAGGCGGTCACCTCGGGCCGGTCGCGGCGCGCTTCGAAATCCACGTATTCGAACTGATGCATGGTGTGCCTCTACAAAGGTGCGTGCGAATCGGGCGGGAAGGATCCGGCTGCGGTCACGGTGCCAACCCGCGCAGCCGCTTCCACAGCCGCGCCTGCCACGGCAGTCGTTCGACCGGGGCGACGCCGTAGGCGCGGGCGCTTTCGACGCCCAGCAGGTACATGACGTTGCCCATGACGGGATCGGACAGCAGGTTCCGGTTCGCCGCCGGTCCATGCCAGATGCGATCGACCATGGCGTTCTTGTCGGCGACGGGTCCCATTTCGATGACGAAGGCCCAGGTCTTTCCGGGCAACGCGTGGACAAGGAACCCTTCCGGGCCGAACACGCGCCGCGCCGACGACACCGACCAGCACGTGATGTGCCCGCGCCCGAACGGATCGAGGTAACCGGGGTCCTCGCCGCGCACGTAGGCGGTGAGTCCCGTGTTGAACAGGAACAGCGAGCCGGGCACCGAACGCGCACGCAACGCGCGGGCGAGCGCACGCGCCATGGCGGGCGTGAGGTGTTCGAGCACTTCGATGCACGTGCCGCACTCGAAGGTCCCGTCGACGTCGGCGATGTCGGCGTGGATGTAATTCGGGCGCTGCGTGCGCAGGTGCTGCGGGGGCGGGAACTTCTCGATGCCGTGGAAGGTGTCCACGTGCGAAGGCAGGTAGGTCGCCAGCGCATCGAGCAGGAACCCCGGACCCGCGCCGACGTCGACGAAGCGCCGGACCGGAATCGTGCAATACAGCAGCGCCTCCGCCGTGCGCGCCAGGGACGGCCCCCACGAGCGGTCGCGTGCCGCGGCAAGCTCCATCTGCCAGTACGCGTCGTCGTACTCGCGCACCGGCTCGCCGGCGTCGATGCGTGCCAGCAGCGTTGGATCGGCAAAGATGAAATCGCAGTCGCTGCAATCGAAGTACGCAACGCCGTCGAGCGTGGCGTGCAATGCGCAGGGGTTGCGGCAGAACGGACAGGGTGCGCGCAGGTCAACCATCTTGGACTCCGGTCGCCATGGGCGGTTCGTACGCAAGGAAAGGCATTGCTTCGGTGAGGGCGTGGATGCGGCGTTCGCCCGCGGGAAGCGGGGCATCGCCCAACAGCAGGCGCGTGGCCACGCCCGCGGCGCGTGCCGCTTCGAGATCGCTGGCCTTGTCGCCGACGTGCATCGAGGCGGCGGCGTCGATCCCCAGCGCGGTACAGGCAGCCAGGAACATCCCGGGCGCCGGCTTGCGGCATTCGCACACGATGCGCGCTTCGTGCAGTCCGGCCGTGGGGTGGTGCGGACAGTAGTACGTCGCCGCGATCGGCACGCCCCTGCCCGCGAACGCCTCGTGCATCCAGCGCGTGTAGTCGCGGAATTGCGCGTCGGTGTACAGGCCGCGCGCGATGCCGGCCTGGTTGGTGACGACGACGATCAGGTAACCCGCATCGACCGCGGCGCGACAGAGCGCGAAGATGCCGGGGATCCAGCGTGTCCCGGACGCCGAATGCACGTAGCCGTCGTCCTCGTTGATCACGCCGTCGCGATCGAGGAACAGCGCGCGCCGCGGCACGGGATGGCCCGCCAGCAGCGCGTCCAGGCCCGGATCGACGACGCGTTGCCCGGCCGCGCTCATGCGCGCTCCGAGGCGAACAGCGATTGCGCGCGCAGGTAGTCGTCCGGCACGCCGATGTCGATGAAGCCTTCGGTCTGCGTATGCGCGGCCACGCGCCCGGTTTGCGCGGCGGGCGCGAGGACGGCTTCCTCGAACGAGAACACCGGGTCGGCGGGCAATGCCGCCAACGCCGCAGGCGCGAGGAAATAGCAGCCCGCGTTGATCCAGCCCGGGCCGCCGCGGCCTTTTTCCTGGAAGCCGCGCACCAGGTCGTCCTCGATCACCACTGCGCCGTAGCGCGCGGCATCCGGGACGTGCGCGAGCGCGATGCCGAGCATCGCGGCGGCCTCGCGCGTCGCGCGTTCCAGCGCGGCCGGCGAATAGCGCAGGAACGTATCGCCGTTCACGACGTGCACCGCATCGCCGGCCAATTGCGCGGCGGCATTGCGCACGGCGCCACCGGTGCCGAGCGGTTCGGATTCGCGGGCGTACACGATGTCGGCGGAAGCGCCGCTTGCAGTGCGCCAGCGCGCGCCGATCGCCTGTTCGACGAGCTCGCCGCGATACCCCACCGCAAGGATGATGCGGGCGAGCCCGGCATCGACGAGGTGGTCGAGCACCCACGCGAGGAACGGCCGCCCGGCCACGGGCGCGAGCGGCTTGGGCACGTCGCTGACGACGCTGCGCAGCCGCGTGCCGAGGCCGCCGACGAGGACGATCGCTTCGTCAGTCGGCATCGCGCGGGTACATCGCACATTCGATCAGGCTGCACAGCAGGTGGCCGATGAACTCGTGGCCTTCCTGGATCCGCGGCGTCTCGGTGGACGGCACGCGGAAGCAGACATCCGCCAGCGGCAACAGCGCACCGCCGCCCTGCCCCGTGAATCCGATGACGTGGATCCCGCGCGCGCGCGAGGCTTCGGCCGCGCGCACGATGTTGGGCGAGTTGCCCGACGTGGAGATCGCGACGAACACGTCGCCCGCCACGCCCAGCGCTTCGACCTGGCGCGCGAACGTGTAGTCGTAACCGTAGTCGTTGCCGATCGCGGTGAGGATGCTCGTGTCGGTGGTCAGCGCGATGCCCGGCAGTCCGGGCCGGTCGTAGTAGAAGCGGCTGACGAGTTCGCCCGCCCAGTGCTGCGCGTCGGCCGCGCTGCCGCCGTTGCCGGCGAACAGGATCTTGCCGCCGTTGCGCAGCGAGCGCACGCAGGTGTCCACCGCCTGCACGATGGTCTGCTCGAGCGCGGCGTCCTCGGACATCGCGCGGAAATTCGCAAGCGACTTGGCAAACTCGCCGCGCACCGTCTGGATCACGTCGGTCGCCATGCGATCGCCCCTTCGTTGGTGAAATGGAAGTCCATGCGCGTGCCGCCCTGGCCATCGAGCGCACGGCACAGGCGCACGCGGTCGTGCGGTGCGCAGAAGAACATCATGAAGCCGCCGCCGCCCGCGCCGGACACCTTGGTGGCCAGCGCGCCGTTGGCGGTGGCCACGCGCTCGATCGCATCGATGTGCGGGTTGGTGATCGAGGCGGCCATGCGCTTCTTCGCTTCCCAGCCGGCCTGCAGCGTGCGCACGAATCCGCGCAGGTCGCCGCGCAGCAACGCTTCCTTCATCGCGGTGGCTTCTTCCTTCAGGCGGTGCATCGCCGCGATGGAATCGGATTCGCCGCCGGCGACGTTGCGGATCTGCTCGTCGATGATGCTCGCCGAGGAACGCGACACGCCGGTGAAGTACAGCACCAGCGAGGCTTCCAGTTCGGCCAGCACCCACGGCTTCATCCGCAGCGGGTTGACGATGACGCGGTCCTCGCGATGGAACTCCATGAAGTTGAACCCGCCGAACGCCGCGGCGTACTGGTCCTGCTTGCCGCCGGTCAACGCCAGATCGTTGCGTTCGATCTCGTAGGCCAGGTGCGCGATTTCGTACTCGCCCAGGCCCAGCGAGAAATAATCCGCGAGCGCGGTGACCAGCGCGACCATCATCGTCGACGACGAGCCCAGGCCCGAGCCCGGGGGCGCGTCGGAGTGCGCGCGCAGCCGGATCGCGGGCTGGCGCCCGCCGAGGAAGTCGCGCGAGATGCGCAGGTACGCGCCGACGAGCAGCGCGAGCTTCCCGTCCTGCTGCTCGCATGCACCCGGCGCGAACGCGATGCGTTCGTCGTGGTCGAGCACTTCGAACGCGACCGTGCCGTCCGGCGCATCGTCGACCATCGCGTGCGCGTACTTGTCGATGGTGGCGTTCATGACGAAACCGCCGTGCAGGTCGCAGTACGGCGAAACATCGGTGCCGCCGCCGGCCAGGCCGAGGCGCAGCGGTGCGCGTGCACGCACGATCATGCGGAACTCCCGTCGGTCAACGCGAAGGCGGCGGCGAGCGATCGACGCATCGCCTCCCGCGAGAAGCGCGCAGCGGCGAACGCGACGCCGGCGCGCGCACGCGCGAGCCACAGCGCGTCGTCGTCGAGGAGCGCGAGGATCGCATCGGCCATGGCGTCGGGGGCATCGACGACGCTGCATGCGGCGTCGACGCCATCCAGGCCCTGCGCGCCGACGGTCGTGGTGACCAGCGGCAGGCCGAGTTGCAGCGCTTCGACGACCTTGCTCTTCACGCCCGCGCCGAATCGCAGCGGCACCACGGCCACGCGCGCGTTGCGATAGCGCGCCTGCAGCGCCTCGTCCGAAACATAGCCGGTGACTTCGACGCGGTCGCCTGCGAGCGCACGCACGTCATCGGTCGGATTGGAGCCCACGAGCGCCAGGCGCAGGTCGGGGCGGCGCGCCCAAACGCGCGGCATGATTTCCGACACCAGCCAGTGCGCCGCGTCGACGTTCGGCGGATGGCCGAAGCCGGCGACGAACACCAGGTCGCGCCGATCGCCCACCGACACCGGCGCTTCGAAGCGATCGTAGGCGTAGGGCACGACGGACATCGCGGACACGCCGGGCTCCAGGCCCGCGACGTCGCGCGCTTCTTCGTCGGAGGGATAGAGCACCACGTCCGACTGCCGCCACACGTGGCGTTCCATCGTTTCCATCGCGGTGGCGGCGTCGCCGTCGGTTTCGCCGCGCGCCCGCGCTTCCAGCGCCATGCGGCGGAAATGCAGGTCGTGGCCGTAGTAGACGATGCGTGCGCGCGTGCGGGCGCGGATCTCGGCCAGCACGCCGCTGGCGATGTGCGGGCGCGAGACGAGCACCGCGGTGAGGCGATCGCCCCACTGCTCGAGCACTTCGCCCAGGCGCCCGGCCCAGTGCGCGCCGTGGAAGACCTCGATGCCGCGCGCCTGCAGCGCGCGCACGTAGGGCACGTCGTTGTGCAGGTTCTCGGGCCAGAACTTCACGTGGCAGCCAAGTTCGAGCAGGCGGTCGAGGAACGCATCCATCGTGCGAGAACCCGCGTCGCGGTCGGGCTGCGGCACGTAGTGGTCGATCACCAGCACCACCGGACCGTCGAACGCGCGGTCGCGCGCGAGCGGCACGCACTCGGCGTTGGGATAGTGCGCGGCGAGCGTGTCGCGCCAGCGTTCCAGGAATTTCGCCTGGTTGATCGGCTGGTAGGCCTTGATGCCGCTGCCCGTGTCCGTGCCGTGCGAAACGCCCTCGTGGTGCACGACTTCCGAGAACGGCGTGTAGTACACCTCGAGGCCTTCGGCGCGCACGCGGAAGGCGAGGTCGGAGTCTTCGCAGTAGGCCGGCGCGTAGATCGGATCGAAGCCACCGAGCTTGCGGAACAGTGCGGTGGGGATCATCAGTGCTGCGCCCGAGACGTAATCCACCCGGCGCACGTAGTTGAATTCGCTGGCGTCCGGATCCTGCAGGCGCCCGTAGTTCCAGGCCGACCCGTCGCGCCACACGATACCGCCGGCTTCCTGCAGGCGCCCGTCGGCGAAGACGAGCTTGGAGCCGGCGATCCCGGCGTCGGGATGCGCTTCGAACACGTCGAGCAATGCGTCGAGCCAACCCGGCCGCACTTCGGTGTCGTTGTTGAGGAAGACGATGTACTCGCCGCGCGCCAACTGCTGCGCCTGGTTGCACGAGCGCAGGAAGCCCATGTTGGCGGGGTTGGCCACGTAGCGCAGGCCGGTGATCCCGCGCAGGCGCTCGATCTCCGCGTCGCCGGAGGCGTCCTCGATCACGATGACCTCGAAGCTCGCGCGGCCGCCTGCCACCTGCAGCGAATGCAGGCACGCCAGCGTGTGGGCGAACTGGCCGTAGGCCGGGATGACCACCGAGAACTTCGGGGATTCCGGCCGCACGAACACCAGGTCGTCGACCGAGACGCTGCGCGGGAGCGCGCCGATGCGTTCGGGCGGCTCGGGCAGCGCGATCGGCGCCAGCTTGCGGCCCCGCAGCAGCGACACCGCGCGGCGCAGCCACGTGGTCGCGCGCCACGACGTTGACGCCAGCAGGCCTTCGGCGATCGCACGCAGGTCGCGGGCGTGCCGTTCCTGTTCCAGGCCCTGGCGCTGCACCTGCATGCGCAATTCCACTTCCGCGTCGAAGGCCTTGCGGAAGCGGCTCGCGCCCTCCTGCAGGGCGTGGCGCACGTCGCGCAGTTCCAGTTCGAGTTCCAGCGCGCGTCGCTTGACGAAGGCATGCCGCGCGCGTTCCTGCGCGACTTCGGCCTCCAGCGATTGCGCCCAGCGCGTGCGCTCGTCGATCAAGGCATCGCGCGATTGCGCCACGCGGGCGTGTTCTTCCAGTTCGGTCGACAGCGACAGCGCCCAGCGCGTGCGCTCGTCATGTTCGGCCTGGAGCTTCCCGAAGTCGGCGCGCTCGCGCGCCATGTCCTGGTCGAGTTGCTGCGCCCAGGCGGCGAGGTCTTCGTGGCGCGCATACAGGTCGATGCGCGCGTCGTCGTACACGGACGCCGGCAGCGTCGGCACGGCATCCGCGCGCGCGGCGCACACGGCCATGAAATATTTCACGTCGCCCGGCGAGGCCGTGCGCTCGGCGACGTCGTCGCCGTCGGCGCGGAACGCGGTGTACGCAGCGCTCGCACCCTCCATCGGGACGAGCATGGACACGGAGGCCATGCGCTGCGCGTGGTAGTGCCGCGCGGGGAAATGCGGGGCGAGCAACGCGTCGAGCTCGTCGAAGTACAGCTCGCGCACGTGGAATTCGTTGTGGAAGCCGCGGCGATCGGAATAGACCGCGCGGTTGGGGGACGACAGCACGAGGAAGCCGTCCGGCCGGAGCACGCGCCGCAATTCGGCGACCATGCGCGCCTGCAGGTCGGCATCGATGTGCTCGATCGTCTCGAACGAGATGATGGCGTCGAACGTCGCGTCCGCGAACGGCAATGCCGCAGCGCTGGCCTCGGTGAATTCCACGCGTCCCGCGGCGCCGTAGCGTTCGCGCGCATGGCGCACGGCATCGGCGGAAATATCGACGCCCTGCACGTGCGCGGCCGAACGCGCGAGCAGCGCCGAGCCGTAGCCTTCGCCGCACGCGACGTCGAGCACGCGCAGGCCGGCGACCGCGCGGTTGCACCACACGTAGCGATGCCAGTGTTCCAGGCTCAGTTCGCCCAGCTCGCCGGGGATGAATCGCTCGCCCGTGAACTCCATCATTCCATCGAATCCTGTCGTACCTGGATGTCCAGCATGGGAATGCCCACGAGGCCGAACCGCATCGTTTCGTCCAGCGCGCGGAATTCCAGCGCGTCGTGGATCCAGTGTTGTTGCGTGTGGTCGTACTGCGTGCCCGACGCCACCGCGGCGTCGATCATGTACGAGCCCGACGGCATGTGCGGCATGCGGAAGCGGAAGCGCGCGCTCACCATGTCGCCCGCCGCGCCCGCCACCGGCGCGTCCTGGTACACCAGGTACGAGTTGTCGCCGAACAGGCGCTGGCCGAGGCGATCCTTGACGTAGAAGCCGAAGATCAGGCCGTCGAGCGGCTCGCCGAGCTTCGCGGTGATCACCAGGTCCACGATTTCGCCGCCTTCGGCGAACAGCACCGGATCGCCACTGGCCTGCAGCAGGCGCACGCTGACGATCTGCGCCTTGCCGGCGCCGAATTCCAGCCCGGAGCGCTCCGGGTCGAACGCGAAGGTGCGCACCGCGGGCACGGGCGCGTCGGCCTGCGCACGCACGTCGCGCACGTCGTGGTCGACCGCGTCCGGTGCAATCGCCGGCCTGGACGCCACGACGCGTTCGCCCGCCACGCGACGGCGCTCCACGACGTGCAGCTCGGCCATGTAGGCCTCCACCACCTCGCGCGCCGAACCGGAGCCGCGCATCGCGCCGTTCTCCAGCCAGATCGCCCGGTCGCACAGGCCCGTCACTGCGCCGGCATCGTGGCTGACGAACAGCAACGTGCCGCGCTTCTTGAACTCGCGCAGGAAGCGCATGCACTTCTGCGAGAAGAACGCATCGCCGACCGACAGCGCTTCGTCGATGATCAGCACGTCGGCGTCGACGTGCACGATGACCGCGAAGGCCAGGCGCAGGGCCATGCCGCTGGAATAGCTGCGCACGGGCTGGTCGATGAACTCGCCGATGTCGGCGAAGGCCAGGATGTCGTCCAGGCGCCGCGCGGTTTCCTCGCGCGTCAGGCCGTAGATGGCGGCGTTGAGGTAGACGTTCTCGCGCCCGGTGAACTCGGGGTTGAACCCGCTGCCCAGTTCGAGCAGCGCGGCGACGCGCCCGTGGATCGACACCGAGCCTTCGGTGGGCGTGAGCGTGCCGGCGATCATCTGCAGCAACGTGGACTTGCCCGAGCCGTTGCGGCCGATGATGCCCATCGTCTCGCCGCGCATCACGTCCATGTCGATGCCGCGCAGCGCCCAGAAGTTGCGGAAGAACGTCTTGCGCCGGCCGAACAGGCTCTGCCACAGCCGGTGGGCCGGGCTTTCGTACATGTGGTACGCCTTGCCGGCGTTGCGCACGGAAATCGTGAGCGCGCCGGCGGGCGGGGTGTTCGCGCCGTCAAAGGACATCGGCGAACCCCGTGCGCAGCTTCGCGAAGATCGCGTGGCCCGCGAAGGCCACCGCCACCGCGCAAACGGTGTAGACGCCGAGGCCGCGCCAATCGGGCAGGTGGCCCCAGATCAGGACTTCGCGCGCCTGGTCGATGATGAAGGTCAGCGGATTGAGGTGGAACACCCAGCGGTAGCGTTCGGGCACGGAGCCCACGGGCACGATCGCCGACGACAGGAACAGCATCGCGGTGGCGATCACGCCCACGATCTGCCCGATGTCGCGCAGGAACACGCCGAGCGCCGAGACGATCCAGCCGACCCCGAGCGTGAGCACGAACAGCGGCGCGAACACGACCGGGAACAGCAGCGCGGTCGGCGGCACGGCTCCCTTGGCGAACCACAGGAGCGCGAGCAGCACCACGGTGTTCATCGCCAGGTGGAACAACGCGGAAAACGACATGCTCCAGCCGAGCAGCTCGAGCGGGAACACGACGCGCTTGACGAAGTTGGCGTTGCCCACGATCAGCATCGGCGCGCGCGTGAAGCATTCGGCGAAGTAGCCGTGCACCACCAGGCCGACGAACAGGATCACCGCGAACTCGAAGGTCGAGCCCGACGCGCCGGGCCAGCGGCTCTTCATGATGTAGCCGAAGGCCATCGTGTAGACGAGCAGCATCAGGAACGGGCTGATCAGCGACCACAGCAGGCCGAAGTTGGCGCCGCGGTAACGGCCGAGGATCTCGCGCCGCGTCAGCTCGACCGCAAGCGACCGATGGCGGCCGAAGACATCCAGGATTTCCATCGCCGCGTTACGACTGCAGCGCCGCGGCGAGGTCGCGTTGCAGGTCCGCGACGTCTTCGACACCGACGCTCAGGCGCACCAGGTTGTCGAACAGGCCGAGTTGCGCACGACGCTCCGGCGGGATCGAGGCGTGCGTCATGATCGCGGGATGGTTGACGAGGCTTTCCACGCCGCCCAGCGATTCGGCGAGCGTGAACAGCTGCGTGCGCTCGCAGAAGCGCTTCGCCGCCTCGAGCCCGCCCTTGACGAAGATCGTGACGATGCCGCCGAAGCCGTCCATCTGCTGCTTCGCCAGCGCGTGGTGCGGGTGCGAGGGCAAGCCCGGGTAGACGACGCGTTCGATCGCCGGATGCGATTCGAGCCACTGCGCCAGCGCGAGCGCGTTCTCGCAATGCGCGCGCATGCGCAGGTGCAATGTCTTCAGGCCGCGCAACGCGAGGAAGCTGTCGAACGGGCCCTGCACCGCGCCGATCGAGTTCTGCAGGAAGGCGAGCTGTTCGGCGAGTTCGGTGTTGTCGCCGACCACGAGGATGCCGCCGACCATGTCGGAGTGGCCGTTGAGGTACTTGGTGGCCGAGTGCATGACGATGTCGGCGCCGTGTTCGAGCGGGCGCTGCACCATCGGCGAGGAGAAGGTGTTGTCGACGACCACCATCAACCCGTGCGCCTTCGCGATCTTCGCGATCGCGGCGATGTCGACGATCTTCAGCAAGGGGTTGGTGGGGGTCTCGATCCACACCATCTTCGTCTTCGGCGTGATCGCGGCTTCGAACTTGGCCGGATCGGTGAGATCGACCCAGCTGAAGTCCAGGCCCGCCGAGCGGCGGCGCACGCGTTCGAACAGGCGGAAGGTGCCGCCGTACACGTCGTCCATCGCGATGATGTGGTCGCCGCTGTCGAACAGCTCCAGCAGCGTGGAGGTCGCGGCCAGGCCCGAGCCGAACGCGTACCCGCGGGTACCGCCCTCGAGCGCGGCAATGCAGCGCTCGTAGGCGAACCGGGTCGGGTTGTGCGTGCGCGAGTACTCGAACCCCTGGTGCACGCCGGGGCTGGACTGGGCGTACGTGGACGTGGCGTAGATCGGCGGCATGACCGCCCCGGTGGTCGGGTCGGGCGATTGACCGGCGTGGATCGCCTTGGTGCCGGGGCCCATGGCGCGCGTGTCCTGCTCTTTCATGCGTGGATCCGATGCGAAAAACCGGCGCGATTCTAGCATCGGCGGCTCGCCCGCCCCCCGGGCGAATGGGCTATTGCACCCGGCGGCGCAACCAGTTCAGCAAGTCGATCCGGGTGATCAGGCCGAGGAACGCGGTGTCCTGGGTCACGATGGCCACGTGGCCGCGGTCGAACACGGGCAGCAGGGCCTCCACCGGGGAGCGCACGTCGAGGATGTCGAGCTTGGACACCATCGCGGTGGACACCGGGTCGCGGAACTTCGCCTCGTCGCCGTAGACGTGCAGCAGGACGTCGGATTCGTCGACGATGCCGACGATCTTCTCGCCGTCCATCACGGGCAGCTGGGAGACGTCGTACAGCTTCATGCGCTGGTAGGCGGTGACCAGCAGGTCGGTCGGCGCCACCACCACGGTGTCCTTGCGCGAGAACGGGCGCAGGATCAGGTCGCGCAGGTCGCCGTGCGTTTCGCGCTCCAGGAAGCCGTTGTCCAGCATCCAGTAGTCGTTGTACATCTTCGACAGGTACTTGTTGCCGGTGTCGCACACGAAGACGAGCACGCGCTTGGGCTCGGTCTGCGCGCGGCAATACTTGAGCGCGGCGGCGAGCAGCGTGCCGGTGGAAGAACCGCCGAAGATGCCTTCCTTCTCCAGCAACTCGCGCGCGGTGAGGAAGCTTTCCTTGTCGGAGATCGCGTAGGCCTGCTTGACGCGCGTGAAGTCGGAGATCGGCGGCAGGAAATCCTCGCCGATGCCTTCGACCATCCAGCTGGCCGACTTGTCCGACAGCGTGCCGCGGTTGATGTACTCCTCGAGGATCGAACCGACCGGATCGGCCAGCACGAGTTCGGTTTTCGGCGAGTGCTGCGCGAAGCACCGCGAAAGGCCCGTCATCGTGCCGGAGCTGCCGCAGCCGAAGACGATGGCGTCGAGGTCGCCGCCCATCTGGCGCAGGATTTCCGGGCCGGTGCCGAATTCGTGCGCGGCCGGGTTGTCGGGGTTGCCGAACTGGTTGATGAAGTACGCGCCGGGCGTTTCGCGCGCGATGCGTTCGGCCATGTCCTGGTAGTAATCGGGATGGCCTTTCGCCACGTCGCTGCGCGTCAGCACCACCTGCGCGCCCATCGCCTTGAGGTTGAAGATCTTCTCGCGGCTCATCTTGTCGGGCACGACGAGGATCAGCTTGTAGCCCTTCTGCTGCGCGACGAGCGCCAGGCCGATGCCGGTGTTGCCGGCGGTGCCTTCGACGAGCGTGTCGCCGGGCTTGATGTCACCGCGCTTCTCGGCGGCCTCGATCATCGAGATGCCGATGCGGTCCTTGACCGATCCGCCCGGGTTCTGGCTTTCCAGCTTCAGGAACAGCGTGCACTTGCCGGTGTCGAGGCGCTGCGCCTGCACGACCGGCGTATCGCCGATCAGTTCGAGGACGGACTGGTGCACGGTGCTGCTGGTGGACATCGTGGATCCCGCGTGCGGCCGCGAACGTGCGGCGGAGCGGGCGATTATCCGTCGGGGCGCACGCGAAAGTCAGCGTGCGATTCGATGCCACCGCAGGCGGTGCCGGCTGGACGAGGACGCCGGCACCGCCCGCGACGGTGTGGTTGCGGCCGGGGTCAGTGTTCCCGGTCGTAAAGGCTGGTCAGTCGATCCTTCGCAGCGAGCTTTTCGCGCTTCATCTTCTGCAGGGTCAGGTCGTCGACGGGGAGCACGCCGAGTTCGGCGTCGAGTACCTGCTTGTCGAGTTCCTTGTGGCGCTGGTACAGGCTCTTGAACTCGGGGTTGCCCTTGATCAATGCCTCGAGTTCCGCCTGTGGTTGCCCTTCGAACATGGTCAGCCTCCTCTTGCTACTGCATGAAAACGCGAACGCCCCGGGCCGGGTGGCACGGGGCGTCCAGGAGTTCGATCGGGATGGCGCGAGCGGCGCGCGGAGCCTGCATCCGGGCGCCCGCGCCGGAAAGTCCGGCCGCGCGCTCCTCATCTGCAGGTGTCTGGGTCATCGGCCTTCCGTTTCGAATCGGCCGAGCGAGGGTGCGCTCGGGAGTTCGACGCTACTCCTCCGCCGGTGGCTCGGCAAGGGCGCCGACGCCGATCCGCAGGGTTTCGCCGACGTTCGGCAACGCAGCGTCAAGCCATTGAAAAGAAAAGGTTATTTGGCCGACACGATGATCTCGACGCGGCGGTTGCGCGCCCGGCCCGCGGCGGTCGTGTCGTCCGCGATCGGAGACGATTCACCCAACCCCGTGGACTGCATCCGGGCCTTCGGGACGCCACCGGCGGCCAGGGCCGCGAGTACCGCGCTGGCCCGCCGGGCGGACAGCGCCTGGTTGGCGGCCGCTTCGCCCTGCCCGTCGGTATGGCCCTCGATCTTCACGCGCGGCGCGGGGCCGGCCTGCAGGTAGGCGGCCAGCGCACGCAGGCTGGCGGTGGCCGAGGCGGTGAGCGTGGCCTGGCCGGATGCGAAGGCGTCGCCGCCGAGGGTGAAGACTTCGCCCCGGGCGTCGCGCTTCGACGGCGGCAGCGACCCCCCAGCCGTGAGTTCGGCTTCCTTGCGGGCCAGGGCGGCGTCTTTTTCGCGCGCCGCGGCGAGTTTGGCGGCCTGGTCGCCGGCGACGTCGAGGATCACGTCCTCGGCCTGCTGGCGCGCGGCGGCTTCCGTTTCGGCGGCGGCGCGCAGGCGCTGGGCTTCCTCGGCCTGGATCTGCGCTTCTACGCGCAGGCGTTCGGTTTCCTGGCGCGCGCGTTCGGCGTCCTGGCGGCTGGCTTCGACCAGCAATTCGCTGCGTTCGCGATCCAGGCGATCGACGTCGCGGCGCGCGGCTTCGGTGCGCGCGGCGAGTTCGGCGGTTTCGGTGCGGCGGCTGGCGACCTGCACGGCATGCGCGCGATCGCGACTGCGCGCCGTGGCGATGGCGTCGATGGACTGGCGCGCGCGCAGGCGTTCGTAGGCGCCGAAGCCCTGCAGGCGGGCGTCGGCGTCCAGCGACAGCAGACGCTGCGAGAGCGCGGCCGCGGGATCCGTGCCGGCCGGCACGCCCTGCGGCGCGGGCCATGCGACCGGCGCGGGTTGGTCGCCGGCGCCGAGTTGCAGGCGCTGGCGCAGTTCGGTGATTTCGTTGGCGCGCTGCGTGTAATCGGCCTGGGTGGTGGCCGCGCGGCTGCGTGCGAGGGCGAGTTCGCCATCGGTGGACGCGGACTCGGCCAGCAGGCGCGCCTGGTCCTCGTCGCCCCGGGCCATCGCCGATTGCGCAGCGCCCAACGCGCTGCGCGCCGATGCAAGTTCGGCCGATGCGTACTGGTCCGCGTCGGCGCTCTCCGCGCGCGAGACCGCTTGTTGCGCCGCGGACAACTCGCCGGTGGGCGGCGGCAGGCTAGCGCAGCCCGCGAGCGCGGACGCGATCACAAGGCCGCAAATCCACGCGTGTTGCGTTTTACGGAAGTGTGCGAAGCTTGGGCGCATAGGGGTGCCGTGCTGTTCTGAAGGGGGACGACGCGCGGTCATTGTGATGAAGCCGGCGCCGTGCATGCAATCGGCCGCCAAGACACGAGGGTACGGCACATGGACATCGGCTATTTCCTGAAGCTGATGACGGAGAAGAACGCGTCGGACATGTTCCTGACGACCGGTGCTCCCGTTTACATCAAGGTCGAAGGCAAGTTGTACCCCCTCGGCAACACCGGCCTGCCCCCGGGCATGGTCAAGAAGATCGCCTATTCGCTGATGGACGAGGGCCAGGTGCCCCAGTTCGAGCGCGACCTGGAACTGAACATGGCGATCGCGCTGGCCGATTCCGGCCGCTTCCGCGTGAACGTGTTCAAGCAGCGCGGCGAGGTGGGCATGGTGATCCGCGCGATCCGCAGCGTGATCCCGTCCATCGAAGAGCTGCAGCTGCCGCAGGTGCTGAAGGAAATCATCATGGCCCCGCGCGGCCTGGTGCTGATCGTCGGCTCCACCGGTTCGGGCAAGTCGACCACGCTCGCCTCGATGATCGACCACCGCAACAGCACCTCGTCGGGCCACATCCTCACCATCGAGGATCCGATCGAATACCTGCACAAGCACAAGAAGTCGATCGTCAACCAGCGCGAAGTCGGCCTGGACACGCACGCCTTCCACAACGCGCTCAAGAACGCGATGCGCGAGGCGCCGGACGTCATCCTGATCGGCGAGATCCTGGACGCCACCACGATGGAAGCGGCGATCGCCTTCGCCGAAACCGGCCACATCTGCCTGGCCACGCTGCACTCCAACAACGCCGACCAGACGATCGAGCGCATCCTCAACTTCTTCCCCGAGGCCGCGCACAAGAACGTGCTGATGAACCTCGCGCTCAACCTCAAGGCGGTGGTGTCGCAGCGCCTGGTGGTCGGCGTGGATGGCCGCCGCATGCCGGCCGCCGAAGTGCTGATCAACACGCCGATGATCCGCGACCTGCTGCGCCGCGGGCAGGTGCACGAGATCAAGCAGGCGATGGAAGAGTCGCTGGAAGCGGGCATGGAGTCGTTCGACCAGTGCCTGTTCCGCCTCTACAAGGAAGGCCGCATCGAGAAGGAAGCCGCGCTGCAGGCCGCCGACTCGCGCGATGGCCTTGCGCTGAAGTTCCGCCTCTCCGAGGGCGGCACCGGCGAACACGATCCCTACGCGGACGTGTTCGAAACCAAGATCGGCTGAAACCCCCGCCGCGCGCGAGCGCGGCTCAGGTGGGTTGCGGGGCGTCCGGTTGCATTTCCGGGCGCGCCGCGTCGAAGGCCGGCAACGCCAGGCACGCCGCTTCGATGCGCTGGATGGTCGGGTACTTGCCCAGGTCGATGTTGAACCGCCGCGCGTTGTAGACCTGCGGGACCAGGCAGATGTCGGCCAGCGTCGGCGCGTGGCCGTCGCAGAATTCGCCCGTCGAAGGATGGTCGGCCAGCATCGACTCGAATGCGGCCAGGCCGTCGCCGATCCAGTGGCGCACCCATTCGTCGCGTTCGGGTTGCGGCACGTGCCATTCGCGCTCGAAGTACTGCAGCACGCGCAGGTTGTTGAGCGGATGCACGTCGCACGCGATCAGCTGCGCCAGGCCGCGCACGCGCTGGCGGTCGCGCGCGGTGGCGGGCAGCAGCGGCGGCGAGGGCCACACTTCGTCCAGGTATTCGAGGATGGCCATCGACTGGCGCAGGTTGCGCTGGCCGTGTTCGAGCACCGGCACCAGGCCTTGCGGATTGGCGGCGCGGAACGCGGGCGTGTGCTGGTCGCCGCCATCGCGCAGCAGGTGCACCGAGGCGATGTCGTACGGCAGTCCCTTGAGGTTGAGGCCGATGCGCACGCGGTACGCAGCGCTGGAGCGCCAATAGGAAAACAGCCGCAACCGATCGTTCACGAGGCTCCCCCGAGCGCCTGCCGCGTGGTGCGGCAAGGCACATTAGCTTGCCCGCCTGCCGGGCGGAAGACCGTCAGCCTGCCGCCGACTGCCGTTCGATCTTCTGGTCGATCGCGCCGAAGATGCTGTGGCCGGCCTTGTCGAGCATTTCGATGCGAACGCTGTCGCCGAATGACAGGAACGGCGTGACCGGCTTGCCCTGCTCCAGCGTTTCCACGGTGCGCTTCTCGGCGAAGCACGAGGCGCCCTTGCTGGTGTCTTCGTTGGCGATGGTGCCCGAGCCGACGATGGTGCCGGCCGACAGCGGCCGCGTCTTCGCGGCGTGCGCGACCAGCTGCGCGAAGTCGAACTGCATGTCCACGCCCGCTTCCGGCGCGCCGAACCACTGGCCGTTGATGTGCGTGAGCAGCGGCAAGTGCACTTTGTTGCCTTGCCAGGCATCGCCGAGTTCGTCGGGCGTCACGAAGACCGGCGACAACGCCGACCGCGGCTTGGACTGCAGGAAGCCGAAGCCCTTCGCGAGTTCGCCCGGGATGAGGTTGCGCAGCGACACGTCGTTGACGAGGCCGATGAGCTGCAGGTGCATCGCCGCGCGTTCGGGGGAGACGGCCATCGGCACGTCGTCGGTGATCACCACGATTTCGGCTTCCAGGTCGATGCCGTAGGCCTCGTCGACCACCTTCACCGGATCGCGCGGGCCGAGGAAGCCGGCACTCGTGGCCTGGTACATCAGCGGATCGACGTAGAAGCTTTCCGGCACTTCGGCGCCGCGCGCGCGGCGCACGCGTTCGACGTGCGGGAGATACGCGCTGCCGTCGACGAATTCGTACGCGCGCGGCAACGGCGCGGCGAGCGAACCGACATCCAGGTCGAACACGTCATCGGGTTCGCCGCCGTTGAGCACGTCGTACAACGCGTTGAGGCGCGGCGCGGCGTTCTGCCAGTCTTCCAGCGCGCGCTGCAACGTCGGCGCGATCGCGGTGGCGCGCACGGCGCGCTTGAGATCCTTGGACACGACGACGAGGGTGCCGTCGCGGCCGCCCTCCTTCAGGGAAGCGAGCTTCATGCAGTGGCCTTGGCGTTTGCAGCGCGGGGGAGCGCGAGGCCCGCGATTGTGGCGCGCCGGTTTGAATCCTGCAAAAGAAAAACCCGCCTTGCGGCGGGTTCTTCGGATTTGGCAGCCCCGGATGGATTCGAACCACCGAATGCCTGAGTCAGAGTCAGGTGCCTTACCGCTTGGCGACGGGGCTGTGGCTGCAATTTTGGAACTCGGGCGGCCGCGATTGTAGCGCGGCCACCCGTCAACACACCGCTTACGCGTTTTCCAGAATCAGCGCTTGGAGAACTGCGTCGCGCGGCGGGCCTTGTGGAGGCCGACCTTCTTGCGTTCGACTTCGCGGGCGTCGCGGGTCATGAAGCCGGCCTTGCGCAGGTCGGTCTTCAGCGACTCGTCGTATTCCACCAGCGCGCGCGAGATGCCGAGGCGGATCGCGCCGGCCTGGCCGGTGATGCCGCCGCCTTCCACCGTCACGAAGATGTCGAACTTGTCGGTCGACTGCGTGAGCTCGAGCGGCTGGCGGACGATCATGCGCGCGGTTTCACGGCCGAAGAAGTCTTCGATCGTGCGGTCGTTGATGGTGATGGTCCCGTTGCCCTTGCGCAGGAACACGCGGGCGGTGGAGGACTTGCGGCGGCCGGTGCCGTAATTCTGCTGGATTGCCATAGGGAGCTCTTAGAAATCCAGCGGCTGCGGCTGCTGGGCGGTGTGCGGATGGTTCGGACCGGAATAAACCTTCAGCTTGCGATACATCGCACGGCCGAGCGGATTCTTCGGGAGCATGCCCTTGACGGCGGTTTCGAGGACGCGTTCCGGGTGGCGCTCCAGCGCCTGGCCCAGGGACTCGGTCTTCAGGTTGCCGATGTAACCGGTGAACCGGTGGTACATCTTGTCCGTCAGCTTCTTGCCGGTCACGTGGATCTTCTCGGCGTTGATCACCACGAGGTAATCGCCGGTATCGACGTGCGGGGTATAGACGGGCTTGTGCTTGCCGCGGAGGCGGCGGGCGAGCTCGGAGGCGAGCCGGCCGAGGGTCTTGCCTTCGGCATCGACCACGTACCAGTCACGCTGGACGGTCTCGTTCTTGGCGCTGAAAGTCTTCATGCGTAACTCGTGTGGGTACATGGTCGGGCTGGTTGCGGGGGCGCGAGGGCCCCGCGGAACGTCGCCGCGTGATGTAGGGGCGGAACAAAAGAGGCGGAATGATAGCGGCCCCACCGGGGCGTGGCAACCCCGGTGAACCCCTGCCCGCTCAGGCCGTGCGGCGGACCGGGGCCTGGGCGCGGCGCTGGAGCGGCGCCGGCGGGAACAGCACCGCGTCCTTGAAATACACGACTTTCAGCTGGAACCCGCGCGGCGAGTAGCCGATGAACGTGGCCCCGGTGCGCGGTTCGACGGCCTGGGTGTAGCGGCCGTTGAGCGTGGCGTTTTCCAGCTCCAGCAGCACGCCGATGCTCTCGGGCTTCTCCTTGTTGGCCGCTTCGAGGATGTCGAGGGCTTCCTGGAAGAACGGCACCGCGCCCTTGTTGCCGCGGAATTCCGGCGCGAAGAACTGGCGGTAGTAATACGTGGGCTGGCGCAGGCGCGGGATGATCCGCAGCAACGCGGTCCCGACGCCGACGATCTGGCCGTCGGCATCGCGGGCCACGACCACGGCCTGCTTGGCGCGCAACGCAGCACGCGCCGGATCGGCGAGCGCGCCGTGGCGCGTCCAGAAATCGACCAGTTCGGCCTGCAGTTCCGGCGTCGTGGTGCGCCAGACGTTGGTGGTTTCGAAAGACACGGTGTGGCCTGCCTTATTTCTTCGGTGCGGCGGTCGCGGGCTGCGACTTCGCCAGGGTCTTCAGGGCGTCCAGGTATTCCGGGAAGTCCAGCGACTGGTTCTTGTCCTTGTCGAACGCCGACATCGGCGGCGCGTTCTTGCCGGCGCGCTGCACGAGCATCATCTGCGCGTACTCGCTGGCCTGGAGCTTGCCGTCGTGGTTCGCGTCGCGGCGCTCGAACTCGGCGTGCAGCCGCTGCACGGTCAACGCATCGCGCACCTGCACGAAGCCGGCACGGAACTCGTCCTTCGAAATCGAACCGTCGTGGTTCGCATCCCACGCGGCGAACATCGCATCGGCGCCCTGGCCCTGCTCGGCCGCGGCCGGTGCCGCGACGGGCTTGCCCGCCTGCTGCTGCGCGAACGCCACCGGCGCCACGAGCGCCGCCATCAACACGATCCAGGTCTTCATGCCACCACCTCCGGCTGCGCTTCGGGTTCGAACGTGATCAGCTCGCGGATCTCCGCGGTGCGCAGGCCGATCATCATCGGGTTGACGACGTTGGGCAGGAAGCTGATGTCGAAGATCTCGGAGATGTCGCCTTCGAAGCGGATCCAGTTCAGCACGTCGCCGTTGGCCAGCGAGACGATCTGCACGCCGCACCACGGTTCGACGTCGCGCTTCTTCAGTTCTTCGTCCAGCTGCAGGCCTTCGAAGCGCTGGTTGCGCGGCTTCGACAGGCCCACCGCGGCCACGTTGCCCACGATCGACAGGCCGCGCAGGAAGCCCGGGAACCACGCGGTCGGCACGAACGCCTTCTTCGCGAAATCCACGTAACCCAGGTGCCCGGTGCCCGCGTTGAGCACCCACAGCTTGCCGTTGGCCCAGCGCGGCGAATGCGGCATCGACAGGCCTTCGCACACGATCTCGTCGGTCTCCACGTCGATCACCACGCCGCCGCTCATGCGGCGATCGCGCCAGCCATCCACCGCGTCGGACTTGCACACCGCGGTGACGTACTTCGGCTTGCCGTCGACCATCGCCAGGCCGTTCAAGTGGCAACGATCTTCCGGCGCGAGCTTGCTGATAAAGCTCGGCTTCCAGATCGGCTTGAAGCTGTGCGTCTGGCTCAGCTCGGCCAGGCACGAATACTTGGTGTTGACGAACACCACGCGGCCGTCGCTTCGGATGCCGAGTTCGTGGATGTCCAGGTCGCCGATCGTCTGCGCATTGCGCGGCACGTAGCACTTGTCGAACTTGCCGTGGATCGATTCGCCCGGGCGCAGGATGTTCTCGAAGCGCCACAACTGGTACAGGCCACCGAGGTAGATGCGCTGCGCGTTGCCGACGATGCCCATCGCGCGCTCGAAGATGCGCTCGAAGAACGACACGCGGCCCTGCTGGTCGCTGCCGACCAGGTACACGCGGCCGGTCTGGTACGAGGAGATCGCCAGCGACACGCGATTGCTCGACAGCCACGAAGCCAGCCCGCGCGAGCAGCTCTTCTCGACCTGCAGCTTGGTCAGGTCCAGCGGCGGCTTTTCCGACTGCGCGGTGTTGAGGGTTTCGTTCCGGGGTTCCGGCGTGGCCGGTGCGGCCGGCGCCTGCGGTGCGACGGCGTCTGCTGCCTGCCCGGCGGCCGTGTCGGCGCCGGCAGTCTTTTTCTTGCTTGCCACGAAGTTCTCCGAAATGACGTCTGCGATCCCAGCGCCACAGTTGAAACGATTTCGCGGTCGCGGGCCAGCGTCTTTCGCGGGCCGGCGATGAATCGTTACGAATGTCCCGGCTGAACGCGCCCCCGGATGCGACGGGGCCCGGCGGAATCCGCCGGGCCCGCGTGCCTTACCAGGTGTAGCGCAGGCCGACCTGGCCGCCGAGGATGCTGTCGAACGCGCCGCCGTCGGTCCAGTTCAGGCCGCCGAAGATGTCGAGGTTGCCCATCTTCACGTTGGCGCCGACTTCCAGCATGCCGCTGGTGCCTTGCGTCGAGGTGTGGCCGGTGAACGTGTCGGCGATGGTGAAGCCCTGCTCGCCCTTGAACTCGCGGATCACGCTCAGCGCGCCGTACGGGGTCCAGTTCGCGCCGGAGGCCGTGGTGAACGACTGCTCCAGCTCCAGGCCCGCGCGACCACGCGAGGACGTGCCGCCGTGGATCTCGAAGCTCGCCAGGTCGCCGTGCAGGATGTCGACGTTGGAGACTTCCGAACGCGTGTACTGCACCTGCGGCACGAGCTTCAGGCCGCTGGCCGAAGTCCACACGTTCCAGCCCGCTTCGACGTTGAACGCACCCACGTCGCCGCCGCTTTCCTGCTTGCCGCCGGCCGAGGTGAGGTCCGCGTCGAAATGCATCCAGCGGTACGACACGTCGGCGTAGAACCCGTTCGGCGAGAGGTACGTCATGTACAGGCCGGCGGTGTCGCCCTTGAGCTTGTCGGAACCGAAGCCGTTGTCGAGCGACTGCTTGCCTTCGCTCTTGCCCAGCGTGGCGCCGATGAAGAAGCCATCGGTCACGTAGGCGTTGACGCCCGCTTCCACGCCGCTGTTGGTCTGTTCGAAACCGAACTGGCCGTTCTGCGGCATGTTGTCCAGCGTGAACTGCGGCGTGATCGTGCCCTTGTCGTGGAAGACGCGGACCCACGCGCCGGTGTCGCTGTCGCCCATGCGCGAGAACACACCCATGCGCTGGCGGAACGTGCCGACCTGCGTGGTCATCAGGCTCTGCGCGCCGGTGGCGATGTCGCCGGCGAGCGAACCGGTGTCGTTCACGCCGTCCATCGCGACCGTGATGTTGAACAGGTCGGCGGTGGCGTTGGCGGTGTTGATGCGCTCGGTGACGCCGACCTTCAGGTTGACGAAGTTGTTGGCGTTGAGCAGCACGCGGTCGATGGAGAAGGTACCGGCCGTGAACTCGCCGGCCTTCGATTCGCCCGTGACCGAGACCACCGGGATCGACAGGCCCGCCACCGTCTTCGGCAGGTCGAGCACGCGCACGTTGAGCGCCTGCTTCGTGCCGTCGGACACGTTGCCTTCGATGTACAGCATGTCGCTGGTCCGGTTGAGCAGGCTGACGTCGACGTTCAGCGCACCCTGGCCGGCGAAGTCGCCGTAGATGGTGAGCGTGTCGTCCGGCGCGCCGTCCAGGAAGCTGATCGTGCCGTTGTTGGTGAAGGCGATCGGGTTGAGCACCGAGACCGGCGCCGCGGCGATGGCGTGCAGGTTGCTCTGCATCAGCGGCGCGGCGGACAGGCCCGTGCCGAGGTCGATGCTGCTGTCGCCGTTGACCGAGACCAGGCCCGCGTTGGTGAACACGTTGCCCGCGCCGGAATTGCCGCCCAGCGAGATCGCCGCGTTGTTCATCACGATGGTGCCGCCGGCCGCGTTGACGATGCGATCGTCGCCGCCGCCGAAGTCGGTGCCGTGGCCGCGCACGATCCAGGTGCCGTGGTTCTGGTTGGTCAGCACGTCGTTGCCGTCGCCGAGCACCAGCGCGCCGTTGAGCATGCCGGCGTTGCGGATGTCCTCGACGCCGTCGCCGCCGGCGATCGCCACGCTGTTCTCGACGCTGGAGGTCGCGACGATCGTGCCGGTGTTGGTGACCACCGACGTGCCGTCGGCGTACAGGCCCATGGCGATCGCGTAGCCGGCGTCGATCGCGTTGATCGTGCCGGTGTTGTTCACCGTGACGTCGCCCGCCGACTGCGCGACCAGGCCGACCGTGTTGCCGGTGTGGCCGGTCGCCGTGATCGTGCCGCTGTTGGTGACCGTGCCGTCGCCGTACTTCGCGCCGACCAGCGCACCGACGGCCGCACCGGAGGTGCTGGTGGCGGTGATCGTGGCGGTGTTGGCGAGCGAGACGTCGCCGCCGAGCACGAACGCGCCGATGGCCTGGCTGTCGTGGCCGGTCGCGGTCGCCGACAGGGTGGCGCCGTTGTTGACCGACGCCGTGGCGCCGAAGACCAGCGCACCGGCGGCGAAGGCGTCATCGCCGGTGGCGGTGGCGCGGACCACGTTGGTGTTGTGGAAGGACGAGGCGTCCGAATCGACCTGCACGCCGAACGCGCTGGCGATGCCCGTGGCCGTCACCGTGCCCGTCGTGTTGACCGAGGCGCTGGTGTTGCCCGAGGCGCGGATGCCGATCGCCTGGTCGGCGGCGGCGATCGTCGTGCCGCCGACGTTGACGTTGGCGATGTCGCCGTCCGCACCGACGCCGAGCGCGTACTGGGTCGCGGTCGCGTGGATCGTGCCGTTGCCGGAGACCGACACCGTGCCGTACGCGCCAGCCTGGATGCCGAACGCGGCGTCGTGGCCGAGCGCGTCGATCGTGCCGGCGTTGGCCACCGTGGTCGCGTCGCCGTAGGCGTTCACGCCCGTGGCGTTGCCGTTGGTGCTGCGCGCGTTGAGCGAACCGCCGTTGGTCACCGCGGTCGTGGCGTATTCGCCGTAGGCCGAGATGCCGAACGCGTTGCCGTCGACGGCCGAGGCGATGACGTGGCCGGTGTTGCCGATCGCCATCGACGTCAGGCCGTAGGCGTAGATGCCCGAGGCCTGGCCGTTGCCGGTGGAGGTCGCGGTGATGTCGCCGCCGTTGGCGATGGTGATCGCGTCGGCGTCGACTTCCATGCCCGCCGCCCATTGCGTCGCCGTGGCGACGATCGCGTGGGTGTTGGTGATCGAGACCGCGCCGCCGCGGGAGAAGATGCCGTCGGCGAAGCTGTCGTCGGAGGTCGCGGTGATGTCGCCGCTGTTGCGGACCGTCACCGAGGCGCCGTCCAGGCCTTCCGCGCCGATGCCCATCGCGTAGCCGTAGGCGCCGGCCGCGATGCTGCCGCGGTTGTCGACGAGCACGGTGCCGTAACCGTAGGCCGCGACACCCTTCGCATCGCCGTACGGGCTGGTCGCATCGACGTGGCCGGTGTTGGTGATCGCGAGCGCGTCGTTGGCGAAGCCCTCGATGCCCATCGCCATGCTGTAGGTGCTGTCGAACGCCTGGGCCGAGACGTCGCCGGCGTTGGCGATCGCAACGGTGTCGCCGCGCGTGTCGATGCCCGCGGCGAAGTGCAGGCCGGTGGCTTCGACCGAGCCGCCGAGCGCGTTGGTGACGTTGACCTTCTCGCCTTCGGCGAACACGCCTTCGGCCCACGAAGAACCGGAGCCGGCGTGGATCTGGCCGCTGTTGGTGACGGCCGTCAGGTCGCCGCCGGCGCCATCCAGGTCGCGCGCCATCACGCCGATCGCGTAGCCGTAGTTGCCGAACACGGTGACGTCGTTCGCGTTGGTGACCGTGGTGTTGCCGTACGCCGACGCGTCGATGCCGACCGCGCGATCGTAGGCGTTGACCGAGACGCTGCCGTGGTTGGTGACGATCGCATCGCCGACCGAGGCGTACGCCAGCAGGCCGGTGGCCGCCAGGCTGTTGCCCGACTGGAGCTGCGTGACCTGGACCGAGCCATCGTTGAGGACATCGGCCTGCGTGCTGCCATGCGCGGCGAGGCCCACGGCGCCGGACACGCCGGACACGGTGAGGTTGCCGCCGTTGGAGGCCGAAGCGGAGTCGCCGCTGGCGGCGCCGCCCACGGCAACGCTGTAGCTGTTGGTCACCGTCAGGTCGTGGACGTTGCTGACCGAAGCGTTGCCGTCATCCGACTGCGCGCCCAGGCCGATGGCGAAGTCGCCGTTGACCGTCACCTTCACCGTGCCGGTGTTCACGACGCTGGCATCGCCCTCGTACGAACCGGCCACCAGGCCCGCGCCGTAGACGCCGGCGAGGACGTTGACGGTGCCGCTGTTGGTGATCGAAGCGTTGCCGAACGCGGCGTAGGCGTTCGCGCCCATCGCGACTTCGGTGGTGCTGTCGATGTTGTACTTCGGGAAGGTGAACGTGCCGCCGGCGCTGATCGTGCCGGCGTTGTCGATCGACACGTCGCCGTAGGACGACGCGGCGTAGACGCCGGTGACCCTGCGGTTGAAGGCATCGGTCACCTGGATCGTGCCGTCGCTCGTGTTGGACACGGCCACGTCGCCGTCGTAGGCGTGCGCGAGGATGCCGGTGGCGTCGTAGCCGCCCGCACCCGTGACGATGCCGCCGTTGGTGACCGACACCGCGCCGGTGGCGTCGGCCAGCAGGCCGACGACGCTGGTGTTGCTGTACTTGCCGGCGCTCGTGTTCACGATGCCGGTGGTGTTGATCGTGGCCGACGTGTCGCCGAAGACCTGGATGCCGACCGAGCGCGCGCCGGTGCCGTTCACCGCCACGCCGCCGGCGTTGTCCACGCCCGCCACGTCGCCGTCGGCGAGGATGCCGGTCGTGAAGGTGCCGCTGCCGTTGCCGCTCGCAGTGACCTGGCTGGTGGCCGAAGCGTTGACCTGCACGACGCCGTACCCCAGCGCCATGATGCCGGTGGCGTTGCCGTCGCCGGTGCTGGCGCGGACCACTCCGGCGTTGGTCACCGTGTTGGAGATCGTGCCCCAGCTGTAGCTGCCGATGGCCATACCCTGGTAGACCGAGGCCGAAACGTCGCCACCCGCCAGGTTCTGCACGACGGCCGTGTCGCCGTAGACGTCCATGCCGAGCGCGTTGCCGTTGTTGGCGTGCGCGTAGATGGTGCCGTCGTTGACGCCGCGCGCGAAACCGACCGCGTAGGCGTACAGGCCGATCGCCGTGCTGCCGTCGGCGCTGGCGCGCGCGTCGATGTCGCCGTGGTTGATCAGGATCGAATGCGTGTTGCCCAGGCCCACCATACCGGTGGCGGCGAGGGTGCCCTGCACGTCGAGCGTGCCGCTGTTCGTCGAATCCACGTCGGTGCCGGCGGCGAGCACGCCGTAGGCGGCGCCGTCGTACGCGCGGACGATCACGTCGCCGCCGTTGGTCGTGATGGCGTGGTCACCGATGCCGTTGCCGGCGATGGCGAATTCGCCGTACGCGTTGCCGTGCTCCGCGGTGGCCCACATGTCGCTGTTGTTGCGCACCGTGGCGTCGTCGTTGGCGCGTGCGAACAGGCCGAAGGCGTTGCCGTCGTACACGTACGCATCGACCGAACCGCCGCTGCTGAGGATCGACACCGCGTCGCCGCGGCCTTCGATGCCCGCAGACCAGTAATCGCCCTTCGCCACGATGTCGCCGGTGTTGGTGACGTCGACGTTGGTCGCGTTGGCGTAGATGCCGT
This sequence comes from Lysobacter helvus, assembly GCF_018406645.1. Lineage (NCBI taxonomy): Bacteria > Pseudomonadati > Pseudomonadota > Gammaproteobacteria > Lysobacterales > Lysobacteraceae > Lysobacter > Lysobacter helvus. The sequence goes on from NZ_AP024546.1 coordinate 923,974, forward strand.
CGCCGACCGCCGCGCTGGAGATCGAGGAAATCGTGCCGGTGTTGGTCACCGTCGCATCGAAGGCGGCCAGCGCCTGGATGCCGTACGACAGGCCGAGCGCCGAAGCGCTCAGCGAGCCGTCGTTGACGATCGTGACGTCGCCGTAGTTCGAATACGCGGCCGCCGCGATCGCGTTGGTGTAGCCGCGCGCGTCGACCTTGCCGTCGATCGTGTTGGTGAGCGTGGCGCCGTAGTAGCCGCCCGACAGCACGCCGTAGGCGCGGCTGTAGTACGACTGCACGTCGACGTCGCCGTTGTTGGTGGCATCGGCCACGCCGTAGTCGGCGCGCGACCACATGCCGTAGGCGCCGCCGTTGGAGCGCACGATGATGGTGTCGTCGTTGGACGTCGTCGCGGTGCCGAACAGCGAACGCGCGATCTCGCCGCGTGCGCGCGTGCCGCCGCCGGCGAACAGCGTGCCGTCGTTGGTGATGCTGGCATCGCCGAAGAGCGTCAGCGCTTCCATGCCGACCGAGGCACCGGCCGCCGACGACACGAGCAGGCCGGCGTTGGAGGTGGTGGCGAGGTTGTTGTACGAGTACGCCAGCGCGCCGAACGAATTGCCGGCATTGGCGAAGGCATAGATGACGCCGCTGTTGTCGACGCTGGCATGGCTGAACAAGCCGGTCGCATAGGCGCCGTACGCGTTGTCGCCCTGCGCCACGATGAGCCCGGTGCCGGTGTTGTCGACCGTGGCGATGCCGGTGTTGCCCTGCACGACCGCACCGAACGCGGTGCCGCCGCGCGAGACCGCGTTGACGATCACGCGGCCGTCGTTGGTGAAGGAGCCTTCGACGTCCGCCGACAGCGCGAGCGCGCCGTAGGCCGCCGAACCACCGGTCACGTTGAGCGTGCCGTACTGCGTGTTGTGGATGATCGCGCCGCTGTCGCCGGCGGCCACCAGGCCCTGCGCGACGCCCGCATACGGCGCGTTGATGTTGACGCTGCCGTTGTTGGTGACGACGCCCGTGCCCTGGAAGGCGCGGCTGACCGCTTCGATGCCGCTCACGGACGCCGTGCCGCTGGCGTTCACCGTGCCGTCGTTCGTCGCCGTCGCCGCCTGCCCTTCGTTCGAGCTGCGCACGCTGATGCCGGTGGCGAACGAACCGTCCACCTGCACCGTGCCGCCGACGTTGTTGGTCGCCGTGGCGGCGTACGCCGCGCGGATGTCGATGCCGGTGGCGTAGGCGCCGGTCGCGCCGATGAAGGCGCTGTTGTTGACGGCGACGTCGCCGCCCGCGGCGAGCACGCCGACCGCGAAGCCGTCGCCGACGCGCGCATTCGCGGAAATGTTGCCGCCGTCGTTGTCGACGGTGACGAAGCCGCCGGCGGCATAGATGCCGGCGCCGGTGGCGTAGCCGTCGGCATGGACGATGCCGGTGTTGGTGACGTTCACCGCGCCGCCGACGGCGAGCACGCCGAGCGCATCGGTGTATTCCGAGCGCGCATCGATGCCGTTGTCGTTGGTGACCGTGATCGCGCCCGCACCGTTGGCGAACGCACCGTAGGCCACGCCGAAGGCGTCGACGTCCACGTTGCCGGTGTTGGCGATCGCGACGTTGCCGCCGCTGGACGTGGCGTACAGGCCATACGCGCGGAAGTAACCGGTGGCGGTGACGTCGCGGCTGTTGGTGATGCCGGCGCCGTACGCGCCTTCGCTGTCCAGGCCGAACGCGACCAGGCCCGAGGAGGAGACGCTGCCGCTGTTGGTGATGTCGGTGTACGCACCGACGGCGAGAACGCCCTCGGAGATGAAGCTGTTCGACGTCGCGGCGATGTCGCCGTCGTTCTTGACGCTGGCGTTGTAGCCGCCAACGAACGCGCCGATCGCCGCGCCGTCGGCGGAAGCGCCGACGCTGCCGCCGTTGTGGATCGAGGCATCGCCGTTGACCGACAGCGCGTACATGCCGTACGCGCTGTTCACGCCGCCGGCGTTGATCGTGCCGGTGTTCTCGGCGTGCGCGGTGCCGGTGCCGTAGGAGATCGCGTACAGGCCCTTGGCGTTGTCGCCGGAAACCTTCAGCGTGCCGAGGTTGGTGGCATTCGCGTCACCGGCCACGGAGATCGCCTGCAGGCCCAGCGCATCGCCGTACGCCGAGGTGACGGCGAGCGAGCCGTCGCTGAACGTCGTGGCGTTGCCGCCGCCGTAGGCGAGCAGGCCGAAGGCGTTGGCATCGATGCTGTCGACCGTGATCGTGCCGGTGTTGCTCGCCATCGCGGTGCCGTTGGCGCCCGCGTAGAGGCCCATCGCGGCAAAGCTGCCGTCGACGTCGAGCGTGCCGCCGTTGGTCGCGTTGGCGGACCTGGCGCCTTCGGCATCGATGCCGATGGCGACGTACCCGCCGGAGACCGTCAAGGTCCCGCCGTCGGCGTTGGTGCCGCTGGCCGTGTCGCCGAGGACCTGCATGCCGATCGCGTTGCCGAACAGGGCGGTCGCGCTGACGTTGCCCGTGTTGTTCGCGGTGGCGTTGCCGCCCGCCGTGGCCTGCATGCCGAGCGCGTAACCGAGCGAGGTGACCTGGACGGTGGCGGAGTCGCCGTTCGACGCCATTGCGTTGCCATACGCGGCATCGGCGTCGAGGCCGATCGCGCTGTAGCCGCCGGACACGGTCATCGCACCGTTGTTCATCGCGCGGGCGTCCGTGCCGTAGAACGACGTGGCGCCGACGCCGGTGCCGTAATCCCCGCCGGAGACGGACATCGTGCCGTTGTTGGCGCCCAGCGCCGTGCCGTACACCGAAGTCGACGTCACGCCGATCGCGGTGCCGCTGTTGTTGGCGTCGGCGACGAGCAGGCCGTTGTTGCCGACATCGCTGGTGCCGGAGACGGCATAACCGAACAAGCCGGCCGCGATGCCGTAGGCGCCCGTCGCATGGGCCCCGATGCTGCCGCCGTCGTTGCTGATCGTCGCGTCGGTACCGGCGGACACGTACACGCCCATCGCCTGGCCGTAGGCGCCGGTCGCGGTCGCGCTGATGTCGCCCGTCTGCAGCACGTAACCCTGCGCGGCGACTTCCATTTCCACGCCAGCGGCCCACGTGTAGCCGGTGATGTCCATCGTCCAATCGGCGTCGAGCTCGTCGATGCCGCCGAGCGAGACGAACCAGCCATCGGCGAGGCCCGTGTTCGACGTCACGGTTATGTTGTTGCCGTGCGGAGAGACGTACCAGTTGCCCGGGAAATTGCCCGGGTTGCTGTAGCTGAAGAACACCTGGTCGTCGAGGCCGCCGCTGCCGCCGCCCGGGCCGGGCGCGACGAACGACTGCACGTTGGCGATATCGAAGACGCGATCGAACGCATCGCCGCCGCCCGGGCCCACCGGGCCGGCGTACTGGAGATCCGTGTCGGACAGCGCGGCCGTCAGGCCGAGGTCGCCACCCACCACGCTCGCGGGAAGATCGGCGTCGCGCACCAGCGTCAGGTCGACCACCGGCACCGACGGCGCGAAGGCCGCGTGCTGCGAGAGGTCGGCATGCTGCGCGGCGAAGGCCGGCGCTTGCGTGGTGTGGACGGGGGCGCTCGCCAGGGCCAGGCCGGTGCCGGAGAAGGCCAGCGCGGCGGTGGAGACGGTCAGGACGCTGCGGATGGCGCGCGTGACGGGCGAAACGGAATAACGACGTGCGACGACGGCACCCTTGCGGGCACGGTTACGTTCGATCTTCAAGTTGTTCCCCTGATGTGTTTTACGAATCCGCGACGTCGCCCACACATCGGCGCACGACGGATCCAACCCCTGTGACCCAGGTCCCAAATGAGACCCCGGCCCGCGGAGTCTAAGCGTGAACTCCCTCACAAAGGAATAGGGAGGCCGTTCAGGAACGCGCCCCGACATGTCCCCAGCCTGAACGGGTTCAGCCACCGGTCGCGGCTAGACTGCCGCCCATGCGCCAACTCAACCCCCTCGACCAGCTGCTCGCCGATGCGCAGAACGCGCTGGGCACCGTCTTCGGCCGCCCGGACGCGGTCCGCGCCAACCCCGCCGGCGACCGCGCCGACGTGGTCCTGGACGACGAAGAACGCCGGCACGCCGCCGGCCTGATGCGGATCAACCACGTCGGGGAGGTCTGCGCGCAGGCCCTCTACGTCGGCCAGGCCGCCGTCGCCCGCGACCCCGTGACCCGCGCCGCCCTGCTCGCCGCCGCCGCCGAGGAAACCGACCACCTCGCCTGGTGCGCCGACCGCCTCGGCGAACTCGACGCGCGCCCGAGCCTGCTCAACCCGGTCTGGTATGCGGGCAGCTACGCGATCGGCCTGCTCGCCGGGCTCCGGGGCGACGGCTGGAACCTGGGCTTCGTGGTGGAAACCGAGCGCCAGGTCGAAGCCCACCTGCACGAGCACCTCGAACAACTGCCCGCCGCCGACCTGCGCAGCCGCGCCATCCTGGAAACGATGAAGGCCGACGAGGCCCGCCATGCGGACCACGCCGAGGCGCAGGGCGCGCGATTGCTGCCGCAGCCAGTGCCTGCGGTGATGGCGATGGCGTCGAACCTGATGAAGGCCATTGCCTACCGGATCTAGGGCTGGCGTGACCCCACCCAAAGAAACCCGCCGATGGCGGGTTTCTTTTTGACCTCCGCGGAGGGGAGGTGCTTACTCCACCAGGTTCCGGCCGTGGTAGAGCTCTTCGATCTCGCGCTTCAACCGCGCTTCGATCTTCATGCGTTCCTTGAAGGACAAATTCTTCGCCTTCTCCTCGAACAGGTAGTTGTCGAGGTCGAACTCCTTCAGATGCATTTTCGTGTGGAAGATGTTTTCCTGGTAGACGTTGACGTCGAGCATCTCGTAGCGCGACTTCACGTTCTTGGCCAGGTAGTCCTGGATCGAGTTGATCTTGTGGTCGATGTAGTGCTTGCGGCCCTTGATGTCGCGGGTGAAGCCGCGCACGCGGTAGTCCATCACCACGATGTCCGATTCCAGGCTTTCGATCAGGTAGTTCAGGGCCTTCAGCGGCGAAATCACGCCGCACGTGGCCACGTCGATGTCGGCGCGGAACGTGGCGATGCCGTTGTCCGGATGCGTTTCCGGATACGTGTGGACCGTGATGTGCGACTTGTCCATGTGCGCGACCACCGCCTCGGAGATCACGCCCTTGGCGAGCGCCTTCTCCACCACCGGCTGTTCGCTGATCAGGATCGTCACCGACGCGCCCTGCGGGTCGTAGTCCTGGCGCGCCACGTTGAGGATGTTGGCGCCGATGATCTCCGCCACGTCCGTCAGGATCTGCGTGAGGCGGTCGGCGTTGTATTCCTCGTCGATGTACTCGATGTAGCGTCCGCGCTGCTCTTCCGACACCGCGTAGCAGACGTCGTAGATGTTGAAGGACAGCGCCTTGGTCAGGTTGTTGAAACCCTGGAGCTTCAGGCGCGGCAGCGGCTTGACCATCGGTCGGGACCTCGAAGGGTGCGCGGCGAAGGGGGGCCGGCGAGGGGCGCGATTATGCGGCATGCGGCCCCCGCGGGGCATCGCGTCACGTGCACGCACTATTCCGCTGGCTCGGCTTTGGGGCTACGCTCCGGCGATCCCCCGAACAAAGCCCAAGTGCCCATGAGCCCCAACCTGCCTGCGCACGCCACGCCGCTCCGCCGCGCGATCAGCCCGCTCGCGCCGGATGCCGCCACGCTCGAACGCTTCCTGGCGCAGTGCCACCGCCGCCGCTACCCCACCCGCACCGACGTGTTCCGCCCGGGCGACCCGGCCGGCACGCTGTACTACGTGGTCAACGGCTCCACCAGCATCATCACGGAAGAGGACGACGGCCGGGAGCTCGTGCTCGGCTATCTCGGCACCGGCGAGTTCGTCGGCGAGATGGGCCTGTTCATCGAAACCGAGCGGCGCGAAGTCGCGCTGCGCACGCGCACCCCGTGCGAACTGGCCGAGATCAGCTACGAGCGCCTCTACCAGCTGCTGCTCGGCCCCCTGATGCAGGACGCCCCGCGCATCCTCTACATGATCGGCTCGCAGCTCTCCCGCCGCCTGCTCGACACCAGCCGCAAGGCCGGCCGCCTGGCCTTCCTCGACGTCACCGACCGCATCGTGCGCACGCTGCACGACCTGGCCCGCGAGCCCGAGTCGATGAGCCACCCGCAGGGCACGCAGTTGCGCGTCTCGCGCCAGGAGCTCGCGCGCCTGGTCGGCTGCTCCCGCGAGATGGCCGGCCGCGTGCTGAAGAAGCTGGAAACCGAGGGCAAGCTGCACGCCCGCGGCAAGACCGTCGTGCTCTACGGGACGCGCGGCTGAGATGGGCGGCGCCGACGCCTCCGGCGCCACGATCCGCGTGCGCGGCGTCGAAGCCACCGACGCCGCGGCGGTCGGCACCCTGCTGGATGTCCTCGGGTATCCGTGCACGGAGGCCGAAGCCGTCGGGCGCATCGCGCACTACCGCACCGACGACCGCCAGTTCCTGCTGCTCGCCGAACGCGACGGCACGCCCTGCGGCCTGGCCGCGGTGAAGCTCAACTACTCGCTCACGCGCGGCGCCGACGTCGCGCGCATCACCGCGCTCGTGGTCTCGCCGGATTGCCACGGCGAAGGCATCGGCCGCCGCCTGCTGCGCGAAGTGGAATCGCGTGCGCGCAAGGCGGGCGCGGTGCGCCTTGAAATCACCAGCAACCCCTCGCGTACCGGTGCGCACGCCTTCTACCACGCGTGCGGCTACGCCGATGGATCGCGGCACTTCGTGAAGCTGCTAGGCGACTGACGCCTTCGGCGCGTCGCCCCCGCGGCTCGCGCACCCCCAGTTGAGGATCGGCGTCCCGGGCGGCAGCGCGGCGCGGAAAGCATCGATGCGACCGGGCTTCGGGTTCACCACCACCGGGCGCTTCGCCGCCTGCAGCAACGGCAAATCCGCCCAGCTGTCCGTATACGCCACTGCGATCGGGCCATAACCGGCGTCGCGCACCATGCGCATCTTGTTCGCGTGGTGGCAGTGTTCGCGCGTCACGAGGCCGCCGAGGAACGGGCGCGACAGGCTCCCGATCACGGGCAAATCCTGGTGCGCGACGAAATCGAGGATGGCGCGCGCGAGTTCCGGCGGCGCGCCCGTGGCGACCAGCACGCGATCGCCGGCGTCGCGGTGCTTCTGCAGCACGGCGAGCGCGACGGGTAACAGGCGGCGCCGGATGTTGGGCGCATCGTGCGACACGTAGTCGTCGATCAGCGCATCCAGGTCGTTGCGCGCGTGCAGGCCGAGCGTGCCGATCCAGAGGAACCCGGAGATCCCGTAGCGCCGCGTGGGCAGGAACGCCACCAGCGGCAGCAACACCGGCAAGGCCAGCAACGCCGCGATGCGCCGCGGCCAGCTCCGCTTGAGCAGCCACAGCACCAGGTGTCCGCCGGAATCGCCGTCGTAGAGCGTGTGGTCGAAGTCGAACACCACCAGCGGCGCGCCCGGCATCGGCGTCATCGCGCTCATGCGAACAGCTCGCGCAGCGCGGTGCCCGGATCGCGCGCGCGCATGAAGGCTTCGCCGACCAGGAACGAATGCACGCCGTGGTCGCGCATGCGCGCCACATCGTCGCGCGTCGCGATGCCGCTCTCGGTGACGAGGATGCGGTCGGCCGGCACGGCGTCGCGCATGGCGATGGTCGTGTCGAGGCTGACGTCGAACGTGCGCAGGTTGCGGTTGTTGATGCCCAGCATCGGCGCGGGCACCTGCAGCGCGCGTTCGAGTTCGTCGATGTCGTGCACCTCCACCAGCACGTCCATGTCCAGTTCCAGCGCGAGCACGGTGAGGTCGGCCAGGCGCACGTCGTCGAGCGCGGCGACGATCAGCAGGATGCAGTCGGCGCCAAGCGCGCGCGCCTCGTACACCTGGTAGGCATCGATGGTGAAATCCTTGCGCAGCACCGGCAGCGAACACGCCGCGCGCGCTTGCTGCAGGTACGCATCGCTGCCCTGGAAATGGTCGACGTCGGTAAGCACGGACAGGCACGCCGCGCCGCCGGCTTCGTAACTGCGCGCGATCGCGGCGGGATCGAAGTCCGCGCGGATCAGGCCCTTCGACGGGCTGGCCTTCTTCACTTCGGCGATCACCGCCGGCAGGTCGAGCGCGCGCTTCGCCCGCAACGCCTTGACGAACCCGCGCGGCGGCGGTTGCGCGAGCGCCGCCTCACGCACCGCGTCGAGCGAGCGCAGGGCGCGGCGCTCGGCGACTTCTTCCGCCTTGCGTTCGAGGATGGTCTGCAGCACGTCGCGCATCGAATTGTGTCCTTTCACGCCACGGGCCGGGGGATCGGCTTGCCATACGCGCGCTCGACTTTCGCCACGCGCAGTTCGAAATGGTCGTACCAGTGCTTGCGGCCGTGCGCGCGGATGGCGGCGTGCTCGGCGTGGTGCTTCCACGCCAGGATGGCCGCTTCGCTGGCCCAGTAGCTCACGGTGATGCCGAAGCCGTCGGCGCCGCGCGTGCTTTCCGCGCCGAGGTAGCCGGGCTGCTGCGCGGCGAGTTCGAGCATGCGGTCGGCGGCGGCGCCGTAACCGGCGTCGTCTTCGGCGTTGCGTTGCGAGGAAAAGATCACCGCGTAGTACGGCGGCTCCGGGAGTTTCGCGAACGACGTGTTCATGCGGGCTTGCCTGCGAGCGCACGCGTGGCGGCGAGGAATTCGTCGAGCTTCGCGCGCGCCGCACCGGAGCGGATGGCCTTGCGCGCGAGCGTGATGCCTTCGGCGATCGACGGCGCGACGCCCGCGACGTACAAGGCCGCGCCCGCGTTCAGCACGACGATCTCGCACGGCAGGCCCGGCGTGCCGTCGAGCGCGGCGAGCAGCAAGGTGCGCGATTCGTTCGCATCCACCACGCGCAGGTTGCGCGAGGCGGCCATCGCGATGCCGAAGTCTTCCGGGTGCACGTCGTACTCGCGCACCACGCCGTCGCGCAGTTCGCCGACCAGCGAGCCGGCGCCGAGCGACAACTCGTCCATGCCGTCGCGGCCCCACACCACCAGCGCGCGTTGCACGCCGAGTTCCTGCAGCACGCGCACCTGGATGCCGACGAGGTCGGGATGGAACACGCCCATCAGCACGTTCGGCGCATCGGCCGGGTTCACCAGTGGGCCGAGGATGTTGAACATCGTGCGCACGCCCATCTCGCGGCGCACCGGCGCGACCACTTTCATCGCCGGATGGTGCACGGGCGCGAACATGAAGCCGATGCCGGTGCGTTCGATGCATTCGGCGACTTGTTCTGGCTCGAGTTCGATGCTGGCACCGAGCGCTTCCAGCACGTCGGCGCTGCCCGACTTCGACGACACGCTGCGCCCGCCGTGCTTGGCCACGCGTGCGCCGGCGGCCGCGGCGACGAACATGGACGCCGTGGAAATGTTGAACGTGCTCGCGCCGTCGCCGCCCGTGCCGACGATGTCGACGAGGTGCATGCGATCGCGCACCGGCACCGGGCGCGCGAATTCGCGCATCACCGACGCCGCGCCGGCGATCTCGCCAACGGTTTCCTTCTTGACGCGCAGGCCGGTGAGGATGGCTGCGGTCATGGTGTCCGAGACTTCGCCGCGCATGATCGCGCGCATGAGATCGACCATCTCGTCGTGGAAGATCTCGCGGTGTTCGATGGTGCGCTGGAGCGCTTCCTGCGGCGTGATGGGCATGCGGGTCAGCCTTCCAGGAAATTCTTCAGCAGCGCGTGGCCGTGCTCGGTGAGGATCGATTCCGGGTGGAACTGCACGCCTTCCACCGGATGCGCCTTGTGGCGCAGGCCCATGATCTCGTCGATCGAGCCGTCATCGTTTTCGGTCCACGCCGTCACTTCGAGGCAGTCGGGCAGCGTGTCCTGCGCGACGACGAGCGAGTGGTAGCGCGTGGCCTCGTAGCCATCCGGCAAGCCGGCGAACACGCCCTTCCCCGCATGCCGGATGCGCGAGGTCTTGCCGTGCATGATCGTCTTCGCGCGCACGACGTCACCGCCGTAGGCCTGCCCGAGGCTCTGGTGCCCCAGGCACACGCCGAACACCGGGATGCGCGGACCGAGTTCGCGGATGACGTCCAGCGACACGCCCGCCTGGTCCGGCGTGCCCGGGCCGGGCGAAATCATGATTCGCTCCGGCGCCAGCGCCGCGATCTCCGCCACCGTCATCGCGTCGTTGCGCACCACGCGCACTTCCGCCCCCAACGTCTGCAGGTACTGCACGAGGTTGAAGGTGAAGCTGTCGTAGTTGTCGATCATCAACAGCACGGCGGGACCTGGGCTGCACGGCGGGCCCCACAGGATACCCGCAGCAGCCCCGCGCGCCCTACGGGGTGCGCCACGCCTCCATGGCCAGGCGGAACGAGCGCACGCGCGCAGCGTGGTCGAACACGTTGGCGGTCAGCAGCAGCTCGTCGGGCTGGTGACGTTCGACGAACGCGCGCATGCCCTCGCGCACCGTCCCGGGCGCGCCGATCACGCGGCACGCGAGCGCCGCGTCCGCGCCCGCCCGTTCCTGCGGCGTGCACAGCGCGTCCAGCGCTTCGGCGCTCGCCAGCGGCGGCGGCACCAGCCCCGGCCGTCCACGCCGCAGGTTGATGAACGCCTGCTGCTGCGTGGTGAACAGGCGCGCGGCCTCCGCGTCCGTGTCGGCGGCCACCACGTTCAACGCCAGCATCACGTGCGGCCGCGCAAGGCGCGCCGAGGGCCGGAAGTGCGCGCGGTAATGCGCGAGCGCCTGCGTGAGCGCATCGGGTGCGAAGTGCGATGCAAATGCGTACGGCAAGCCGAGCGCCGCGGCGAGGTTGGCGCCGAACAGGCTGGAGCCGAGGATCCAGGCTTCCACCGCGATGCCTGCGCCCGGCACCGCCTGCACCGCCTGGCCCGGTTGCACGGGTTCGAAGTAGCGCAGCAGTTCCACCACGTCGGCGGGGAAATCGTCCGCGCTCGCGTAATAGCGCCGCAACGCTTTCGCGGCCGGCTGGTCGGTGCCGGGTGCACGGCCCAGGCCCAGGTCGATGCGCTGCGGATACAGCGATGCGAGCGTGCCGAACTGCTCGGCCACCTGCAGCGGTGCGTGGTTGGGCAGCATGATCCCGCCCGCGCCGACGCGGATCGTCGTGGTGTGCCCGGCGACGTGGCCGATGAGGATCGACGTCGCCGCGCTGGCGATGCCGGGCATGTTGTGGTGCTCGGCCAGCCAGTAGCGCGCGTAGCCGAAACGTTCTGCATTGCGCGCGAGGTCGACCGCATTGGCGAACGCATCGGCGGGGACATGCCCCTGCGTGACGGGCGCGAGGTCGAGGACGGACAAGGGGAGGCTCATCGATACAGCGTACTCCGCCGTTTCTTCGCGCGATGTGCATGGCCTGCGACGCGCACCGTGCGCGTTGGGTCACATCACAGGGGCCCGGGCGCGCGTGCGCCCTTTGTTTTCAAGGAGAAAACTGAATGCACATCGCTTCCGCGAACTTGCGCCATCCGCGCATCGGCATGCTCGCAGCGACGCTGGCACTCGCAGGCATGGCTGCCCATCCCACGCCCGCGCGCGCCGCGAACATCCCCGTCACCAACTGCAACGACAGCGGTGGCGGCAGCCTCCGTGCGGCGGTGGCGATCGCGGCCAACGGCGACGTGATCGACATGCGCGGCCTGCGGTGCTGGCGCATCGTGCTGACCAGCGGCCACATCGCCGTGCCGCAAGCCAACCTTGCGTTCGCGGGGCCCGGTGCCGGCAAGCTGACCATCGATGGCGGACAACACTTCTCGATCTTCCGCCACACCGGCGCCGGCGGCATCGCCGTCAACGATCTCACGCTGCAGCGCGGGTTCTACCAGAGCAGCGTCGCGGCGTTCGGCGGCTGCATCCATTCCACCGGCGCGGTGCACCTGAATCGCTCGCGCGTGCGCTGGTGCGCCGTGCGCGCGACGGGATTCGCGCGGGCGTTCGGCGCCGGCATCTATGCCGTCGACCGCGTCGAGCTGGACCACAGTGGAGTGACCGGCAACACCGGCTTCGACGTCGGCGCATTCGGGCAGCCGGAGGGCGGCGGGATCTACGTGCTGGGGCGGTTGAACGCGGTCCACAGCCGCATCAGCAGCAACCACGCAAGCCGTGCCGGCGGTGCGTGGGTCGGCAACGGGCTGATGACGCGCGACACGACCATCTCCGACAACGACGGCGGCGCACTGGAAGCCAGCGGCGAGGCGGTGATCGCCACCACCACGATTTCCGGCAACAAGAACGCGTGGTGGATCGTGACCCTCGACGGCATCTTCGACGACGTCCCGCTGGCGATCCTCGAAAGCACCATCTCCGGCAACCGCAGCGTCTACGACACCGTCAACCTCTCGCGCGGGGTGCGCACCATCTTCAACTCCACCGTCGCCTACAACCGGCATGCTGGCGGATGCCTCAACTCCACCGTGTTCACCGGCAGCGGCGAGACGGAGATCGAGTCGAGCATCTTCGCGAAGAACACCTGCGCCGGCGCGCCCTACCGCGACATCGGCGGCTTCGGTGATCCGGGCGACCGCTTGATCGGTGCGCACAACCTGATCATGTCGACCAACCTGCCTGCGCCGCTCGACACGCTGACGGCGGATCCGCTGCTGGCACCGCTCACCGACAACGGCGGTCCCACGTGGACGCAGGCGCTGCGCAGCGGCAGTCCCGCGATCTCCGCGGGCGCCAATCCCGGCGGGTTCACCTACGACCAGCGGGGCCCGGGGTTCCCGCGCACGGTCGGTGCGACGGACATCGGCGCGTTCGAACGCTGACCGCGACTACCAGGGCAGCGACGTGCCGTTCGCGTGCTGGAAGGTCCCCGTCTGCGCGGGGACCAACGCATCGATCCGCGCGATCAGTTGCGTCGCTGCCTGCTCCGGCGTGACATCGCCGCTCCCGCCGACCATCTCGGTGGCGACGTAGCCCGGGTGCAGCAGCACGACGGAAATCCCGCGCGGCGCCAGGTCGACGGAGAGCGATTTCCCGATCGCGTTCAACGCGGCCTTCGACGCGCGGTAGCCGTAGTAGCCGCCCGACGTGTTGTCTTCCATCGAGCCCATGCGGCTGGTGATCAGCGCGACCTTGCCGCCGTCGGCGAGGCGATCGCGCAACGCGTGCACGACCAGCAGCGGGCCGAGCGTGTTGACTTCGATCTGGCGGCGGAACGCGTCGACCGCGAGGGTCGACAGTGAATCGCGTTCGAGGATGCCGGCGTTGAGGACGAGCAGGTCCAGGCGCACGTCACGCAACTTGGTTGCGAGTGCAGCCACGGCCGCTTCGTCGGTGACATCGATGCCGGCTTCCACGCGCGCGCCCGTTGCATCGAGGGCATCGCTCGACGTGCGGCACACCGCGATCACGTCGTCGCCGCGCGCGGTGAACTGCCGTGCCAATGCGAGGCCGATGCCGCGGTTCGCGCCGGTGATGAGGGTGGTGGCCATGGCGCGCAGCGTCCTCCCGCGATCGTCAACGCGTTGTCAGGGCGTCGCCGTCCCGGCGCGCCGGGCGCGCGGGATCGACGAGGTCTTCGAGGCTTTGTTCCAGGGCATCGAGCTGGCGCGACATGCCTTCCACCGCCTCGGGATCCACCCGGTGAAGCGCGGCGTCGCGCTGGAGGACCTGCAACACCCCTCGCGTCGCGGCGAGGGCATCACGGAACGCCTGCGCGATCACCCGCAGCGTCGGCGCGGCGCGCGGTTCGCGCGCGCCCGAAAGCCGCGAGACCAGGCCGACCAGCGCTTCGTGCTGCAAGGGCTTGGTGACATGCGCATCGAATCCCGCCTGCAGCGAGCGCGCGCGATCGTCGTCCTGCCCGTAACCGGTGATGGCGATGATCGCGGGCGCGTCGCCCTGCAGCACCCGCACGCGGCGACAGACTTCCCAGCCATCCATCCCCGGCATGCCGATATCCAGGAACAGCAGGTCAGGGCTGAGCCGCTTCGCAATGGCGAGCGCCTCCAGGCCATCGGACGCGCAATGCACCTCGAACCCCATCGACGCCAGCAGCACGGACAGCGTGAGCGTGATATCGCTGTTGTCGTCGGCCACGAGCACGCGCCGCGCACGGGGCGCAGCGCTGGCGGGGATATCGTCGGGAAGGCGCATTCGGCAACCTCTGCGGGGCGCGTGGCGCCGGTCTCGTTCGAATCGATCAGCTGGCCAGTTCGCCAGCCAGTGCGCGCAACAACGCAGCCCCATCCCCGCGCCACGCGCTGCCGTGCATGCAGGCGAGCGTCGTCGGATTGGTGCGGGCGAGTTTTTCCAGCAGCGCGCCGGCGTCGCGGCTGTGCGCGTAGTAGTCCATCACGTGGCGGAACGCTTCGCTCGGACCGAGGATGTCGGCTTCGGTGAGCGGTGTCGTGCCGGGGCCCGGTTGCGTGAACAAGTCGCCGCACAACAAGGTGCCGGTGCGCTCTTCCATCATGAACCCGCACTCCCAGCCGTGCGGGAGGTGCGGCGCGTCGAACCAGCGCATCGTGTGCGTGCCGAGCGAAATGGTTTCGCCGTCGGCGAGCGCACGCGGTGCGCGATCGGCCAGGTCGCCGATCGACACCATCGCCGCAACGGTCCCGCACAACGGCGCCGCCTGCGGTGCCGCTTCGAGCCAATGGTTGAGCGCGCCGCATTCGTCGGCTTCCACGTGCGAGAACGCGATGTGGCGCAGCCGCGTCACCGGCATCACGGTCGCGACGGCGTCGCGTACGAGCGGGAACAACTGGCGCAGCCCGGCGTGGAAGAGCAGCGGTTCGTCGTCGTCGATGAGGTACTGGTTGAACGAGAACGCCCCCGCATCACCCGGCAAGGTCACGGGCGTGTTGATGCGATAGATGCGGTCGGCGATTTCGTGGATGTTGGTGCCGGAATCGGTGTTGGTGATGGGCATGGGAGGTCCCGGGCAGGGATGACGGCAGGCGCGCGCCGCGCCTGTCCATGCATACGCGGTCGCGGCGCCGGAGCGGCCGACGCCGTCCGCAATCCTCACGCGGGCTGGATCAGGTCCCAACGATTCCCGTACAGGTCCTCGAACACCGCGACCTTGCCGTACGGTTCGACGCGCGGCTCGCCCAGGAAACGCACGCCACGGGCACGGTAGCCGTCGAAGTCGCGCTGGAAGTCGTCGGTGTGCAGGAACAGGAACACGCGGCCGCCGGTCTGGTCGCCGACACGCGTGCGCTGCGCATCGTTGGCGGCCCGTGCGAGCAACAGATGCGCGCCATCCTGTCCCGGCGCCACCACCACCCAGCGTTTGTGCTCCGCCGGCATGTCGCGATCCTCGACCAGCGTGAAGCCAAGCACGCGCGTGTAGTAATCGATCGCTTCGTCGTAATCGCGGACCACCAGCGCGACGGTGACGAGCGCCCGCCGCATCACAACCCCTTCGCCGCTTCCGCCACCGCGCGGAACAACGCGCGACCCTTGTTCATCGTCTCGTCCCATTCCTTCGCCGGATCGGAGTCGTAGACGATGCCGGCACCGGCCTGCACGTGCAGGCGGCCGTCCTGGATGACGGCGGTGCGGATGGCGATGGCGGTGTCGGCGTCGCCGTTCCAGCCGATGTAGCCCACGGCGCCGGAATACACGTTGCGCTTGACGGGTTCGAGGTCGCGGATCACTTCCAGCGCACGCACTTTCGGCGCGCCGCTCACGGTGCCGGCGGGGAACGTCGCGCGCAGGACGTCGGCGTAACTCAGTCCGTCCTGCAGCGTGCCGGTGACTTCGCTGACGATGTGCATGACGTGGCTGTAGCGTTCGATGATGAAACGCTCGCCCACTTCGACCGTGCCGGGTTGCGCGACACGACCGACGTCGTTGCGGCCGAGGTCGATCAGCATCAGATGTTCGGCGCGTTCCTTCGGATCGGCGAGCAGTTCGGCCTCGAGCGCGAGGTCTTCTTCGTGCGTCTTGCCGCGCGGCCGCGTGCCGGCGATCGGGCGCACGGTGATCTGCCCGCCCTGCTGGCGCACCAGGATCTCCGGCGACGAACCCACCACCTGCGTGCCGCCGACGTCGAGGAAATACATGTAGGGCGACGGATTCAGCGCGCGCAACGCGCGATACACGTCGACGGGCCGCGCCTGGAACGGCACGGACAAGCGCTGCGACAACACGACCTGGAAGATGTCGCCCGCGCGGATCAATTCCTTGCACTGCTCCACCGCATCGATGAAGCCTTCGCGCGTGAAGCCGGACACGAAGTGGCTTTCGTCGAGCGCGGCCGGCACCAGCGTTTCCGGATAACCGGCGCCGGCGTGGCGCAGGCGATGCGCCAATGCATCGAGGCGACGCTGCGCGCGCGCCCATGCCTGCGGTTCGCGCGGGTCGGCGTGCACGATCAGGTACAGGCGGCCTTTGAGGTTATCGAAGACCGCCACCTCTTCGCTCAACATCAGCAGGATGTCGGGCGTGCCGAGTTCATCGGGCTTGCCGGAACTCGCGGCAAGCTTCGGTTCGATGTACTGCACGCACTCGAACCCGAACCAGCCGACGAGCCCGCCGGTGAACCCGGGCAGCCCTTCGACGACGGGCACGCGATGCTCCGACCGCAGGCGTTCGACTTCCGCGAAGGGATCCTCGACCTCGCGGATCTCCGCGAGCTCCCCGTGCTCGGTGACGTACAACGTGCGCCCCGCGAACGCATACACGCGCCGCGCGGGCAAGCCGATGATCGAGTAGCGGCCGAAGCGTTCGCCGCCTTCCACCGATTCGAACAGGTAGGTATGCGGCCCGTCGGCGAGCTTGAGGTACACCGACAGCGGCGTGTCGAGGTCGGACAACACCTCGCGCACCACGGGGATGCGGGTGTACCCGGCTTCGGCATAGGCCTGGAATTGTTCGAGGGTGATCGTGTCGTGCGGCATGGGGCCAGTGTGCTGCGCTGCGGCAGCGATTGTCACGCAGGCGTCACCGTTGCCCCGGAAAATCGAAGGCCATCGCAGGGAAGACGGACGGAAGCGGGATTGCTTCCAAAAAGGCCGGCATCGAAAGGTGTCGGCCTTTGCTTTTGCGGCGTCAGCGGACCGCGGCCACCGCGTCCTTCATGCGGCGCACCACGTCGGCGTAGTCCGGCTGGCTGAAGATGGCCGAGCCCGCGACGAAGGTATCGGCGCCGGCCGAGGCGATCTCGGCGATGTTCTCCGGCTTCACGCCCCCGTCGATTTCCAGGCGGATCGCCTTGCCCGAGCGGTCGATGCGCTCGCGCACGCGGCGCAGCTTGTCGAGCGCCGAGGGAATGAAGGCCTGCCCGCCGAAGCCCGGGTTGACCGACATCAGCAGCACCATGTCGAGGTCGTCGAGCACGTAGTCGAGCACTTCGATCGGCGTGGCCGGGTTGAGCACCAGGCCGGCCTGGCAGCCGTTGGCCTTGATCAGCTGCACGGTGCGGTGCACGTGGCGACTGGCTTCGGGATGGAAGGAGATCATCGTGGCGCCGGCCTTCGCGAAGTCGGGCACCAGGCGATCGACCGGTTCCACCATCAGGTGCACGTCGATCGGCGCGGTCACGCCGTGCTTGCGCAGGGCTTCGCACACCAGCGGGCCGATCGTGAGGTTGGGCACGTAGTGGTTGTCCATCACGTCGAAGTGCACCCAGTCGGCGCCGGCCTTCAGCACGTTGTCCACTTCCTCGCCGAGGCGGGCGAAGTTGGCCGAGAGGATCGAAGGGGCGATGACGGTGGGCTGCATGGACGGGATCCTGGTGGGTCAGCGGCGCTTGCGCAGCGCCTGGATGCGGTCGTAGGCGCCGTTGATCTCGCGCGCACGGGCCTCGGCCTGGCGCTGCAGTTCGGTGGCGGCGCCGGCGAGGCGGTCGGGGTGGTACTGCGAGATCAGGCGGCGGTAGGCGAGGTCGATTTCCGCATCCGTGGCCTCGTCGGTCAGGCCGAGCACGCGGTAGGGGTTGTCCCTCGGGCTCTTGAACCAGTCCTGGTCCAGCGCATGCCCGAGCAGCAGCCCGATCATCAGCCCGAGCAGCGGGTTGCCGCGCATCAGGGCGGCGCCGGCGAAGGCGCCCAGCAATTTTCCGTACCAGCGCATGGCGCGCAGTCTACTGGTTCGTGCCCGGCGCCGGCCGCCGCGCGGGCGGGCCGGCGTACACTACGGCGCCCTGCGTCCCCGGTGGCTGCGTGGCGATGTCCGGCGAATCGACTCGACCCTCTCTGCTCCAGGCCGACCTGCCCGGCCTCGTGCTGCGGCACCGCGGCAAGGTCCGCGATGTCTTCGACCTGCCCGGCGACCGCCTGCTCATCGTCGCGACCGACCGGCTTTCCGCGTTCGACGTGGTGCTGCCCGATCCGATTCCCGGCAAGGGCGAGATGCTCTGCCAGATCAGCAACTTCTGGTTCGACCGCACGCGCGCGCTGATGCCGAATCATTTGACGGGCGTCGACGTCGCGAGCGTATTGCCCGAAGGCGTGGATGCATCGTTGTATGCCAAACGCGCGGTGGTGACGAAGAAGCTCAAGCCCGTGCCGGTCGAAGCGATCGCGCGCGGTTACCTGATCGGCAGCGGCTGGAAGGATTACCAGCGCACCGGACGCGTCAGCGGCATCACGCTGCCGCACGGCCTGCAGCAGGCCGAGCAACTGCCGCAGCCGATCTTCACGCCGTCGACCAAGGCGGCCGTCGGCGACCACGACGAGAACATCGACTTCGACACGATGGTGAAGACCGTCGGCGCCGATCTCGCCGAACAGGTGCGCGACGCAACGCTGCGCCTGTATGCGCATGCGCGCGAATACGCGGCGCAGCGCGGCATCATCCTCGCCGACACCAAGTTCGAATTCGGCACCGACGCCGACGGACGCCTGTACGTGATGGACGAGATGCTCACGCCCGACTCGTCGCGTTACTGGCCCGCCGACGAATACCGCGTGGGCATCAGCCCGCCGAGCTACGACAAGCAGTTCGTGCGCGATTACCTGGAGCAGGTGGGCTGGGACAAGACGCCGCCCGGCCCCAAGCTGCCGGCCGAAGTGATCGAACGCACGCGCGCCAAATACGCCGAGGCGCTGCAGCGCCTTGCCGGTCTTTCGGTCGACTGAAGGAATCGCGATGGATACGCCCGCCAACGCGCACGGCACCACCCGCGACATCGATCGCTGGTTCGCCAGCTATTCCGACGACCACCGCAATCCGGTCAACCAGCGCATCCACGTGATCGCGGTGCCGGCGATCCTGTGGAGCGTGATCGCGTTGCTGTGGTGCGTGCCGGTGCCGGAAAACGGCTGGTTCAAGCCGGGGATCGTCGCGGCGTTCGCGATGTTCGGGGCGTTGAGCTATTACCTGCGCGCGTCGCGGCGCCTGGCGCTCGGGATGTTCGTCGTGTTCGCGGCGATGGGCTGGCTCACGCATTGGCTGTATTCCACGATCGGGGCGCGCGCGTTGCTGGGCCTGGCGATCGCCGTGTTCGTGGTGGCGTGGATCGCGCAGTTCATCGGGCACAAGATCGAAGGCCGCAAGCCGAGTTTCCTCACCGACCTGACCTACCTGCTGATCGGTCCGGCATGGGTGGTGGCGAAGGGCTACCGCAAGCTCGGACTGACGTGGTGACACCCGCCACGCGCGGCGGCGGATTGCGCGGTCGCGACCTGCTCCTCGTCCTCGTCATCAACCTGGCGTGGGCCGGCAACTTCCTGACCTCCGCCTTCGCGCTGCGCGAGATCCCGCCGTTCCTGTTCGTCGCCGTGCGGCTGACGATCCTGCTGAGCGCGCTCGCGTGGTTCGTGCGCAAGCCCGCGCCCGGGCAGTGGCCGTTGCTGATCGCGGTGGCGCTGTTCAACGGCGTGCTGCATTTCGGATTGAGTTTCTGGGCGCTGCACCTGGCAGGCGACCTGTCGTCGCCCGCGATCCTGATGCAGAGCTACGTGCCGATGGCGGCGTTGCTGGCGTGGTGGTGGCTGGGCGAACGCTTCGGCTGGCGCACGGGGCTGGCGATCGCGGTGAGTTTCGCCGGCGTGCTGGTGCTGGGGTTCGATCCGATCGTGCTGGACCAACCGATGTCGCTGGTGCTGATGCTGGTGTCGGCCTTGTTCCTCGCGATCGGCACCGTGCTGATGCGGCAGCTCACCGGCCTGAACATGGTGAGCCAGCAAGGCTGGACCGCGATCATCGGCGTGCTGCCGTTGCTGGCGTTGAGCGCGATCTTCGAGCCCGGCAGCTTCCAGGCGTTGCGCGAGGCGAGCTGGATCGGCTGGAGCGGCGCGTTGTATTCCGCCGTGTTCGCATCGTTGTTCGGGCACGGCTTGTACTACGTGCTCGTGCAGCGGCATCCCGTGGCGCAGGTGACGCCGTGGTTGTTGCTCACGCCGGTGCTGGCCGTCGTGCTGGGGTTGCTGTTCTGGGGCGACCGGCCCGGGCCGCGCCTGTGGATCGGCGGCGCGATGGTGCTGGGCGGCGTGTTGCTGATCGCGCTGCGTGCGATGGCCAAGCTGCGGCCGCTGCCGACCGCGGAAGAATGCTGAGGCGCTAGCGGCCTGCGCGAAGGTCGCGCAACAAGCCCTTGAGCCAAACCGCGCTATCCATCTCGCGTCCATCGGCCAGGCGCACGCGATAAACCTTGCCGGACATCGACGACTTGGTGCCGAGCTCCGCGATGAACTGCTCCGGCGTCGTGATCTTCCCGTTCGCCGCGCCGAGCTTGCGACGCAGGTGCTTGGCCGCGTCCTGCGCGGTGTATTCGCTGCCGTTGCGGATGAAGGCGACGCCGCGCGCGGCGGCGACGCGCTGGATCAGGGCGTCGATTTCCTGCGCGGGCGTGCGCGCCGGTGCGGCGAACGCAACGGTCGTGGCAAGGGCGAGGAAGGCGGCGACGAAACGACGGCGGACAAGGTTCATGCGTCGAAGTCTGCCCCATGCGCCCTGAACATGGCAGCCGTCGGCCGGAAGCGACGCGGGGCATACCCGAAGTCCTTTGCCGCGGGCGCCGGATCGAACACGAGATCGGTGCGCATCCGCGCGACCGCCGCGTCACCGAATCCACCGACCTTCCCGAGCGCGCGTGCGCCCAGCAATGCGGCCGTGAACACGAGGCCAGGCACTTCGTACAAGCGCGGTGGCGGATGCAGCGTCATCAGCACGCGCTCCACCATGTCGCGATACGCGATGCGTTCACCGCCGGGCAGCGCGTAGGCCTTGCCGAAACTGGCGGGCGCATCGCAGCAATCGAACGCCGCGTCGGCCAGGTCGCACACGTGCACGGGCTGGCGCAGGCCGTTCGCGTTGCGCGGGAGCACGAAGCGCCGCCAGCGATGCGCGAGCGTGGCGATGCGGGTGAGCGTGTGGTCGCGGCCGGCGCCGTAGACCAGCGTGGGGCGCAGCAACGTGGCATTCGCGCCCACGGCGGCCGCGCGTTCGAAGACCTGGGTCTCGCCCTTGCGCAAGCGTTCGGCCACCGCGCGTTCGGCGGGATCGGCGGAGCCGCGCTTCACGTCGACGCTGGTGGACCCGAACGCGACCACGCGCGGGCAGTCGATGTTCGCCTGCGCATACCACTGCGCGAACAGGTCCAGCGGCCCGCAACTGAAGATCGCGTCCACGTCGCGTGGTGCATCAGCCAGCGTAGGCAATTCGCCTTGCAGCCATTGGATGCCGGGACGATCGAGCACGTTGCCCCGCGTGACCGCCGTGATGCGCCAGCCGGCCTCGTGCAGGCGATCCAGCAACGGCGCGCCGATTTGCCCCGTGCCGCCGAAGACGAGGGCGTGGCGCATCAGCCTGCGTTCCGCGCCGGCAGCACGATGCGCAGCCAGGCCAGGCCCGCAAGCGCCGACAGCACCGAGGCGACGAAGATGCCGAGCACCGCTTCGTCGTAACGCACCGCGTCGTGGTACGCGAGCGACGCGATGAACAGGCTCATCGTGAAGCCGATGCCGCACAACATGCCGAGGCCGAGCATCGCGCGCGCATCCACGCCCTGCGGGAAGCGCGCCCAGCCCAGCGCGCGCATCAGGAACGCCGCGCCGAGGATGCCGATCGGCTTGCCGACCACCAGGCCGAGCGCGATGCCCAGCGGCAACGCAGCGAACGCATGCGCCGGCGCCATGCCACCCAGCGGCAGGCCCGCGTTGGCGAAGGCGAACAACGGCACGATCGCGAACGCGACCCACGGGTGCAGCGCGTGTTCCAGCGTTTCGAGCGGCGAGTGTTCCACCTCGTCGTCGATCGCGTTCCGCTTGTCGACGTGCGGGATCATCAGCCCGGTCGCGACGCCGGCGAGCGTGGCATGCACGCCCGACTTCAGCACGCACACCCACAGCACCAGGCCGAGCAGCAGGTACGGCGCCAGGTGCTTCACGCCGCGGCGGTTGAGCATCCACATCGCGAACAAGGCGACGGCCGCGGCGCCGAGCGCATGCAACGACAGGCCCTGCGAATAGAAGAGCGCGATGATCAGGATCGCGATGAGGTCATCGACCACCGCGATCGTCGACAGCAGCAGCTTCATCCCCACCGGCACGCGCGAGCCGAGCAGCGCGAGCACGCCGAGCGCGAACGCGATGTCCGTCGCGGTCGGCACCGCCCAGCCGCGCATCGCCGACGCATCGTCGTGGTTGAGCGCGGTGAACAGCAGCGCCGGCACCAGCACGCCCGCGGCGGCGCACACCAGCGGCAGCACGAGTTGTTCGCGGCCGGCGAGTTGCCCGCTCAAGGCTTCGCGCTTGATCTCCAGCGCGACCAGCAGGAAGAACACCGCCATCAGGCCGTCGTTGATCCAGTGGTGCACGGGATCGACGACCGCGTGGTACAGCCCTTCGAGCGGCGAGTTGACGAGGACCAGCGCCAGCACCGCGGCCAGGATCAGCACGATCCCGCCGGCCGCTTCCAGCCGGAAGAATTCGACGAGGGCGCGTTGCGCGCGCGTCAGGACTCCGGGCGCTTTCGAGGGCGTGGGCATGCGCGGAGTCTAGCGGCCGTCGCGGGCGCGCGTGGTGCCCGTCAGTGCGCGCCGGAGACGAGCACGAACACCAGCCACGCGAGGTACGCGACGACGAGGATCGCGCCTTCGCCCTTGCCGATGCGCAGGTCGCCGCGCAGCATCGGATACAGCGCCACCGCGAACGCGATCGCCGCCGGCACTTCGAAGTGCACGAACGACGACGGCAGCGGCAATGCGCGGAAGCTCGCCATGCCGCCCAGCACCAGCGTGAGGTTGAGCAGGCTAGAGCCGATGACATGGCCCACGACCACGTCGCCCTGCCCGCGTCGCGCGGCCAGCACGGCCGCCGCGATTTCCGGCAACGCGGTGCCGATGGCGACGGGCACGAGACCCGTCAGCATCGGTCCCATGCCGAGCGTGGCGCCGACTTGCGGCGCGGCATGCACGATCCACTTCGCGCCGAAGAACAACACGATGGAGGCAATGACGAATCGCGCGATGTTGAGGCCCAGTCCGCCGCGCGTCGTCGCGTATTCGCTCAGCACGGTGCGCACTTCTTCCTGCGCCACGCGCGAACGCGCGAGTGCGAACGCGAACACCGCGATGAAGGCCGCGACCAGCACGAGGCCATCGATGCGCGAGAGCACGCCATCCCAGCCCAGTCCGACCACCGCGATGCCGAGCACGATGAAGCACACCAGCAGCGGCGACAGCGCGCGCCAGCGCACGACCAGCGGCGCGGCGAGCGCGGCCAGGCCGAGGGTCAGTCCGAAATTCACGAGGTTGCTGCCCACCGCGTTGCCGAGGGCGAGCGACTGGCTGCCGACCCACGCGGCGCGCGCGTTGACGACGAGTTCGGGCACCGAGGTGGCGAAGGCAACGAGCACCAGGCCCGTGACGAACGGCGAAAGCTTGTAGTGCGCCGCGAGGCCCGACGCGCCCTTGATGACGGAATCGCCACCGAGCATCAGGAACACCAGGCCGAGCAGGAACATTCCCCAGACTTCGAACAGCATGGCCGCTCCTCCGTTCGCGTGCGCCGGCCGGAGTCTAACCCGGCCGGCGCGCGCGCCCTCCCCGCATCGGGGCGGCTGGAGCGGTTCAACCGATCAGGAGCAACCTTCCACGTAGTCCACCTGCGGCGGCACGCCGAGGCGCCACGCGGTGACCTTGCCGGTGGCATCGGTCTCGAACACCGCGATGCCGGGGCCGCCGTCGGGATCCGTCGCGCGCAGGTTCATCGCGCCCTCGACGTACTTGTGCTTCTGCTCGGCGACGCCCTTGTACAGATCGTGGATCTGCGCGGTGGTCATGCCGACGCGACCGCCGCCCGGCGCGGTGATGTCGGGCACGCGCACGTCCAGGCGCGAGAAGTGGCCGCCTTCGACCATGAAGGCGAACCGGAAGCCGCCTTCGCTGCGCGGCGTCGGGAAGAGGTAGTAGCAGCCGTTCGGTTCCGACGGTGCGCCGTCGAGGTCCTTGCCCCAGGCCTGGCGCACCTGCTCTTCGCTCGCGCCCCAATGCGCGGGGCCGAAGCCGGCGAAGGTGATCGCGCCTTCGGCCGGACGCGGGCCGGTGTCGGTCATCGTGGTGGTTGCCGGTGCGGGCATCGCGGTCGTCGACGGTGCAGGCGCGACGGTCGCGGCCGGCGGCATCGCCATCGTGGCGGGCGCGGCGACGGTGGCGGGCGACGGGGTGGTGTCGGCGGGCGTTGCATCGCGGCCCGTGCAGGCGGTGGCGGCGATCGTGATCGCGAAAGCCAGGGCGGTCGGGCGCAGGTAGGCGCGCATGCAGTGTCCTCTCGTGATGGTGCGCGCAGCCTAGACCACGCGCGTCAACGCAATGACAACGCCCTGCTTCAGGGCGCCTTGAACTGCTTCTTCAATCCCGCCCAGCAATCCTGGTAGTTGCGCTGGCGATGCGCGGCGTCCATCGCCTGCGCGGTCGGCCGGATCACCGCGCGCGTTTCGAACATGAAAGCCATCGTGTCCTTGATGACGTCGGGCTTGGCGAGGTCGGCGGCGGACGCTTTCTCGAACGTCGCCGCGTCGGGCCCATGCCCGCTCATGCAGTTGTGCAGCGATGCGCCGCCGGGCGCGAAGCCTTCGGCCTTCGCGTCGTACACGCCGTGCACCAGTCCCATGAATTCGCTCGCCACGTTGCGGTGGAACCACGGCGGGCGGAACGTGTCCTGCGCGACGAGCCAGCGCGGCGGGAACACGACGAAGTCGAGGTTCGCGGTGCCGGGCGTGTCGCTGGGCGAGGTGAGCACGGTGAAGATCGACGGATCGGGATGGTCGAAGCTGATGGAACCGATCGCGTTGAAGCGGCGCAGGTCGTACTTCACCGGCGCGTAGTTGCCGTGCCAGGCGACGACGTCGAGCGGCGAATGGCCGATCGCTGCGCGCCACAGGTGGCCTTGGAATTTCGCGATGAGCTCGAAATCGCCTTCGCGCTCCTCGAACGCCGCGTTGGGCGCGAGGAAATCGCGCGCGTTCGCCAGGCCGTTGCTGCCGATGGGGCCGAGGTCGGGCAGGCGCAGCAGCGCGCCGAAGTTCTCGCAGACGTAGCCGCGCGACGCGCCATCGGGCAATGCGACGCGGAAGCGGATGCCGCGCGGGACGATCGCGACTTCCTGCGGTTCGACTTCCAGCACGCCGAGTTCGGTTTCGATGCGCAGCCGGCCCTGTTGCGGGACGAACAACATCTCCGCGTCGGCGTCGTAGAAGAAACGGTCCTGCATGTCGCGGTTGGCGGCGTACAGGTGGATGCCGACGCCGTGCTGCGCGGCGGGCGAACCATTGCCCGCCATCGTGAAGAGGCCCTCGATGAAATCGGTGGGCGCTTCGGGAATCGGCAGCGGACTCCAGCGCAGCTGGTCCGGCGTGACCGGGCCGTTGTCGAATTCGTTGTGCAAATGCGGCTGGTCGAAGCGCGCGAACGTGCCGTGCATCGCCGCGGGGCGGATGCGATACAGCCAGCTGCGACGGTTCTCGCGGCGCGGCGCGGTGAACGCGGTGCCGCTGATCTGCTCCGCGTAGAGGCCGTGGGCGACGCGTTGGGGAGAATTGCGGCCGACGGGAAGCGCGCCTGCGACGGCTTCGGTGGCGTATTCGTTGGCGAAGCCGGATTGGTAGCCGGTGGATGTGATCAAAAGCTTCCCCTCCCTGGCCCTCCCCACTGCGTGGGGAGGGGATTCTTGGAATTCGTCGCTTACAGGACGCCGCGACGCATCTGGTCGCGTTCGATGCTCTCGAACAGCGCCTGGAAGTTGCCTTCGCCGAAGCCTTCGTTGCCCTTGCGCTGGATGATCTCGAAGAAGATCGGGCCGATCGCGTTCTGGGTGAAGATCTGCAGCAGCTTGCGCTGCTTGGTCTCGGCGTCGGCGTCGATCAGGATCTTGTTGCGCGCCAGGCGCGCGACGTCTTCGCCGTGGTTCGGCACGCGCTGGTCGATCACGTCGAAATACGTGTCCGGCGTGTCGAGGAACTCGATGCCTTCGGCGCGCATCGCTTCCACCGTCGAATAGATGTCGTCGGTGAAGCACGCGATGTGCTGGATGCCCTCGCCCTTGTAGGCGTCGAGGTATTCGTTGATCTGCGACTTCGGATCGCTGGATTCGTTGAGCGGAATGCGCACGATGCCGTCCGGCGCGGTCATCGCCTTCGACACCAGGCCCGTCTTGCTGCCCTTGATGTCGAAGTAGCGGATCTCGCGGAAGTTGAACAGGCGCTCGTAGTAATCCGACCACTTCTGCATGTTGCCGAAGTAGAGATTGTGCGTGAGGTGGTCGATGAACGTCAGGCCGAAGCCCTTCGGATTTTGATCCGCGCCCTGCACCGGCAGGAAGTCGTCGTACATGCTGCCCTTGTCGCCGTACTTGTCGACCAGGTACAGCATGCAATCGCCGATGCCCTTGACCACGGGCGCGTCGACCGCCTTCGTGTCCGGCTTGTGCGAGATCGCTTCGCCGCCGTTGCCGAGGACGGTCTTGCAGACTTCATCGGCCGGCTTGCGGAAGCGGATCGCGAACCCGCAGGCGCTCGGGCCGTGCGCGGCGGCGAAGTCGGCGGCGAAGGAATCGGGCTCTTCGTTGACCAGGAAATTGACGCCGCCCTGGCGATACACGGTCAGCGCGCGCGTCTTGTGGCGCAGCACGGCGGTGAAGCCCATGCGGCGGAAATAGTCGTGCAGCAGGTCGCCCTGGCCTTGCGGGGCCGCGAATTCGACGAACTCGAAGCCATCGATCCCCATCGGGTTCTCGAAGGTGGTGACCTGCATGCCGAGGTTGGGTTGGGCGCTCATGGCATTCTTCCGGGGGACAAGGGGGCAGGAGGCGCATCCTACACCTCCATAGTTTCAGCTGAAACCATACCCCGGGGGATGTTCGTGAATACGCCCGACCCGCACGCCGACCACGACCACGCGGAGCTCGACCTGGACCGCTTCCTGCCCTACCGGCTGAGCGTGCTGTCCAACCGCATCAGCCAGGCGATCGCGCGGCTGTACCAGGCGCGCTTCGGGTTCGGCATCACCGAGTGGCGCGTGATCGCGGTGCTGGGGCGGTATCCCGCGTTGTCGGCGAACACCGTCGCCGAGCGCACCGCGATGGACAAGGTGGCCGTGAGCCGCGCGGTCGCGCATTTGCTGGAACGCGGATTGCTGACGCGCGAGATGCATGGCGACGATCGCCGGCGTTCGGTGCTCACGTTGTCGGAAGCCGGCTACCAGATCTACGACGAGATCGTGCCGCTGGCGCTGGGGCGCGAACGCAAGTTGCTTGCGACGCTGGATGCGGACGAACGCGCGCAACTGGAGCGCATCCTCGACAAGCTCGCCAACACCGGATTGCCCGCGATGCTGGAATGAAAAAAGGCGGCCCGGAGGCCGCCTTTTTTTGGATCCCCGCCTACGCGGGGATGACGCAGTGGCTAGCCGCGCTTTGCGCGGGCCACTGCGTCACTTCACGCCGTGCATCAGCTTCTGGATCAACGGCGCGATCAGGAACAGGCCCACGCCGCCGACCATCAGGATGATGAAGCCCTGCGTGTAACCCGAGTACGCCGAGGCCACGGTCATGCCGGTCTCGCCGCTGACGTGGCTGGCGAAGATGCCCGACAGGTTGTTGCCGATGCCCGTCGACAGGAACCATCCGCCCATCGCGAAGCCCACGAGCTTCAGCGGCGCCAGCTTGGTGGTCATCGACAGGCCGATCGGCGACAGGCACAGCTCGCCGATGGACTGGATCACGTAGACCATGAAGAGCGTCCAGAACGGGATCTTGCCGGCCGCATCCACCATGCCCGACAGCGCGCCCATCAGCAGCAGGAACGCCAGGCCATTGAAGATGATGCCCAGGCCGAACTTGCGCGGGATCGACGGATTGCGCGTGCCCATCTTCACCCACGTCCACGCCAGGATCGGCGCGAACACGATGATCGCCAGCGAGTTGACCGACTGGAACCAGCCCACCGGGAACACGTGGCCGAACATGTCGCGGTCCACGATCTTCTCGGCGAGGAAGTTGAACGAGCTGCCCGCCTGTTCGAAGAAGCACCAGAACAGCACGTTGAACAGGAAGATCAGCAGCATCGCGATCGCGCGGTCGCGTTGCACCGGGCCTTCGCGCACGCCTTCGATCAGGATCATCACGCACAGCACGACGAACATCGCGCTGAGCACGTACTGCAGCGTGCCGGCGTCGATGCTGAGCAGGAAGAAGATCACCGGGATCGCGACGATCGCCGCGGCCAGCACGTAGAGCACCTTGCGCTTGCCGGCGGCGCCTTCTTCCGGCGGGCGGCCGATGCCTTCGAGCTGGCGGCGGCCGAACCAGAACCACACCAGGCTGATCAGCATGCCGACGCCCGACACCATGAAGACGATCTTGTAGGTCGGCATCGTGGGCGTGCCGCCCATCATGTGCTCGGCCATCCAGCCCGTCAGCAGCGGCGCGACCATCGCGCCCAGGTTGATGCCCATGTAGAAGAGCGTGAACCCGGAATCGCGGCGCTGGTCGGTCGGCGTGTACAGCTTGCCCACCATCGTCGAGATGTTCGGCTTGAACAGGCCGTTGCCCGCGATCACCGTCGCCAGGCCCAGGCGGAAGACCGTCTCGTCGGGGTAGGCGATCATGAACAGGCCCGCCGCCATCACCACCGCGCCGAGCAGGATGGATCGCTGGTACCCGAGGATCTTGTCGGCGACGTAGCCGCCGAAGATCGCCGCGGCGTACACCAGCGCCAGGTACGCACCGTAGATGCGGCTGGCGGGCGCTTCGCCCTCGCCGCCGCCGGCGTAGAAGGCCTGCACGATGTACAGCGTCAGCGCCCAGCGGATGCCGTAGAACGCGAAGCGCTCCCAGAACTCCGTCATGAAGAGCATCCACAACGGCCGGGGATGCCCCATGACCTGTCGGAATTCCGGAATGGACGCGCTCGCGCCCTCTGTCGTCGCCGCTGTATTCATGCGGTGGCCCCTGTTTGGTTCGAAGGTAGTGCGTGCCGGGATGGCAGGCGATCCGGCCGAGCATCACCGGCCGGCGCGTGCGCCGTCAAACCCCCATCCGTGATGGTGCAGCGCAGCAGTTTCCTTAATACGGCTCACCTTCGATCGGAAGGTTGCCCGTAGCCATCCCCGGGGACGCCGATGACCGTGCGGACCTCGAACAGCTCCGGGAAGAAGGTGAGCTCCAGCGCCTGGCGCAGGAACCCGACCCCGCTCGAGCCACCCGTGCCCTTCTTGAACCCGATGATCCGCATCACCGTGCGCATGTGGCGGAAGCGCCACAGCTGGAACTGGGTTTCCAGGTCCACCAGGTCTTCGCACAGGTGGTACGCGGCCCAGTGCGACTTCGTGTCTTCGTAGACGTGTTCGAACACCGGCACCAGGTCCGGCGAGAACGCGTGCGGCTTCGACCAGTCGCGCTCCAGGTGGTGCGCGGGCACGGCATGCCCGTGGCGCGCGAGGTAGCGCAGCGCTTCGTCGTACAGGCTGGGCGCTTCGAGCACGGCGCGCAGCTTCGCCTGGCCCGCTTCGTCGTGCGCGAACACGCGCAGCATCGCCGCGTTCTTGTTGCCCAGCAGGAATTCGATGGTGCGGTACTGCAGCGACTGGAAGCCCGACGACGGGCCCAGGATCTCGCGGAATTCCATGTATTCCGACGGCGTGAGCGTTTCGAGCACCGACCACATTTCGGTCAGCTGGCGCAGCACCTGCTTGCAGCGCGCGAAGATCTTCTGGCACGCGTCCAGGCGGTCTTCGCGCAGGTGCACGATCGCCGACGACAACTCGTGGATCAGCAGCTTCATCCACAGCTCCGAGACCTGGTGCTGGACGATGAAGAGCAGTTCGTCGTGGTGCGGGGGCACCGACAGTGGTTCCTGCGCACCGAGCAGGCGTTCCAGCTGCAGGTACCCGCCGTAGGTCATCCGGCCGGACAGGTCCGTATGGATGCCGGCTTCGAGCGGACGTTCGTTGTCTTCGATGGTCATGTGCGTCTTTGCCGCATTGCAGCGGGCAAGGGTAGCGCAGCTTGGCTAGAGTAAGACGCGTGTCACACCGGGTGGGGACCATGCCGGGGCGGCACGCCAACAAGAAGAACCAAGAAACCAGCGCGCCTTCGGGCCCGCACTCCAACTTCAGGGGACATCGTCGATGAAATTGCACGTGCGCCAGCTGGCGCTCGCGGTAGGACTGTGTTGCGGCGGGATGGGCGCAGCCCATGCGCAGGTGGTGATCAGCCAGGTGTACGGGTCGGGCGGCAACAGTGGCGCCACGCTCAAGAGCGACTTCATCGAGTTGCGCAACAACGGCGCGACGGCCGTTGATCTCTCCACCTGGTCGGTGCAGTACGCCTCGTCCGTGGGGACCACGTGGCAGCGGACCAATCTCACCGGCTCGATCGCGGCGGGCGGCTATTACCTGGTGAAGGAAGCCGATGGCGCAGGTGGGAGCACCGCGCTGCCGACACCCGATGCCACCGGCACGATCGCCATGTCCGGGACGGCCGGCAAGGTGGCGCTGGTCGCCAACCAGGTGACGCTGTCGGGCGCATGCCCGTTGGCCTCGGCGGTCGACTTCGTCGGTTATGGCAGCGCGAATTGCTTCGAAGGCACGGCGCCGGCCCCGAGCGTGGCGGCATTCGGATCCGACCAACGCAAGAACAACGGCACCACCGACACCAACAACAACGCCGCAGACTTCCAGGGCCTGGCTGCCGACCCGCACAACAGCGGCAGCGCACCTCCGCCGCCGCCGGATCCGGCCACGCCGATGTCGATCCACGACGTGCAGGGCAACGGCCTGCAGTCGCCGGTCGCCAACCAGCGCGTCGAAGTGCAGGGCGTGGTCACCGCGAAGAAGTTCAACAACGGCTTCTTCCTGCAGGTGGAAGACGCGAACGTCGACGCCGATCCCGCCACGTCCGAAGGCGTGTTCGTGTTCACCAGCACCGCGCCCACCGTCAACGTGGGCGACCGCGTCAAGGTGACGGCGAAGGTGCAGGAATACACGCCGTCGACCAACCTCAACCAGCTCAGCATCACCGAAATGATCGAGCCCACGGTCGAAGTGCTGACGACGGGCAACGCGATCCCGGCGCCGGTCGTGCTTGATTCCGCGCTGCTCAACGCCAGCGCCCTGCCCGGCACGCTCGAACGCCTCGAAGGCATGCGCGTGTCGATGGCGCAGGCCGTGGTCGTCGGCGCGTCCGACGGCAGCATCAACGAAGCGAACGCGACCTCGACCACCGACGGCGTGTTCTACGTCACCGCACCGGACGTCGCCACGCCGTTCCGCGAACCGGGCATCGGCGTGCTGGACACCATCGCGATCCCCGCCGGCAAGACGCCGCCGCGCTTCGACACCAACCAGGAACGCCTGATGGTGCGCAGCCGTGGCCAGGTCGGCGCGTTGCCGATCGCGGTGGACGACGAAGCCACCATCGGCAACCTCGAAGGCGTGCTCGATTACTTCGACGGCACCTGGGCGCTGCTGCCCGATGCGAACAAGGTGCCCGTCGTCGCCGGCGGCAAGGTGCCCACCGCGGTCGACGATGCGCGCTACGAGGAAGCCACCATCGGCGGCTTCAACCTGCTGCGCTTCTTCGACGAAGTGCCGGACGGCAACGGCGCGCCGACGCTCACGCCCGCCGCGCTCGACATGCGACTGGGCAAGACCGCATGGGCGATCTGCGACTACCTGAAGACGCCGGACATCCTGGGCGTGGTGGAAGTGGAGAACCTGCGCATCCTGCAACTGCTGTCGGCGCGCATCGATGCCACGTGCCCCTCGCACGCGCCGCATTACGTGCCGTACCTGGTGCCGGGCAACGACGTGGGCGGCATCAACGTCGGCGTGCTCGCCAGCACGCGCGACAACGGTGCGGGCGTCCCGCGCGTCGAAGTGGCGTCGGTCACGCAGTTCGGCAAGGACGCGACCTTCGCCAACCCGAACGGCACCACCAGCCTGCTCAACGACCGCCCGCCGCTGGTGATGCGCGCGATCGTGCACCAGGACAACGGCGCCACCTGGCCGGTGAGCGTGGTCGTCAACCACCTGCGTTCGCTCAACGGCGTGGACGACAGCGCCTCGGGCAGCAGCGGCTGGGCGACCGAAGGCGCGCGCGTGCGCGGCAAGCGCGCGGCGCAGGCGGCCTACACCGCGGGCTTGATCGAATCGATGCAGTCCTCCAACCCGGGCGAACGCATCGTGCTGGTCGGCGACTTCAATGCGTTCGAGTTCAACGACGGCTACGTGGACGTGCTCGGCGTGGTGAAGGGGTCGCCCGCACCGGATGCCGAAGTGCTGACCGCCGTGCCCTCGCCGCTCACGACGCCGCTGGTCGATGGCTCGGAATTCGTGCCCCAGCCGCGCGAGCGTTACTCGTACGTGTTCGAAGGCAACGCGCAGAGCCTGGACCACGTGCTGCTCAACCAGGCGCTGATCGCCGATGCGATGCATGTCGAAGTCGACCATCCGCGCATCAACGCGGACTTCGGCGTCGACAACTTCGGCGATGCGTCCACGCCCGTGCGCGTGTCGGACCACGACCCGGTGCGCGTGCGCGTGTCGCTGGCGTCGTTCCGCAGCGCCGATGTGCGGATGGCGATGACCGCGCCGGCGACGGTGCTGCCGGGCAACACCGCGCACTTCGATGCGCAGGTGGACAACGCGGGCCCGAATGCCGCGTTGAACGCCTCGGTCGCCTTCGTGCTGGATGGCGCGTGGTCGCCGACGATGACCGTGCCGGCCGGCTGGACGTGCGATGCGCCGCTGGTGGATGCGACGACGACGACCGTGCTCTGCCGCAACGCCGACTTCGCGTCGGCCGCCTCGGCGAGCTTCGGGATGGACGTCGCTGTGCCGGTGACGATGGTGGCCGGATCAGTGCACGTGGCCGCGAGCGTCGCCTCGTCGATCACCGATCCGGCCAACGCCAACAACGGCGCGTCGGCGACGGTGGCCATCGATGGCCGCGCCGACCTGCGGGCCACGGTGTCCGGCCCGGTGCTCGGCGCGAAGCCGAACGTGGTGGCGCACTACCCGGCGCGCATCATCAACGCCGGCCCGGCCGCGGCATGGCAGCCCGTCCTGCACGCGAGCGGCGATGTCGCCCCGAACGCGGTGGTGGTGAATGCGCCCGCAGGCTGGACCTGCGCGAAGTCGGCGGCGCCCGTCGGCTTCCAGGTCACCTGCACGCTGGACGGGGCGATGGGCAGCAACGGCGTCTGGACGGTGGATCTCGCCATCACCTCGCCGCAGCGGCCCGCCAACGACCTGCTCGACCTGTCGGTCGACGTGACGTCGGCGTCGCCCGATCCGGTGACCGGCAACAACACGGCCACGAGCAGCACGCGCATCCGCTGATCCCGGCACGATGCAGCACCACGGCGCGGCCCTCCGGGGCCGCGCTTTTTTTCGGCCGGCCGGCGGCGCCCCCGGCCGACGGCACGCGGCCTGAACACGCGCAGCGGTTATGATCCCGGGCTCCTGTCGCCGGGACGACGTCCGCATGACCCTCGCCGCACAGTTCCAGATCGAATACCTGCAGTACCTCGGGCCGGACGGCAAAGCCGTCGCGGAACTCCCGCAGGCCTTCCGCGATGCGTCCGCGCTCGTGCCGCTGTTCAAGCAGATGCTGTACGTGCGCACCTTCGATGCGAAGGCCATCGCGCTGCAACGCACCGGCAAGCTCGGCACGTATGCCGCGTGCCTCGGGCACGAGGCCACGCACGTGGGCATCGGCGCCTCGATGCTGCCCGAAGACGTCTTCGCCCCCAGCTACCGCGAATACGGCGCGCAGTTCATGCGCGGCGTGAAGCCGCGCGAAGTCCTGATGTACTGGGGCGGCGACGAACGCGGCAACGATTTCTCCGGCCCGAAGCACGACTATCCGTGGTGCGTGCCGATCGCCACGCAGTGCCTGCATGCCGCGGGCGCGGCGCTCGCGTTCAAGCTGCGCGGCGAGAAGCGCGTGGCCGTGACGTGCTGCGGCGACGGTGGCAGTTCGAAGACGGATACGTACGCGGCGATCAACTCCGCCGGTGCGTACACGCTGCCGTTCATCCAATGCATCATCAACAACGGCTGGGCGATCTCGGTGCCGCGCAAGTCGCAGACCGGCGCGCAGACGCTCGCGCAGAAGGGCATCGCCGGCGGGCTGTTCTGCCTGCAGGTGGACGGCAACGACCTCATCGCCGTGCTCGAAGGCATGCGTCGCGCGATCACCCGCGCGCGCAACGGCGAAGGCGGCAGCTGCATCGAGTTCATGACCTATCGCCTGCACGACCACACCACCGCCGACGACGCGCGCCGCTACCGCGGCGAAGACGAAGTCAAGGCGGCCTGGGCGCGCGAACCGCACGTGCGCCTGCGCAACTACCTCACCGCCGCCGGCGCGTGGACCGAAGCGCAGGAAACGGCGTGGATCGAGGAGTGCGGCAAGCTGGTGGACATCGAAATCAACGCGTACCTGGAAAGCAAGGTGCAGCCGGTGGCGGCGATGTTCGATTTCCTCTATGGGGATCCGCCGCCGGACCTGCTCGCGCAGCGCGAACAGGCCATTGCGTGGGAGGGTCGCGGTCATGGCTGAGGCAGCAACCGAGAAGCAGGCTCCCGCGATCACCCTGATCGAAGCGATCACCCAGGCGCTCGCGTACGAGATGCGCAACGACGAGACCGTCGTGGTGCTGGGCGAAGACGTCGGCGTCAACGGCGGCGTGTTCCGCGCCACCGCCGGCCTGCAGGCCACGTTCGGATCCGAGCGCGTGCTCGACACGCCGCTGGACGAAACCACGATCGCCGGCCTCACGGTCGGCCTCGCATCGCAGGGCATGAAGCCCGTCGCCGAAGCGCAGTTCGACGGCTTCGTGTATCCGATGGTCGACCACATCATCTGCCACGCCGCGCGCTTCCGTTACCGCACGCGCGGGCGGCTGACGTGCCCGATGGTCCTGCGCGTGCCGTGGGGCGGTGGCATCCGCGCGCCGGAACACCATTCCGAAGCGAACGAATCCATCTTCACCAACGTGCCCGGGTTGCGCGTCGTGCTGCCGTCTTCGCCAGCGCGTGCGTACGGCCTGTTGCTCGCTGCGATCCGCGATCCGGATCCGGTGATCTTCATGGAACCCAAGCGCATCTATCGCCAGTACAAGGAACTCGTGCCCGACGACGGCGAAGCGCTGCCGCTGGACGTGTGCTACGTGCTGCGCGACGGTACCGACGTCACCTTGGTCACGTGGGGCGCGCAGGTGAAGGAATGCCTGGAAGCCGCCGAGGCGCTCGAGAAGGACGGCATCAGCGCCGAAGTGATCGACGTCGCCACGCTGCGTCCGCTGGACTTCGTGACCATCGCCGAATCGGTGAGCAAGACCGGCCGCTGCGTGATCGTGCACGAGGCCCCGAAGACCGCGGGCTTCGGCGCGGAGATCGCCGCGCGCCTGGCCGAGGAGTCGATGTTCGACCTCGTCGCGCCGGTCGAACGCGTCACCGGTTACGACACGCACATCCCGCTGTTCCGCCTGGAGATGAAGTACCTGCCGAGCGTGGACAAGATCGTGGCCGCCGCCAAGCGCGCGGTTTCGCACAGCTAAGGACATCCGCATGGCGACGAAACAATTCCTGCTGCCCGACCTCGGCGAAGGCCTGCCCGACGCGACCGTCGTGGAGTGGTACGTCAAGGTCGGCGACACGATCAAGCTCGACGACAACCTGGTGTCGATGGAAACGGCGAAGGCCGTGGTCGACGTGCCCTCGCCCGTGTCGGGCAAGGTGCTGAAGGTCGGCGGCGGCGCGGGCGATGTCATCGTCACCGGCACGCTGCTCGCCGAGTTCGAGATCGATCCGTCGATGCCGCAGCGCGCCGAAGGCCAGGACACCGGCCACCACCACGGGCCGCCGAAGGGCGCCGGTGCGCACGTGGATGGCGGCGACAAGGTCGTGGCCTCGGACGAAGGCGGCGTGATCAGCGAAGGCGGCACGGCGGAAGCGCCGAAGACCGAGAAGGCCGAAGCGCGCCAGGACAGCGGCACGGTGGTCGGCGCGATGCAGTCGTCCGATGCTGTGCGCAGCGAATCCGCGGTCGCGGTCGGTGGCGTCAAGGCGTTGCCGGCGGTGCGTGCGCTGGCGCGCAAGCTCGGCGTGGATATCGCGCGCGTGCGGGCGACCGGGCCGGATGGCGTGGTGACGAATGCAGACGTGAAGAATGCGGCGGCGGATCCGTCGACGTTGCAGCAAGCCGCGAGTGCGGCGGGCGTGCGTCGCGACGTTGCCCCCTCCGGCGCTGTCGCGCCGACTCCCCCCGCCGGGGGGAGTGTTCGCAGCACCGTGTCCATGGCCGGCAAGCCCATGCGCACGCAACCGCCGGGCGTGCAGGCCACGGGCCAGCCGGAACAACTCAAGGGCGTGCGCCGCAACATGGCGCGCGTGATGGCCGACGCGCATGCGAAGGTCGTGCCGACCACGCTCAGCGACGACGCCGACATCCACGCCTGGGTGCCGGGCAACGACATCACCGGGCGCCTCGTGCGCGCGATCGTCGCCGGCGCGAAGGCCGTGCCCGCGCTCAACGCGTGGTTCGATGGCGAGAATTTGACCCGCACGCTGCACCCGCACGTGGACATCGGCATCGCGGTCGACACCGACGACGGCTTGTTCGTGCCCGCGCTGCGCAACGCCGACATGCTCGATGCGCGCGGCGTGCGCGAAGCCGTCAATCGATTGCGCACGCAGGTCGAGGATCGTTCGATCCCGATGTCGGAGCTCAGCGGCTACACGATCTCGCTGTCGAACTTCGGCATGTTCGCCGGCCGCTACGCGACGCCGGTGATCGTGCCGCCGTGCGTGGCGATCGTCGCCGCCGGCAAGGGCCGCCACCAGATGACGCCGGTGATGGGCGGGTTCGAATCGCATCGCGTCATCCCGCTGTCGGTCACCTTCGACCACCGCGCCTGCACGGGCGGCGAAGCGGCGCGCTTCCTCAAGGCGATGCTCGACGACCTGGCGAAGTCGCACTGACCTGACGCAAGGAGTTGGCGATGGCGCACCGCAGCCGGTTGGCGGGTTTCATCATCGATTGCCAGGTGGACGACCTCGGGGTCGCCACCGACTTCTGGAGCAAGGCCCTCGGCCTGCACGTCGGCGAGCACTACGTCGACGGCGCGGCCGAGTACGCCGCGTTCACCGGCACGCCGGCCGACCTGCACGTCGAAGTGCAGAAAGTCGAACACCCCTCGCGCGTGCACCTGGACATCGAAGCGGACGACCAGGACGCCGAAGCCGCGCGCCTGGAAGCACTCGGCGCAAAGCGCATCGGCTGGGTGAAGCGCTGGTGGGTGATGGAAGCGCCGACGGGGCAGCGGTTCTGCGTGGTGAAGATGCGCGAACCCGGGAAAGGCGTTAAGCCCAACGACTGGTGAATTAGCGCGGCGTGTCGTCTGCGACGACGCGATTGCGACCCATCGCCTTCGCGCGATACAGCGCCTGGTCGGCACGTTCGAACACCGCTTCGGGCGTTTCGCCACCGGGCCCGCCATCGGCGATGCCCACCGACACCGTGATCATCGCGCCGATCTCCAGGGCTTCGACTTGCCGGCGGATGCGTTCGGCGATTTCCGCGCCGCCGTCCAGGCGCGTGTCGGGCAGCACGATGAGGAATTCTTCGCCGCCGTAGCGCACCGCGATGTCGGTGCCGCGGATCGCACGCGTGATCGCATCGGCCACCGCGCACAGCGCGCGATCGCCGAACAGGTGGCCCTGGCGATCGTTGATCTGCTTGAAGTGGTCGATGTCCAGCAACGCGAGCACGTATCGCGTGGTGTCCAGCGCACCGCGCGCCTTCGCCTGCGCGCGCAGCCGCGTCATGCCGGCGCGGTTGAGCAGGCCGGTGAGCGCATCGTGCGTAGCGGTGTATTCGAGGTCGTCGTGGCGGCGCTGCAGGGCGTCGCGCGCGTGTTCGGCATCGCGCGCTTCGGCGTCGCGCGCGGACAGCAGGCGGCCCTGTTCGAGGAGATAGCGGCGCAGTTCGAGCAGGTGCTGCGTCTGGCGCGTGAGCAGGCGCAGCCCTTCGAGCTGCGCGGGCGTGAGCGTGCGCGGTTCGACATCGCCCACGCTCACCACGCCGAGTGCGTGGCCTTCGGGGCTGAGCAGCGGCACGCCGGCATAGAAGCGCGGGCGCTGGCCACCGAGGCGGCGGCGCTGCGCGTAACCCGGATGCAGCGCGAGGTCGTGCACGACCAGGGTTTCGTCCGGTGCATCGATCGCATGCCCGCACAACGAGCGCGAACGCACGAGCTGCGGCTGGTCGATGCCCAGGCGCGCCTTGAACCACAGGCGGTCGTGGTCGATCAGCGAGATCGCCGCGGCGGGCGTGTTGCACAACGTGGCCGCGAGCCGCGCGATGTCGTCGAACGCCTGTTCGGGCGCGGTGTCGACAATCGCATAGCGATCCAGCGCGGCCTGGCGCTCGGCTTCGCGCGCATCGAACAGCAATGACGAAGGGACAGCGGACATGGGGTGCGGCGGGGGCCGCGCTCGGGCTCGATGGATGCAGGGGGACGGGGCCGGCATCCTGCCGAGGCGGGGCGAATGCCCGCGGACGGCGATTCTACCGTCGGGGCCCGTGACGAACGCCCATGCGCGGGTCCCGTTGACCCGCCAGCAAACGATGGCGCACCCAGACTGCGATGCCCAGCACACTCAGGAAGGCCCCGTAGGAGACCGAGGTGCCGACGATCTGCTGCCACATGCGGCCATAGCCGCGGTCGGCCCAGCCCTGCCCCCAGTGCAGGACCAGCACGAACACGACGACGGCGAGCACGAGCGCGCCGATGTCGAAGCCGCGACGCCACGACGGACGCGGCTGGCGCGGATAGAGCCAGTACAGCACGCCGAGGATGAGAAACCACGGGGCGAACAGAAGCGCCGCCAGGTTTCCTTCGACGAACGGCGACATCACGCGTCCTGCGGGGCGAACGCGGCCATCGCTTCGATGAGGTCCGCCGGCACGACGCCTTCCGCCACGTGGCCGAGCACGCGCTCGCCGAGGTGGACCTGCCCGCCGTCGAAACGCAGCGACGCACCGGCATCCTGTTTCGCGGCGGCGACGAGTTGTCCCGCGTCGCGCGCGGAGGCGTGGCCGTCGCTTTTCAGGAGCACGCGATCGCCGGACACGAGCTTGAAGAAGAACTGTCCGTCCGCTTCGCGATATTGCTTGAACGTCGGTGCCACGCGCTTCTCGACGGTGCTGGCTGCTGCCTCGGCGCGCTTGGACAGATCGCGCAGGCCCACGGCTTCGCGCAACTGCGCCAGCAACGGCGTCGCATGCGCCGCGCGCAGGCGTTGCGCGCCGTCGCGCAGCAGCGCCTCGATGTGCGCCGGGTTGGCCATCAGGCCGTCGTAGCGTTCGCGCATCGGCGCGACTTCCTGGTCGATGCGTTCGAACACCATCGCCTTCGCATCGCCCCACGCGATGCCGTCGGCGTAGGCCTGGCGCATCGCGTCCACTTCGCTCGCCGAGGCGAACGCCTGGTACAACTGGAACAACGCCGACTCCTGCGTGTCCTTCTTTTCGCCCGGCGCGCGCGAGTCGGTCTTGATCGCGAAGATCAGTTTCTTCAGCTGCTCGCGCGGCGCGAACAACGGGATGGTGTTGTCGTAGCTCTTGCTCATCTTGCGGCCGTCGAGGCCGGGCAACGTGGCCACGTGCTCCTCGACCGCCGCTTCGGGCAGCGTGAAGTGCTCGCCGTACAGATGGTTGAAGCGCTGGCCGAAATCGCGCGCCATCTCGATGTGCTGCACCTGGTCGCGGCCCACCGGCACGCGGTGCGCGTTGAACAGCAGGATGTCGGCCGCCATCAGCACGGGATACATGAAGAGGCCGGCGGTGATGCCGGCATCGTCGTCGAGTTGTTCGACGCGATTGCGATCCACCGCCGCCTTGTACGCATGCGCGCGGTTGAGCAGGCCCTTGCCCGCCACGCACGTGAGCAGCCAGGTGAGCTCGGGGATCTCGGGGATGTCGCTCTGGCGGTAGAACCAGACCTTGTCCGGCTCCAGCCCGCACGCGAGCCACGCCGCGGCGATTTCCAGCGTGGAGCGCTGCACGCGCGCCGGTTCCTGCACCTTGATCAGCGCGTGGTAGTCGGCGAGGAAGAAGAAGCTCTCCACGTCGTCGACGCGGCTGGCCTCCACCGCTGGGCGGATGGCGCCGACGTAGTTGCCGAGGTGCGGCGTGCCGGACGTGGTGATGCCGGTCAGGACGCGGACGCGGGTCTTGGGGCTCATTCGCGGGAGGCGTGGAAACAGGCGGGCCAGTGTACCCGCGACGCGCGGCAACCCCGCGCGCGGGGCCCGGGCGTTGCACGTCTGCCCACCCACATCGGAGCCCGACCATGCTGCGCCACGCCCTGCTGCTCACTGCCCTGCTCGCTTCCACCGGATGCCCCTCGGCCTGGGGGCGGACGATGGTGGACATCGACCTGGTCGATCGCGATTCCGGCCAGTGGCTCTCCGAAACCCCGTACCGCGGCGATATCTGGGTGCCCGGCATTCCCGGCCATCGCTACGCGGTGCGCCTGACCAACCAGTCGGCCGAACGCGTGCTGGTCGTGTTGTCCGTCGATGGCGTGAACGCGGTGACCGGCCAGACCGCCGATCCCTCGCAGGCCGGTTACGTGCTCGAACCCTGGCAGAGCACCGAGATCGCCGGCTGGCGCAAGTCGATGGACGATGTTGCGCAATTCGTGTTCACCGACTTGCCCGATTCGTACGCCGCGCGCACGGGGCGGCCGCAGAACGTGGGCGTGGTGGGGATCGCGGTGTATCGCGAAGCGCGGCCGGTGGCGTATGCGCCGCCGCCTTACATCCCTTCTCCTTCGGTGCCGCCGTACGAGCGCGCCGAATCCCGCGACCAGGCCGCGGCGAAGGCCGCCTCGCCGCGCGCGCAGGGCAACGCGTCCGCCGGTGCCGCTGCCGAATCCGCCGCACCCAGCGCGATGCCGCAACAACTCGGCACCGGCCACGGCGCACGCGAATGGTCGCCGGTGGGACAGACGCAGTTCGTGCGCGCGAGCCGCTCGCCCACGCAGGTCACGCAGTTGCGCTACGACGACGAGAACGCATTGCTCGCGATGGGCGTCCTGCGTCGTCCGCCAGCGTACGGCTGGCGCGAAGGGCCGCAGGCGTTCCCGGCGGGGTTCGTGCCGGATCCGCCGCGTTATTGAATCGCGGACAGACAAACGGGCCGGAGGACCGGCCCGTTTGTCGTTGCATCCCTGCCACGGCGCGCAGGCGCGCCGCTCACTCCTCCGTGCAGCGGATCAGCAATGGCTGTCCTTGCAATCCTCGGCCTTGGTCTCGACCTTCTCGCCCGCCTTCTGGACGTCCTTGCCGGCGCCGGCAACGGTGTTGCAAGCGGCAAGCATGTTCATCGAGAACAGCGCGAGGAGCATCAGGGCGAACGTGCGCTTCATGGCCGACTGCTTCATGGAAATCTCCTGGGTGACGATTCGAGGACGACATGTGTCGTCCGGTGGGCGCATCAGACCCATCCGGCCGTGAAGCCCACGTCGAATTGCCGCTTGCGCGGTGTGTTCCGTTCAGCCGGAAATGCAGTTCGTGGGCGGCGCGTCAATCGCGCATCAGCGTGGACTTGCCGAACAGGCTTTCCACGAGGTCGACGGCGAGCTTCGCGGTGGCGTTCTGCGCATCGAGCAACGGGTTGAGCTCCACGATGTCGAGCGAACCCATGCGGCCACTGTCGGCGATCATTTCCATCACCAGCTGCGCTTCGCGGTAGTTGGGGCCGCCGGGCACGGTGGTGCCCACGCCCGGCGCGATGCTGGGGTCGAGGAAATCCACGTCGAAGCTCACGTGCACGTGCGTGTTGTCGTCCACACCGTCGAGGGCTTCTTCCATCGCGCGCTTCATGCCGACTTCGTCGATGTAACGCATGTCGTAGACGTCGAGGCCGTGTTCCTTCACCAGGCGCTTCTCGCCTTCGTCGACGGACCGGATGCCGATCTGGCGGATGTCGCCCGCCGACATCGCGGGGGCATCGCCACCGAGGTGCGTGAGTTCGCGCGGGCCCAGGCCGCACAGGCAGGCGACGGGCATGCCGTGGATGTTCCCCGACGGCGTGACGTTGTGCGTGTTGAAGTCGGCGTGCGCATCGAGCCACAGCACGCGCAGCTTCTTGCCGGTCTTGCGGCAGTGGCGCGCGACCGCCGTGATGGACCCGACGCCGAGGCAGTGGTCGCCGCCGAGGAGGATGGGCATGCGGCCCGCGTCGAGTTCGGCTTCCACCGCGTGCATGACCATGCGGTTCCAGTCCGTCACTTCCTTCAGGTGCCGGTAGCCGTCGTCCGGCGGCGTCCACGGATTGCGCGGACCGTCGATGTTGCCGCGATCGATGAGGTCGATGCCGCGCGCGACGAGGGCTTCGGGCAGCCCCGCGATGCGCAGCGCTTCGGGCCCGAGGCCCGCACCGCGATGACCGGCGCCGACGTCGGTCGGCGCACCCAGGAGCGAAACGGGGGGGAATGTGCGGCTCATGGGCCCGATGGTACTCGCAGGCATGCGTGCGCGTGCGTCACGCAGGCCGCGTCTTCCCGCAGGTGGCGCACAGGCCGCCGACGGTGCGCGTCGGGAACGTCGCGCCGCCCAGCACGAACAATGCGATCACCAGCGCGCGTTCGCCCCACGGGATGACGGGGCCTTGCGGAGGGCACGTGCACGCGGGTTCGGGGTGGGCGTCGTCGTTCGCTGAATCGTGTTCGACATCGAGTTCGCCGCGGCGATACGCGTCGAAGATCGCGCGCGCTTCGGCGATGTCCTCGGCCTTCACCTGCAACTGCGTGCCACCGAGCGCGTAGGCCATCGGCCAGTCGACGATCGCCATCCGGTCGTTGGCCACTTCCGCGAACAGGCCATCGGCGCGCAAGCGTGCGCACACCACGTGCGCTTCCCACGGATCGAGGAACCGGGCGAGCGTGACGAGCACGGGCGACCTCCTTCGCTGCATGGGCGATGTGGTGCCGGCAGTCAGAATCGAACTGACGACCTACCGCTTACAAGGCGGTTGCTCTACCAACTGAGCTATGCCGGCGAACGCGCGGGCATCTTAGCGCAGCGCTGCTTGTTGGAAAGTCGCGCAATCCAGCGGGCGCGCCTGGGCGGCGGCGATGTCCTGCGCGGCGCGCGCCGGATCGAACGCGGCGGAGGCGCCGGCATCGATCCAGCCTTCCGTGGCGACATCCCCGAGCGGGGCGACCTGCGCCGTGAAGCCGGCGGCCTCCAGCTGCGCGAGGCGACGGCGCGCGGCGTCTTCGTTGCCGAAGCGGCCCAGCGCGATGCCGTTCCGGTCGGGGCCGGACGGCATGACGAACAGGTCGTCCAGGCCCGCGGCCAGGATGCGGTCGGCCATTGCCTGCGCGGCTTCCTTCGTCGCCAGCGCCGGGATGTAGACGCGCCATCCGGTGG
This sequence comes from Lysobacter helvus, assembly GCF_018406645.1. NCBI lineage: Bacteria > Pseudomonadati > Pseudomonadota > Gammaproteobacteria > Lysobacterales > Lysobacteraceae > Lysobacter > Lysobacter helvus. The sequence goes on from NZ_AP024546.1 coordinate 967,785, forward strand.
GCTTGCCGAGCGGCACTTCGCGCACGCGCGCGATCACGACGCGCGGCACGAGGAGTTCGTGCGCGCGACGCAGCGCAGCGGGATTGGCGAAGGGACCGAACGACACGCATTGCGTCGGCGCGACGGGCACCTTTGCCACTGCGGTGGCCTTCGGGCGCCGCGCGGCCGGCACTTCTTCCAGCAACTGCAGGCGCGGCACGTCGGCCGGCATGTCGATCGGTGTTTCCTGCGCGGGCGGTTTGCGCGTCGCCCACCACGCGACGACGCCGACGTTGATCGCCACCAGCAACACGAGCAGCGCGCGATACATCATGCGGCGGTCTCCAGCGCGGCCCAGCGCGCGAGGCCTTCCAGCACCAGCGCGGGGCGCGATTCGACGCCGGCCAGGTGCGCGCGCATCGCATCGGCGCCACCGCCATGCAGCAACACGCGCGGGGCGCGGCCGAGGGCTTGCGTGGCGACGGCGAGGCTGCGTTCGACGAGCGCGATGGCGGCGCCTTCGCAACCGGACGCGAGCGCATCTTCGGTGTCGGCGGCGAATTCGGTGTACACACCGCCTTCGACCGGCAACTGCGCCACGCGCGCATGCAAGGTTTCGCGCATCAGCGTCGGCGACGGCGCGATGCGGCCGCCGAGGTGCCGGCCGTGTTCGTCGACGAGGTCGATGGTGAGCGCGGTGCCGACGCCGACGACCAGCGCGGGCGCCGATTCGCACGCGGCGACCATCGCGAGGAAGCGGTCGACGCCCAGCTTCTGCGGATCGGCGTACGCGATGCGCAAGGGACCGAAACGCGCGGACGTGCGCGCGATCGCGATGCGGCGGAAGCGTTGCGTCAGCGCGTCGATCAACGCAACGCGATGCGCTTCGGGCGCGACGGACGACAGGTACGCGACGTCGCCGTACGGCAACGCGGTCATGTCGCCGGGCGCGAACGCGCGCACGTCGCCGACGGCGCCCGCCGCGAACGGCGCGCCCTTCAGTCGCGTGTTGCCGAAATCGAACAACCAGTGCTGCGTCATGCTCCCTGCATCCGGACGCTGACTTCGCCGGAGTGGACCACACGCACCGCGCCGTCGTCGAGGCGCACGCGCAATGCGCCGTCGGGCGCGAGGCCCTCGCTCGTGGCGTGGCGGATGCCATCGTGCAGGTGCAGGTCGATCGCGCGGCCGGCGAGTGCGTCGAGCGCGGCGTAGCGCGGGAGGAACGGATCGAGGCCCTCGCGATCGAAGGCTTCGAGCGCGGGCAGCAGGTGCGAGAGGACGTCCGCGGCGATCGCGTTGCGCGCGCGGGTTTCACCCAGCGTGGCCAGGTCGATCCAGGGTTGCCCGATGTCGCGGGCAAACACGTCGGGCATGTGCACGTTGAGGCCCAGGCCCAGCACCGCGCGCACGGGGCCGGCGTGTTCGCCACCGCCTTCGACGAGCAGGCCGCCCAGCTTCCGCAGCGTGGCGCCCTCGGGCACGACGATGTCGTTCGGCCATTTCAGTCGCACCGAAGCGTGGCCCATCGCATGCAGCGCTTCGACCACGGCGATGCCGGCGACGAGGCTCAAACCGCCGAGACGACCGAGGCCGCCGCTGAAGGACCGCGCGAGCGAGAGGTAGAGGTGCGCGGCCAGCGGCGAGGCCCAGGTGCGACCGCGACGGCCGCGGCCGCCGGTCTGGCGTTCGGCCAGCAACACGTCGGCGCCGCGCACGGGCGTTGTGCGGCGCAGCAGTTCGGTACTCGTCGAGTCGATGGACCAGGCCACTTCGAGGAGGGCCAATCCCTCACGAGCGCCCGGGGCGATGGCGTCGCGCAGGGCCTGCGCGTCCAGGAAATCGAGCGGCCGGTCGAGCGCGTAGCCGACGCCGGGGCGGGCCGAAATCCCCACGCCGGCGGCCCGCAGGGCCTGGATCCGCTTCCAGACCGCGGCGCGGCCGAGCCCGGCCTCGCGGGCGAGCACGTCGCCGCTGGCGGGGCCCGCGGCGAGGCGGGTCAGGAGGGCGCGGTCATCCATCGGTGAGGTTGTGGCCTGGAGGCCCGGATTATGGCCGAGGCCGTTCGTCGCCGGCGCCGTTCCGGGATGCAACCTTCGGCGAGCCCGCGGCATCCACGGTATAGTCCGCGGCGCCGAATCCCTGGCCGTGCACCTACCCCGCACCAGGACTTTCCCCATGTCACGTTCCATCCTCTTCCTGTTGCTGCTTTGCGCGAGCGCGTCCGTCGCTGCGCACGAGGCACGCATGGATGGCCCGACTGGCGATGGCGGCCATTGCCCCGACACCAGCAACACGATCGTCGAGGCCGATTCCACGCCGCAGCCGGCCAAGCCCGCGCGCGCCATCCACACCGCAGCCAAGCCGTCCAAGCCCGTGAAGCCCACGCCCGCCGTGCGCAGCACCGGCGACAGCGATGGCAGCGGCACGCGCATCCAGCCGCCGCGCTGGCACAGCTTCCTGCCGGGCATGTTCCGCTAAGCCATTGCGGAACTGGTTCCGGCGCTTCCTGCGCCCTGCGTCCCTCGATCCCGACTCGTGGCTCCGCGCCTGCGCGGGCGTTCCCTTCGTCAGTGCACTGGATGCAACGCGCAAGGCGCGACTGCAAGCGCTGGTCACGCGCTTTTTGCACGACAAGACCATCACCCCGATCGGCGACCTCGCGCTCGACGACGTGCAACGCATGCAACTCGCCGCGTTGTGCTGCCTGCCGCTGATCGAATTCGGCGAAGAAGGCCTGCACGGGTGGTCGCAACTGCTCGTGTATCCCGGCGCGTTCCGCGTGCACCGCGCGCACACCGATGCCGCCGATGCGATGGCGGAATGGGACGGCGTGATGCAACCCGCGCACGAAGGCTACGAAGACCTGATCGGCGAAGCATGGGAAGCCGGGCCCGTGGTGCTGTCGATGGAGGACGTGCTGGCCGACCTGGCCGCGCCGCGCGATGGCTGCTGCGTGGCGGTGCACGAGATCGCGCACAAGCTCGATGCGCTCGACGGCGCGATGGACGGCACGCCGCCGTTGCCGCGCGCGTGGCAGAAAGAATGGGCGCGCGATTTCCAGCAGGCCTTCGACCACATGGGCAAGCAGGTCGACGCGAACCGCCGCACGAAGCTCGATCCCTACGCCGCCGAAGCGCCCGAGGAATTCTTCGCGGTGTGCACCGAATACCACTTCAGCGCGCCGGCGTTGCTGCGCGAGGCGTATCCGAAAGTCGCGGCGCACCTGGCGAAGTTCTACGGCGCCTCGCCGATGGCGTGAGTCACAGGCCGGGCGGCAACCGCACTTCGAAACGCGCGCCGCCGAGTTCTTCCGAGCGCCCCACTTCCAGCTCGCCGCGATAGCCGCGCACGATGTCCTGCACGATCGCAAGGCCGATGCCGTGGCCCTGCACGCGTTCGTCGCCGCGCACGCCGCGTTGCAGGAGCTGCGTCACGCGATCGGGTTCGATGCCGGGGCCGTCGTCGTCCACCGCCAGCAACAAGCCGTCGCGACGCCCGGGCGAGGTGTCGCCCACGCGCACGGTGAGCAGCACGCGCGAACGCGCCCACTTGAACGCGTTCTCGAGCAGGTTGCCCAGCAGTTCCTGCAAGTCGCCGGGTTCGCCGTGGAAGCGCGCGTTGGGATCGAAATCGAATTCGCACAGCACGCCGCGGCCGGCGTAGACCTTTTCCAGGCCGCGCACGATCTGCTCGGCGTGCGTTTCCACTTCGATGGGCGCGGAGAACAGGGCGTGGCCGCTCGAGGCGGCGCGCGCGAGCTGGTAGCCCACCATGTCGTTCATGCGCCGCAACTGCGTGGCGACTTCCTCGCGCAGCTCCGCTTCCGGCGTCGGCGTGTCCAGGCGCGAACGCAGCACGGCGAGCGGCGTCTTGAGGCTGTGCGCGAGGTCGGCCAGCGTGTTGCGCTGGCGGTCGAGGTTTTCGCGCTCGCTCTGGATGAAGGCGTTGATGCTTTCGGTGAGCGGTTCGAGTTCGCGCGGATGGCGCGCGCTCATGCGCGCGATCTGGCCGCGGTGCACGCGCTTGAGTTCGGCGACCACCTGGCGCAAGGGACGCAGGCTCCAGCGCAACACGAGCATCTGCAGCAGCAACAGCACGAGGCCCGCGCCGCCGAGGTAGCCCCACAACGCGCGGCGGAACACGCGCACCTGCTGCGACAGCGCGCTGGTGTCTTCGGAGATGTAGACGGTGTACGGGAACTCGGCTTCCGGTCCGCCCTCGGCCCACACCAGGCCCTTGCCGAGGCGGTAGATCTCGCCGGGCTTGCCGTCGCTGCGCGTGATGGGGAGCGGGCCTTCGAAGCGTTCGGCGGCGGGCGCGAGCATCGGGCCGAGCGGGAGGTCGGGGCCGCGCGCCGACGCGGAATCCCAGTGGCCGTTCGGCAGCACTACTTCCGCGTACAGGCCGCTGCCGGGGCGTTCGAAGCGCGCTTCGGGCGGGATGTCGGGGACGTAGAGGGTGCCGTCGCGCAGGAATTCGATGCCGCGCGCGTAGGCCAGCGCGTAGCTTTCCAGGCGCGTGCGCAGGTTGCTGCGGGCGGTTTCGAGGAACGCGCGATCCAGCGCGTAGCCGGCCAGGGCGAGGAAGGCGACGAGGCCGAGGCTGGCCGCGAGCAGTTGCCGCGACTGCAGCGAGCGCGGGCGCCAGCGATCGTCGAACAGTGCGCCGCGCGTGCGCGCGTCGGGGGGCTGCTCAGACGCCATGCATCGGTCCTCGCTTCAACGGGGATGGAACGCGACCCGCGCGTCGCGGGTCGCATGCATCCTACGTCGGCTCACTCCCCGCTGCGCGGGATGGCGAAGCGATAGCCGCGGCCGCGCACGGTCTCGATCGGCTTGAGTTCGCCGTCCGGGTCCAGTTTCTTGCGCAGGCGGCCGATGAAGACTTCGAGCACGTTGGAGTCGCGGTCGAAATCCTGCTGGTAGATGTGCTCGGTGAGGTCGGCCTTCGAGACCAGCTCGCCCGCATGCATCATCAGGTACTCGAGCACCTTGTACTCGTAGCTGGTGAGGTCGACGTTGGAACCGTTGACCGTGACCGTCTGCGCGGCGAGGTCCAGGACCACCGGGCCGCATTCCAGCGTGGGCTTGCTCCAGCCCGCGGCGCGGCGCACCAGCGCGTTGATGCGCGCCAGCAGCTCTTCGACGTGGAAGGGCTTGACCAGGTAGTCGTCGGCGCCCTGCTTCAGGCCCTCGACCTTGTCCTGCCAGCTCGAACGCGCGGTGAGGATGAGCACCGGGAATTTCTTGCCCTCGTCGCGGAGCGCCTTGATCAGCTCCATGCCCGACATCTTGGGCAGGCCCAGGTCGATGATGCCGAGGTCGAACGGGACTTCGCGGCCCATGTAGAGGCCTTCCTCGCCGTCCTGGGCGGAATCGACGGCGAAGCCTTCCCGCTTCAGGCGTGCAGAGAGTGTTTCTCGAAGCGGTGCTTCGTCTTCGACGAGCAGGATGCGCATGGTGACTCCGTGTCAGGCTGGGCCGGCGGCCGTAGGCTCAGAGGGTGGGGTCGCCGTCGTCGTCGTCGTGTGTACGGCCGCCCTTGGGGGGCTTGGCACGACGCTGCTGCGGATTCGGCGGGGTTTGCTGCCTGGCCGCCGGATCGTCCCAGTACACGCGCACGCGACCCTTGTCGTCGACGATCTTGACACGATTCACGTCGCGGCCGTCGTACTGCACCTGCTCGGCGCTGAGCACCTGGCCGTTGCGTTCGGCGCGCCGCACGGAGTCGGCGAGGCCCTGCTGGTCGCCGTCGGAATGGTTCTGGCGATCGGCCGACGGGGCGTGCCGCGGCGGCGGGGCCGGCTGCGGTTGCGCCTGCGCCCACGCCATGGTGCTGGCACCCGTCAGGACGACGAGCAGCGACAGCGGGCGAAGGAGGCGCAGCAGGGGCATCGGGTCGGCCTTGGAGAAGGGAGATGCGAAACCGCGACGTCGCGCTGGGCGATGCCGGGATCGGGGTTGCTGGAAACGGGCGCCATTCTTTGAATCAGGCAGTGAATCCGGTCTGAACTTTTCCTTCACGGATCCGCGCCGTTCATGGCCGGTCGCGGGCGAAACCCCGTTGCAGGGGCCGTCAGAAGACCTCCCCGACGCAGCATCGCAGGGATCCGCCGGCGGCTTCGATGGCCGCCAGGGGGACGCTCCGCACGTCGAAGCCCGCGTTTGCGAGGGCGGTGCGCGTCGCCGGGGCGAGCGCCGCGTCGGCCCTGGCGCTCATCCAGACCGTCTCCGGCGACAGGGCGATGGCGTTGCCGGCGAAAGCCGCATGCTCGGCATCCGACAGGACGATCGCGTGCGGGCCGTACACCTGCGCGAGCGCGTCGATCACCGCGGCGTCCGCGAACCCGCGCGGGCAGGCGAGCGCGGCGCGCCCCGCCAGGACGGCCAGCACGACGTTGGTGTGGTATTCGCCGGGCGCGAGGTCGAACAGGAGCGTCGCGCGCAGGCCGAAGGCCTCGTGCATCAGGTGCGCGCCCTCTTCGTCGCAGCGTTCGGACAGGCCGCACCAGCCCAGGCCGCGCGCGCGATCGATCACCAGCGCGCCGGTGAGTTCGCAGGGATGCCCCTGTTCGGAGAGGTCGATCTCCGCGTAGTCGAGCACGCCGCCGAAGAAGCCGCGGATATCGGCGCGCGTGGCTTCGCGCTGGCGCACGGGATGGCGCATGCGCCCGACGATGCAGCGGCCTGCGGCGGTGGCGAAGACGTTGTTCGGGAAGACGCCATCGGGCGCTTCGGGATCGCCCGGGAAACACACCGTCGGCAGCGCCTGCGACAACGCACGATGCAGCCCGCGATGTTCGTCCAGCGCGCGGCGGGCATCGAACGCATCGGCGTCGGCCATGTAGCGGTTGTCGCGCGCGGAGTCGGTGGCGAGGCGGAAATCGTCCGGCGCGACGAGGAACGCCGCGCGCGCGGTGGGCGCGCCGAAGTCCGTCGACAGCGTGCGCGCGTGCGCCACGAACGCGTCGATGTCGCGCGTGATCATGCGGCGTACACCGTCGACTCGGTGCACGCGAGCGCGCGCTCGACGAGCGACCAATCGGCGCCGGGCCGATGCGCGCCTTCGCTCAGCACCTGGCGGAACGCGCGGCCGCCGCGCTCGCCGGAGAACAGGCCAAGCAGGTGGCGCGTGATGTGCTTGAGGTACACGCCGCGCGCGAGTTCGCCTTCGACGTACGGCTGCAGCGCGCGCAGCAATGCGCCGCGCGTGCGCAGTTCGCCGCCGAACCACGCCGCGTCGAGGCGATGCAGCAGGTATGGATCGTGGTACGCCGCACGCCCGAGCATCGCGCCGTCGACGTGCGCCAGGTGCGCGGCCGCTTCATCGAAATCGGCGATGCCGCCGTTGACGATCACCTGCAGGTCCGGACGTTCCTGCTTCAACCGGTACGCCCAGTCGTAGCGCAGCGGCGGCACTTCGCGGTTTTCCTTCGGCGACAAACCCTTCAGCCACGCGTTGCGCGCATGCACGACGAACATCCCGCAGCCCGCGGCGGCGACGGCGTCGATGAAGGCGAGGAAGCGATCGAAGTCGTGGTCGTCGTCGACCCCCAGGCGGCACTTCACGGTCACCGGGACGCCGCAGGCCTCGCGCATCGCGGCGACGCTTTCGGCGACGAGCACCGGTTCGCGCATCAGGCACGCACCGAAACGGCCGGCCTGCACGCGATCGGAAGGACAGCCGCAATTGAGGTTGATCTCGTCGAAGCCGTGCGCTTCACCGATGCGCGCGGCTTGCGCGAGCAGTGCGGGTTCGCTGCCACCCAGCTGCAGCGCGACGGGATGCTCGACGGGATCCATCGCGAGCAACCGCGTGCGATCGCCCAGCACCACGGCGTTGGCATGCACCATCTCGGTGTACAGGCGCGCGTGCGGCGCGAGCAGGCGATGGAACACGCGGCAATGCGTGTCCGTCCAATCCATCATCGGCGCGACGGAGAGGCGCAGTTGCGCGGCGGGAATCGTGCTGGCGGGCGTGTCGGCCATTGGCCGCGCATTCTACGGCCTCGCCCGCGTCCCTGCCCTGCAGGGCAAGTGCCCGCCCGGCCAATTGCTGCGTTGCACGGCCAATGTTCCGCTGCGGACACCCGCCACACAGACCACGACGCCATGGCCCTGGACATCGAATATTTCGAACGCCGCGTACGCAGCCTCGAGAACGCGCTCGACCGCCTGCAGCACGACATCGGCGACACGCACCGCATCGCCAACGATATCGTCCGCGAATACCAGCAATGGGCACGCGAGGAACATCCCGGCAAGGAATGGTTCTTCCGGCGCATCGACGAACTCGTGCAACGCGGCAGCCCGCGTTGCGTGTACGCCAAGACACTGGTGCTGGAATACGGCGTGTCGCGCTCGAAGGCTTACCAGCTCGTGCGCGAATACCTGGACAACGCGGCGGCGAAACTCGCCACCGCGTGAGCGCGCATCAGGTCAACGCCGCCGGGATGCGCGTGCGTTCCAGCGCGTGCCAGCCGGCATCGGTGATTTCCCAACCACCGTAGACGCGACGCACCAGGCCTTGTTCGCCCAGGCGCGCCATGATGTGTTCGTCCACCGGATGGCGGACGACGAGGGATTCGGTGAGCTTCCGCAATTCTTCGCGGTCGCCCGGGAGCAGGGTGACAAGCACGGCGTTGACCTTCTTCTTCGGCGAACAAAAATGACCCGGGAGCTGGGTCATGACCGAACCAACGCCGGCGGGTTCGCGCGCAGGCCAGTGCACGCGGGCGCGAGTCAAACAGGATTCAGTTGCGTGATGGCGCCGCAGGCGCAGTCAGCTTCGCTCGAACACCATGTAGACGTCGGCGCGCGCGTAGTGCGAGCCCGGCCGCGGCGCGGGGCGGTGATGGAATCCGTGGCGTTCGTAGAGGCGCAGCGCGGTGTCGAGCTTGCTGCTGGATTCCAGGAACAACTCACTGCCCTGCATCGCATCGAACGCCGCGATCGCACCGACCAGCAGTTGCGCACCGATGCCGCGGCCTTGCGACGCAGGATCCACGGCCATCTTCGTGAGTTCGTACACACCGTCGCCTTCGTGCTTCAGCGCAACGGTGCCGACGACGCGCGCCTGCCCATCCACCGCGAACAGCACGCGCCCGCCCGCCGCGAGGATGTGCGATTCCGGATCCGACAACACGGTGCGGTCGATCGGCTCGACGACGAAGTAGCGTTCGAGCCAATCGATGTTGAGGCGTGCAAACTCCGCGCGCCAGCGCGGATCGAAATCGACGATGCGGATCATTGGTGCGTGAGGTGCGCCAGCGCGGCGGTGGCCGCTTCGCGGTCATTGTCGTCGAACGGCACGATCGTGAGCGAGGCCACGGTGCCGTCGTCCAGGCAGCGCACGTTGACGTCCACGCCATCTGGATGGCTGCGCGGGATGTAGAACGCCTTGACGCCGCACGTGCTGCAGAAGCGATGCTTCGCGGCGCCCGTGTTGAACGTGTATTCGGTGAGCGCATCATTGCCCGCGACCAGGCGGAAGCGCGACGCCGGCACGATCAGGTGCAGGAAGCCGGTCATGCGGCAGATGGAGCAATTGCAGTCGAGCGCCTCGACGTCCGCCGGCGCTTCAACTTCGAACTGCACGCGGCGGCAATGACAGCCGCCGCGATGCGTCACCAGCGCGGGCGTCGCGGCGTGGCTCATCCCTTGCCCTTGCCGTGGCCGCCGCCCTTGTTGCCGTTGCCGTGCCCGTTCCCGTTCCCGTTCCCGTGGCCGCTGTTGCCGTGTTCGCCCGACTTGCCGCTGTTGCCGTGGTTGCCGTTGCCATTGCCGTGGTCGGACTTGCCCTTGCCATTCCCGTGGTTGGGATAGGCGCGCTGCAGGTCGCTGTCGAGCACGATCGGGCGCGACCAGCGATCGTAGGTCGGCACGAAACCGTTCTTGAGGCGATGGAATTCCGGCGAACCCGGCTTGATGCCCATGCGCTTGGCGATGTTGCCCCAACCCTGGCCCGGGTCGCGCTCGTATTCGTCGACGACGTAGCGGCACGGGCGGCCGATGATCGACGCGATGCTGCAGGCCATGTACACGTCGCCCGGGGCCCAGCGGCGATTGCCGAGCAGGTCGGACACCAGGTCGCGCGGCGCGCCGTGGTAGCGGACCATTTCGTCGACGAAGGGATCGCGGTAGCGCGTGCCGTAGCGATTCATGTCGCCCAGCGTCGTGTCGATCCAGACATCGCCGGTGCGCGGGTGGAATCCGACGGTGAAGTCCTGCGCGCTGGCGGTGCCGCCGATCGCGGCGAGCGCGGCCGTGAGCGCGACGATCTTGAAGGTGCGATGCATGGGTGGACTCCGTTCGGTCATGCGGGGGAATGCGAGGCCGCCAGTGTCTGCCGTGCCCATGAATGCGTTCTGAAACTTCGTCACGTTTCGCGGACCGGCGTCACAACGCCGGCGGCGCGACCGGCGACAGCACGCGACCCGCCCCCACCGCGTGTCCGCGACGATCGACGACGACCAGGTTGCCGGCCCCGTCGAACATGTAGAGGCGCTCGCCGCCCTGGCTCGGCTGCAGCCGCAGCAAGCGGCCATCGCGGCGCCAGCGACCGCTCTCCTGGAAGTACTCGGCACCCTGCCCGTCGCGGAAGGCCTCGACCAGCTGGTACTGCGCGACCACGCCATTGCCGTGCTGCAGGCGCAGGCGCGTGTCGATGCCATCGCAGTCGGCGCAGGCCAGGATGCCTTGCCAGGCAAGTTCGGCGTCCGCGTCGCCCAGGCGATCGTCGGCCTTCGGGGGCGGCCCTGGCGCGCGGCCGCACCCGGCCGCCAGCACGCAGGCGAGGGCGAGGATCCAGCGGCGGTGGCGGATCGGGCTCACGCGGCGATTGTGCCGCACGCGATCTGCACGCTGCCGTGACAATCGCGCGCCGAGCATGGCGCCGAACCCGGGGGCTTCGCCATGCACATCCATTCTCCTTTCCACTTCATGCGCCGACACGCGCTGGGGATTTCAGTGCTGTGCGTCCTCATCGCGGGCTACTTCGCCGCGGTGGGCTACGTGGGCACGCGCCTGCGCGATGACATGAGCCACACGCTGCAGGCCGTCCCGACGAGCGTCGACAAGCACTGACCGCGGGGCTCAGCGCCCCGAGATCGTGAACTTCCCGAACGCGATGCCCAGGTCCCAGCCCGCGCCCTTGCCCGCGAGCGCCAGCGACACCTCGCCCTTCGTCATCGCCTGCGCCTTCGCGGACTTGGACGCGCCGGCATGCGCTTCGGCGGACACGTAGGTGCCGACCACGTCCTTGATGTCATGGACGCCGGAGAACTCGCCGGTGCCGTCCTGGATGTTCGATTTGCCGAACGTCAGCCCGCCGCCCTTCGCATCGATGGCCACGCTCATGTGCTGGCCGTTGCTGCACGTCACCGTGCCCGTGCCGGACGCCGTCTTGTAGAACACGGACCAGCCCGCCATCGAGAAGTGCAGCTTGCACGTGATGGAGGGCCCGGCCTGGGCGGGCGCGGCGAATGCGAGCCCCGCGAGGATGGCGAGGGTGGCGAGGATCGGGGTTGCGGGATGGCGCATGGGGGAACGACTCCGGGGGTGCGTCGATGCGCGGAGGCTAGCACCGACCGGCCGCGTGGCACACGCGGGCCCGGAAACGACGACGGCGCCTCGCGGCGCCGTCGTTGCAAGCCATGGTGCGATCAATCGTCGTCATCGTCATGCCCGCGATGCCCGCCGCGACCGTGGTGGGGGCGGTCGTAGCGCGCGCGCGTATCGCGATGGTCATAACGCGGGTCGTAGTACTTCACCGTGCAGTTGCCGCTGCCGCTGCAGTTGACGCGCTGCGCGGTCTGCACGGGGTAACCCGTGTTGAACCGCGGGTCGTAGTACCCGGCGTTGTAGGCATTGCTGTTGTAGTAGCGGTTGCCGGAGTAGCCGTAGTTGGGGCGTGCCGGCACGACGCGGTAATAGACGGGTCGGCCGTAGCGGTCGCGCTGCACGTACACGCGGTCGTTCGCACCGTAGCTGCCATAGCGGTAGTAAGGCTGGCCGCCCTGCAGCACGACGTCGGCGACGTCGACCAGAATGCGCGTCAGCGAATCCTGTGCCTGCGCAGGCGCGGGGACGAGTGCACCCAAACCCAGGCCCGCCGCGAGCACGGCAGGTGCCATCCAATGCTTCAGTTGCAGGGTCGCCATCGTCATTCTCCTCGAGGCCCGCCCCATTGCGGGCTGTGGCGACGATGCGACCGGATCGGTGAACCAAGGTGCAACCCGCCGGCCTTCAGCCGCCGCCGCGCAAGCGGGCATTCATGCGCCGCGCGCGTGCCGGTGGATGTCTTCGACGGCGGCCGGCAATCCCGATGCATCGACCACCTTGCGCAGGCGCGGTGCGTCGTCGGCGACCTCCGCTTCGGCTTCGTGCGCCCACGTCACGTGGTACGGCATGTACACGCCCCACCCGCCGAGTTCGAGCACGGGCGCGATGTCCGAACGCAACGAGTTGCCGATCATCACGAACTGCGACGGTGCCAGGCCGAATTCCTCGAGCAAACGCGCATACGTCGCCCCATCCTTCTCGCTCACGATCTCGATGCGGCGGAACAGCTTGGCCAGGCCCGACTCGCGCACCTTCGCTTCCTGGTGGAACAGGTCGCCCTTGGTGATCAGCACCACGTCGTGCCGCGCGCCGATCGCTTCCACCGCCTCGCGGATGTCGGGCAACAGTTCGACCGGATGTTGCAGCAATGACTTGCCGATCGCGACGATGCGATGGAGATCCGTGGCGGAGATGCGCGCCTGCGTGATTTCCACCGCGGCTTCCACCATCGACAACACCATGCCTTTGACGCCGTAGCCGAACAGCGCGAGGTTGCGCTTCTCGACCGAATACAGGTGTTCCTGCGCGCGCGTGTCGTGCAGGTCGACGTATTGCGCCACGATGCGTTCGAAGTCTGCCTGGGCGCCGCGGTAGTAATCCTCGCTGCGCCACAGGGTGTCGTCTCCGTCGAATCCGACGAGGCGGATGCCGTCCGTTGCCATGGTCATGGGGTCGCGTTGCGTGCGGCGCGACAGTTTAAATGTGCAGGCGCGCGAAAGGCGGCCATCGGCCGCCCTTCGTCTGTCGCGCGTGCTGGCGGCCGGCCTCGCGAGGCCGGCCGCGCAGGATTACAGCGTGCTCGGCGGATTGGCCGACGTGGTGGCTGCCGGCGGCATCGATTCCGTCGTGGTCGTCGTCGTCGAGGTGGTCGACGTGTCCGTGCCGGTGGTCGGCTCGGTCGACGTCGTCGTGGTCGACGACTCTTCCTTCGTGGTGTGCGTGCACGCCGCCAGGGACAGCGAGGCGACGACGAAAGCGGCGGCGGTGATGGTGCGAAGCGTGGCGTTCATTGGAACCTCTGTTGTCCTTGGCGAGCCGGCCGGCCCCGAAGGGCCAGCCGGTGTTGCGCCTTGTTGCGG